>JAISPH010000038.1 GCA_031275035.1 Treponema sp.
CGGACAGGTCATTAGTTGAAACGACAGACTCAGAATTTATAACGACAGACTCAGAATTTATAACGGCGGACTCAGAATTTATAACGGCGGACTCAGAATTTATAACGGCGGACTCAGAATTTGTAACGGCGGACTCAGAATTTATAACGGCGGACTCAGGCGTTACAACGGCTTCATTGGCTTTTTCCGGGAAAAACGATGAATGTTCACAAAAATTCGCAAAAACGGCGTTTTTTTACATCCGGCGAATGCCTTGACGGGCAAAAATAGCATAACAGGCGGCAGTGGGATATAAAGGTTCAGACGGCCTCCCGGACGGGCCGGTTCTCGTTATAATGCGGCGATATCCTCCGGTAAAAGGCCGGTATCTTCGGCTATCTGCTCCGCCGGCAAGCCTCTGGCTTTCAGTTTCCGGGCAATTTCCAGGACGGTCTTATGTTTTCCCTGTTCGATGCCTTGTTTTATGCCCCGCTCCATACCCCGCTTTGTACAGCGGCGCGTTAGTTCCCGGCGAAGGCTGTTTTCATCCCAGAGGCTTAACTCGTACATGTGATAGGCATGGAGGAGCGCCTCATCCTGTACGATCTTATCCATGACTTTTTGGGCTTTTGCTATTACCGGGTCCATGCTCAGCGCCTCCTCCACCAGCTCCGGGGACGTTTTCCGGTCAAAATAGGATAACTACCGGTGGAGCGGATTCCCCCGGATGTCCTTGTCCTCCAGCCGCCGGAACTTGGGTATTTCCAGAAAGTGAAATTCCGCTGCGCCGGTCAGAAGACAGTCCCGGCGCTTATCCTCCCACAGGCGGAAGATTGTATGAAACTCTTCCAGAGGAAAATAAGCGAAATCCAGGATGTTTACCGCAACAACATCCGGCGCATCCTGATAATCTTGTCCGGCCAGCGTCTGGGCATACTCTTTTGCCCAGTAAAACAGGCTGCGCTTGTTCATATTTATACTTGTTTTGCAGCTGAACCTCAAGATTAATTTTAGTTCCGTCCGCCAGTCTGGCCCGGATATCCAGGACGCTTGTTTTTGCCCCCAGAAGTTCCGGGCTGAGGATTCTGTTTTCGACGATTTTGACCGTTTTAAGCCGGTGTTTGCCGGTCCTGTTTAAAACGGCGTTAAGCAGGGATAAGAGCTGTTCCTCACAGCCCCGCTGCCCCAGCGTCTGCCCGAAGAGATAGTCGTTTAAGGGATTAAGACGAACCACCTGTTCCCCTGCCTTAACAGGGCGCTTACCGGGGAAATTGCTTTAAGAAATCCCTGAAAAGACCGCCGGGTTTCTCTTAACCGGGGGTCATCAGCTTTTTGTAGGTCTTTTCGTCCAGGGGGTAAAACTGAACCAGGATCAGGGCCGAAAGGAACATTACGGCCGGGAGGGGGCCGATGAGAAGGCGTATCGCCAGCAGGGCCCCGGCGCCTTGAACCGCATCGGCGATATAGCCTCCCCCGGCAAGGATGAGGCCCGAGAGAAATACCGCCAGGGATTGGCCCAGCTTGGCGGTAAAGGTCCACATGCCGTAGAAGGCTCCCTCCTTCCGCTCTCCGGTGATAAGCGCATCGTATTCTATGGCGTCGGGGACCATGGCGAAGGGGGCCACATAGCTGAATCCCACCCCGGCGCCGGCCCAGACCATCATCCCCAGGAAAAAAGAGGTCCCCAAAAGATGGCCCAGGCGGAAGATAACCAGACAACCCCCGGCAAGCAGGGCAAAACAGATCTGGTAGGTCCGTTTTTTGCCTGTCCGTTTTGAAACAAGCACCGACAGGGGAATGCAGACCATGGCGGTGAGGAGCAGGATTACCATGGCCGGAACGGTCAGATCCTCCCGCCTGTAGATGTACTTGGTATAGTAGATCAGAATCCCCTGGAGGAAACTGATGCCCATCAGATGGAGGGCATAGGTCCCCAGGAGCAGGACATAGGGCCGGTTGGAGAAGACCGCCCCATAGGTGGCCAGGAAGCCCGCGGCGGGATAGTCCCCGGGGGAACGCTTTTTTTCCCTGGTGCCGAAGAAGCAGAGCAGCGAAGTGAGGGCCACGACGCCCCCAAGGATCAATCCCGTCATGGAAAAACCAAGCCGGGGGCTGGGGAATGCGTCCACCAGGGGCTTAACAGCGGCGGCTCCGATGATGGTACCGAAAACGGCGCAGCCGAAGCGGTAGCCGTTCAGGCTGGTCCGCTCGTGGTAGTCATCGGTTAATTCCGGGGTCAGGGAGGCGTAGGGAACGTTGATCACCGTGTTGGCGGTATTGAGGAGGACGAGGGTCAGGGCCGCCCAGAGGGTAAGCAGATAGGGATTTTCGATCCTGGGGGCGGTAAAAAAGGCCCACATGGCGAGGAGCACCGGCAAAGCGCCGAAGAGCAGATAGGGCCGCCTCCGGCCCCAGCGGGACCGGGTCCGGTCGGAGAGGTAGCCCATCATGGGATCGCTGACGGCATCCCAGAGCTTGCCTATCATGACGGCAAATCCCGCCAGCCCCGCGGCAAGCCCTGCGGTATCGGTTAAATAGTTAAGGCTCCAGAACCCCAGGGCCGTAAAGAAGAGGTTTCCCCCCAGGTCGAAGATGCCGAACCCCAGCTTCTCCTTAACCGAGAGGCGGCTCATGCTGCTTTTCCAGGATGCCGTAGAGCCGGTCCAGGTCGTCCATGGAGTAATAGTCGATTCTGATACTGCCCCTGGCCAGATTCCCTTCGATAACGACCTTGGTTCCCAGGGTTTTGATAAATTTCTGCTCCATGGCGCTTAATTCCGGGTCCCGCCGGCTTGTGGCCGCCTTTTTGGGGGGTTTAAGGGACTCTCCTTTTTCAAGGGCCGCGGCGGCCCGTTCCGCCTCCCGGACCGAGATGCCCCCGGCGGCGATCCGCTTAAAAAGGGTCTCCTGATTCGCGGCGCCTTCCAGGGACAGTATGGCCCGGGCATGACCGGGGCTCATGCTGCCGTCTTCCAGGGCCGAGCGCATAGCGGGGGGCAGTTTGAGGAGCCGCAGGGCGTTTGCCACGGTGGACCGGTTTTTCCCCACCCGGGCCGCCACTTCGTCCTGGGAAAGCCCCGTCAGATCCATCAGGGTCCGGTAGGCGGCGGCCTCCTCCACGGGGTTTAAGTCGGTGCGCTGGATGTTCTCGATGAGGGAGACCTCCATACGCCTGGCTTCGGAATAGTTCCGTACAATGACGGGTATCTCCTTGAGCCCCGCCATACGGGCCGCCCGGGTCCGGCGTTCCCCGGCCACGATGGTATAGGTTCCGTCTCCCCGGTCTTCGGCGATAACGGGCTGAATAATGCCGTGCTCCCTGATGGAACCGGCCAGCTCCCTGAGACCCGCTTCGTCAAAAACCTTCCGGGGCTGGCCGGGATTGGGGAGCAGCTTGTCCGGGGAAACGAGCAGTCCGCCTCCGGGCGGTCCGCCGTGTATCCCTTCGGCATTCGGCCCCCCGGCGTTCCGGCCTTCACCGGGACCGGAATCCTCGTTCCCGTTAAAATCCCTGGGAAACAGGGCGTCCAGACCCTTTCCCAGCCGCTGCTTAGGAGCCACGCCGCATTACCTCTTCGGTGAGGCTTTTGTAGGCCCTGGCGCCGCTGCACTCGGGGTCGTACTGGGATATGGGCTGGCCGTGGGAAGGGGCTTCGGAGAGGCGTACATTCCGGGGGATGATCGTGGCAAAGACCGCATCCCTGAAGTAGGTGGTAACCTGTTTGACCACCTCCTGGGCCAGCCTGGTCCGCTGATCGTACATGGTAAAGAAGATCCCCCCCACGGTAAGGGAGGGGTTCAGGTTTTTCTGGATCCGCTTGACCGTCTGCAGCAGGAGGGAGAGCCCCTCCATGGCAAAGTATTCGCACTGCATGGGAATAAGCACCGAATCCGCCGCGGCAAGGCCGTTCAGGGTCAGTACCCCCAGGGAAGGGGGGCAGTCTATCAGAATGTAGTCAAAGCGGTCCCGGGCCCCGTCCAGGGCCTTTTTAAGGAAGAAATCCCGGTCCTCCTGTTCGATCAGCTCCACGGCGGCGCCGGAAAGGTCTATACTGGCGGGAATAGCCGAAAGGCCCGGGACCGAAGTCTCCCGGATGACGCGGTCCAGGGGTTCCGCCCCCGAGATAAGCTCGTAAACCCCCGGTTTGGGAGACTCCACCCCGACCCCGCTGGAAAGATTCGCCTGAGAATCAAAATCCACCAGCAGGGTCTTCTTCCCCGCCTCCGCAAGGTAGGCGCCGATATCAATGGCCGAGGTGGTCTTGCCTACCCCTCCTTTCTGATTCACAAAAACATAGGTTTTTCCCATATAGCAACCGATCGTATAAGATACGTTCCCGTTTCAGGGAACTTCATGCTATAATGATAGGGGTTTTTTTGACTATTGAATAGCGGTTTATAAAGGGGTTATGCTTTTACTATGGCGGGAGTTATACAGGACCCCGGGAAGCAGGGTCAGAGCGGATCGGTACGGATGTTCGCCCTTGATTTGGACGATACCCTGCTGCGGTCGGATCTTACCATTTCGTTCCGTACCAGAAACGCCATTAAAAGGGCGGAAGCGGCGGGGGTGGTGGTGGTCCTGGCTTCGGGCAGGGTTCCCTCGGCGATGGAGCCCTTTGCCCGGCGGCTGGGGCTTAACAAGCGGCCGGGTTACCTTATCTGCAATAACGGCACCATAATCCAGGAAAGCCATACCGGCGCCATCATAGACGAGGTCCGGCTTCCGGCGGAGACGGCCCTGATCGCCTACGATCTGGTCGCCGCCGAGGGTTTTCCCGTTCAGATATACGAAGACGATGTGATGTACGTCTCCCGGTCCAATGAATTTGCCGATTACGATCAGAAGATCACCGGCCTCCGCCAGGTGGTGGTGGAGAATTTCAGGTCCATGGTGGCCGCGGGCTGCTATAAGCTGCTCATCCCCGGGGACCCCATGATTCTGCAGCCCCTGGAAAATTTGCTTAAAACCTACGTGGGTTCCGAGGTAACGATCTTTACCAGCAAGCCCTATTTCCTTGAGATTCTGCCCCCCCATACGGACAAGGGAACCGCCCTGGAAAAGGTGGCGCTCAGGCTGGGCATACCCCGGACGGCGGTGGTCGCCATAGGGGATTCCATGAACGACGAGGCCATGCTCCGCTGGGCCGGGACGGGGGTGGCGATGGCAAACGGGGACCGGCGGATCAAGGATATGGCGGATCTGGTTACGGACCGGTCCAACGACGACGACGGAGTGGCGGACGTGATAGAGCGCTGCCTTGCGGGCAAGCCTCCGGCGCCGGACAGGGGGCAGGGCTGATGGGCGAAAATTCCGATATCCGCGAAGACATCCCCATCAGTACCGTAGATTCTCCCTCGGTGGTGCTGGAGCTTATCTATCAGCTTAAAATAAAGGATGTGATGACTACTGCGGTTATTTCCGCCGTCAGGACCGACAGCCTCAGGCATATCCAGGCCCTGATGAAGGAGAACTATATCACCGGCATTCCCATTGTGGAAGGACAGCGGCTGGCGGGAATTGTTTCGATCGACGATATTGTTACCGCCCTGGATATGGGCTACATCGAAGATCCCGCGGAACTGCGGATGACCAGGGATGTGATCGTGCTGGAAGACGACATGCCCCTGTCTTTCGCCGTTTCCTATTTGAACAAATACCGCTACGGCCGTTTTCCCGTGGTGAATAAAAAACAAGAATTGGTCGGCATCCTTACCTCCAAGGATGTAATCGGAACCCTGCTGGTCGAAATGAACCGGGAAGTACTGCGATTGGAAAAGATGAATCAAAAAAATGAGATGAACGCCGCCATAGGTTTTTCGGAGATGGAGTTTACCACCGCCAAATACGATTTTGAACTGGCGGGGCGGGCCTCTACCGAAATAAAAAAGGCCCTCAAGCTTCACAGCATCGATCCCAAGATTATACGCCGGGTGGCCATTGCCAGCTATGAGCTGGAGATAAACCAGGTGGTCCATTCCCACGGCGGAACCATCAGCTGTTCCATACAGCCCGACAAGGTAATCATCATAGCCGCCGACACGGGTCCGGGGATAGAGGACGTAAACCTGGCCCTGCAGGAGGGCTGGTCCACCGCCAACGAATGGATCCGTTCCCTGGGCTTCGGCGCCGGCATGGGCCTGGCCAATACCAAACGGGTCTCCGACGAATTTTTCATCCAGTCCGCCCCGGGTCAGGGGACCACGGTCCGGTCGGTGGTATTCCTCAATTCCCCCAAGGATACCCAATGAACATCAGCGAAGCCGCCGCCGCCCTGGGGGCCGAAGTGCTCCAGGGCGAATTTGAAGACCTCCCCCTGAGCGGCGCCTATACCTCGGATCTCCTCTCGGACGTAATGGCCAACGCCAAAGACGGCGGCGCGTTGATCACCATCCAGGCCCATAAAAACACGGTTGCGGTGGCCACCCTGGTGAACATCACCGTGATCATCGTCTGCAATAACCGGCCCGTTCCCGAAGACATGATCGAAGCCGCCAGGGACGAAAGAATCGCCGTTATCAGAACCAGAGAGAACCAGTACGCCGTATCGGGAAAACTCTGGGAACTGCTGCGCCGGTAGCCATGGCCCTGCTGGCGGATCTGCACAACCATTCCTGCCTCTCCCCCTGCGGTTCCCTGGATCTATCCCCCCGGACTTTGGCGGAGACCGCCGCCGCCAGGGGGGTAAAGGTTCTGGCCCTGACGGATCACAATTCGGCGCTGAACTGCCCCGCCTTTGCCAGGGTCTGTCCCCCCCTGGGGATTATTCCCCTCTTCGGCATGGAGGCCACAACCCAGGAGGAGATCCACGTGCTCTGCCTGTTTACCGGCCTTGAGGCGGCCCTTTCCTTTGGGGAATATGCCTACAGCATCCTTATCCCCTTTCCCAACGATCCTGAAAAGACCGGAGACCAGGTCTATGTGGACGAGAACGATGCTATCGAGGGGGAGGTGGAATACTTTCTTCCCAACGCTTTGGATCTAAGCGTGGACGACATCGGCGGCAAGGCGGCGGCCTTCGGCGGCATCGTCATCCCCGCCCATGTGGACCGGTCCGCCTTTTCCATGACCAGCCAGCTGGGGGTGGTGGTGAACGGCCCCTGGACCGCCGTCGAATGCGTCCGCCTGCCTCCGTCCATCGATACCCTGGGTTTTCCCCTGACCACTTCCTCCGACGCCCATTACCCGGAGCATGTGGCCCGCCGTCCCTTTGAGCTGGACATTAGCCGGGACGAGCTGCTCCCCGGCGGCCCCGGAACGGAGGCGGACCTGCGGGCCCTTGTAAAGGCTCTGCGGCTGCGGCCCGCGTTTACCTAGGAGTTTGCCGCGCTTCGCGCTTAAACCGGAATCCGGGGCATTTTCCCGGGAAACAGACTCAAAAGTCTGGGAAACAGACTCAAAAGTCTGGGAAACAGACTCAAAAGTCTGGGAAACAGACTCAAAAGTCCGGGAAACAGACTCAAAAGTCCGGGAAACAGACTCAAAAGTCCGGGAAACAGACTCAAAAGTCCGGGAAACAGACTCAGAATCCCGGGAAACAGACTCAGAATCCCGGGAAACAGACTTGGAATCCCGGGCGAATGAGCCATGCTCCGGGGAACACGGGGGGCCCGCCGGAGCCGGCTGTTTACCCGGCGGGGGTTCAGCGTTTCTTGTTCAGCGTTTCTTGAGGTATTTTCTGATGTCCAGGGCGACGGCGGCGATGATGATGGCCCCCTTAACGATCTGCTGCCAGTAGGGGGACATATTGATAAAGGTAAGGCCGTAGTTTATCACCGAAAAGATAAGCACCCCGATGACTATTCCCGGAACGGTGCCGATGCCGCCCATGTTGGAGACCCCCCCGACCACGCAGGCGGCGATGGCGTCAAGCTCGTATCCGTTGCCGTAGTTGTTGGTGGCCCCGCCGGTCCGGGCCGCTTCCAGGGAACCCCCCAGGCCGTAGAGGGCCGCCGCCAGGGTGTATACCACCACCAGGGTCCATTCCACGTTCACCCCCGAAACCCGGGCCGCTTCGGCGTTTCCGCCTATGGCGTAGATATTCTTCCCGTAGGTGGTTTTGTTGTAGAGGACATAGATGAAGAGGGTAACCAGGATCGCTATGATAACGATGTAGGGGATTGAATAAACCCCGTTCGGTCCTATGTATCCGGTTCCCAGGGCGATAAAACGGTGATCCAGGCCGCCTATGGGCTGGGCGCCGTAGGGGGGCCGGTCAAAGTAGAGGGAGCAGGCGCCGTATACCGCCACCATGGAACCCAGAGTGGCGATAAAGGCGGGAACCTTTAATTTGGCGATAATGACGCCGTTTACAAAGCCGAAGATCCCGCAGACAATCATGGCGGCGAGGATCGGAACGGCCAGGGGCAGAATGGGCAGATCCGGGTACATGCGCCGGGAATAGTCGGCGGTCTGCAGCAGGGATGCGGACAGGACCGCGGCAAACCCTACCTGCCGCCCGGCGCCCAGATCCACCCCCGCGGTGATCAGGATGCCCCCCATGCCCATGGCAATGATTACCCTGGTGGCGGACATGGACAGGATATTGCGGAAATTAATCAAGGAAAGAAAAGCGGGCGCCCTGATTGTGATGATCAATATAAGGGCAATGAATACAAAATAGATGGCGTATTGTACCCCAAAATCCCGTATGGATTTCATATTGATCGATTTTGTTACAGCCGTATTACTCATTCTTCTCTCCTGGAGTTAAGATGGCGGGGGTTTCAAAATCCGGCGTTTTGAAACCGGCCCAAGCTACATAAATTTCGCCGCAAGGCGCATTATTTCTTCCTGGGTGGCGGTCTTCCCTTCCAGGAACCCCGTAACCCTTCCCTCGCACATTACCATGATCCGGTCGGAGATACCCAGAAGTTCGGGCATTTCCGAAGAGATCATGATGATACTCTTTCCCTGTTTCGCCAGATCGATGATGATGGAATAGATCTCGTATTTGGCGCCCACGTCGATGCCCCGGGTCGGTTCATCCAGGATAAGGATGTCCGGTTCGGTGAGGAGCCAGCGGGCAAAGAGCACTTTTTGCTGGTTTCCCCCGGACAGATCCCGGATAAGGGTCTTGCTGCTGGGAGTTTTTACATTCAGGGCCTTAATTTTTCCCGCCGCCGCTTCTTCGCCCCGTTTTTCATTGATAAGCCCCAGGGGGCCCGCATAGCGCCGCATATTGGCCAGGAGCATGTTATTTTTGACCGACATCATGGGGATGATCCCCGTAACCCGGCGTTCCTCGGTAACCAGGGCCAGTTTATGGGACTTGGCCTGGGGAGGGCTTTTTACCGCCACCGGTTTTCCGTTAATCAGGATCTGCCCCTCTTCGATGGGCCGCAGGCCAAAGATCGATTCCACCAGTTCCGTCCGCTGGGCCCCCACCAGGCCCCCGATGCCGAAGATCTCCCCCCGGCGCAGGGAAAAACTGACGTTCTTAAAGGAACGGCTCAGGGCGGAACTGAGGTTCTTTACCTCCATCACCATTTCGCCGGGAACATTATTTTTAAGGGGGAAACGGTGGCCCAGATCCCGGCCGACCATGTATTTGATTATTTGATCCGTGGTAAGATCCTTTGCCATATAGGTTCCGATATGCCTGCCGTCCCGCATAATGGATACTTCATCGGAGATGGCGAGGATCTCCTCTATCTTGTGAGAAATATAAATGACGGCGACTCCTTCGTTTTTGAGGCGCCGGATGATTTCAAAAAGCTGGGTAACCTCATGTTCCGTCAGGGACGAGGTCGGTTCATCCATAATGATAACCTTGGCCTTCTTGGACACCGCCTTGGCTATCTCCAGGGATTGTACCTTGGACACCGAAAGATCCCGGACCCAGGTTTTGGGATCAATATCCATATTAAGATCCTTAAACAGGGTAACCGAGTCCCGGTACATTTTTTTATGATCGATAAATTTCAAGGGACCCACGGAATATTTGGGATAACGTCCAAGCCAGAGATTCTCCATGGCCGGCCGCAAGGGGATGGGCAGCAGTTCCTGGTGGATCATGGAGATCCCCGCATCCAGGGCCTGGCGGGAATTGTCAAAACGGACGGGCTCTCCGTTCAAAACAATCTCCCCCGAATCAGGTTCGTAAATCCCGAAGAGGCATTTCATCAACGTTGATTTTCCGGCGCCGTTTTCACCCATGAGGGCATGCACCGAACCGGGACGGACATCGATTGAAACCTTGTCCAGGGCGTATACTCCGGGAAAAGATTTGGACATCTGTTTTATCTGAAGAGCATACTTCCCATTTTCCATCAAAATTCTCCGTCCTCATTATATAAAAGGCGTTCGGAAACTCCAGGTTCGCCGAACCGAAGGTTCGCCAAATTCCGCTAAAAACGTGAATTGTTTAAGAAATCCGCGTTTTAGGGGGACCTGCGCCGGACTTTAGTCCGGGAACACCGGCCGGGTTCCCGAACAAGTCCAATAAGGCTTTTCAAAATCCGGATCTTGAAAAAGTCTCTGGTATCCGGGCGCCTCTGGAAACCCCGCTTGGGTTTCCAGAGGCCCCTTATGTTTTAATTAACAACCTGCTTGTAGTTTGCCTTGGTAACCTTCTGATAAGGCACCCAGACATACTTGCCGTTGGTAAGGTTCCAGCCGGCGCTGGAAACGGGCTGTCCCCGGGCCAGGGCGTAGGACAGATCGAAGGTCGCCTTTCCCTGGTTTTTGGCGTCGTTGAGGACGGTCCCCAGGAGGGTCCCTTCCTCAAGGGCGGCTACGCCGGGGGCGGTGGCATCCACCCCTACCACGGGGATGTACTTTCCGCCGGTGAAGTAACCGGCCTGGCGGAGGGCCTCAATGGCGCCCAGGGCCATATCGTCGTTGTTGCAGAATACCGCCTCAATCTGATCCCCAAAGCGGGAGATAAAGGCCTGCATCTTTTCCACCGCCCGGGGCCTGTCCCACATGGCGGTATCTTCGGCCAGAAGCTGAACCTTGATCCCCGCGCCGGTTACCGCTTTGATGGAATATTCGGTCCGGAGCTCCGCATCCTGGTGGCCGGGTTCACCCTTGAGCATGATGTACTGGAGAACCCCGTCCTTGTTTTTGTCGGCGGCGGGGGTGGCCTTCCAGTAATCGACGATGATTTCGCCCTGCATAGTGCCGGATTCTTCCGCCTTGGCGCCTACATAGTAGACCTTGTCATAGGAAGCCATATCTTCGGGAAGGGGTTCCCGGTTGAAGAATACCACCGGGACATTGCCGGCGGCCTTGGCCTTCTGGATGATGGCCCCCGCGGCGGTCCGGTCTACGGGGTTGATGGCGATGACGTTGAGCTTCCGGGCAAGGAACGAATCAACCTGCTCGTTCTGCGTGGGCTGGGCATTCTGGGAATCCACGGTGGTGATGGCGGCCTTGCCCTGGGCATTGGCTTCGATAGCGTTCCGGGTAGCGGACATAAAGGTGTCGTCGAATTTGTAGATCGCAACCCCAATCGTCGGCTGACCGCTTGCCCCCTGCTGACCGCCGGCGGCAAATACCGCGGCGGAGATCGCCAGCAGGGACAGCACTAATACAACAGCTTTTTTCACTTCTTTTCCTCCTGAAAGGTAATAGATCTGGAGCTTTATGCTCCCATTTATGCTATGATGGTCGAGGGAATAAAAAAACAGGATGTTTTTGAGATTTTCTGCACAATTGTGATGTAAAGGAACAGGAGAAGGAACAATAGCATAATTATGATAAAAAGAGACGATGCCATGCTATCTTCGCGGGAAGCGGGGAGGCAGGCTACGCCAACGGGACCGGCATAGAAGCCCAATTTAACGGGCCGACAGGTCTTGCGTTTGACAAGGCCGGAAACCTCTATGTCGCGGATTGGGAGAATAACCGGATACGGAAGATAAGCCCCAAAGGGGAGGTAAGCGCCTTTGCGGGAAGCGGGGAGGAAGGCTACGCCAATGGAACCGGCATAGAAGCCCAATTTAATTATCCGGTAGGTCTTGCGTTAGATAAGGCCGGGAACCTCTATGTCGCGGATTTTGGCAATAACCGGATACGGAAGATAAGCCCCAGGGAGAAGGTAAGGGTCGCTGCGGGCGGCGGCGGCACAACCGGCGCCAAGGCGCTTGTCGGAACATGGGAGGAGGTAGATTACGGTTTTACCTGGTCTTTTACCGGGAACAAATTTACCCAGGAGATGATGGGTGTAAAACAAACGGTTCCCTACAAAGTAAAAGGCAATTCCATTTCTACAGAGTACCAGGGCGCTGAAGTTGAAATGGAATTTGAAATTGACGGAGACACGCTTACCGTAGACATGATGGGGATGATGTCTCTGGAATTCGAACGAGTTGACAAATAAGCCTCCGCGGAGCAGGCGCGTAAGCTGCGCTTACGGCGCGGTATCTTAGGCGCCGCGTTAGTTTGAGCGGAGGCTCGTTCGACAGGAAGTTTATAATACCCTCCTCCGCGCAAGCGGGTTCTTGGGTTTAATGCCCCGGGAACCTTTAAAGACTTCAGTTTTTAGAAGTTTTCTTACCCCGAAGCTCTGGAAAACCAACCGGGTTTTCCAGAGCTTCCCCCTGTGCTATACTGGCGCCATGAACGGCAGACGGGTGCTGGTGGTTGACGACGAGGCGAAGATTCTCAGTCTGATAAAGTCCTACCTGGAGATAAACGGGTACGGCGCCTTCTGCGCCCAAAACGGCAGGGAGGGCATGGATGTTTTCGAAAAAAACCGCATCGACCTGATACTCCTCGATCTGATGCTCCCCGATTTTTCCGGGGAAGAATTCTGCAGGCGCATCAGGCGGGCCTCGGATGTTCCCATCATCATGATCACCGCCCGGGCGGATGAAGAAAGCGTCATCCGGGGCCTTGCCATCGGGGCGGACGATTATGTATGCAAGCCTTTCAGCCCCCGGCAGCTTATGGCCCGGGTCGAAGCGGCCCTGCGGCGGGGCGGCAGGGAAACAGGCGGCGCTTCCGGGGAGCTTCTTTCCTGCGGCGACCTGGCGGTAGATACCGGGAAACGGACGGTAAGCCGGAACGGAACGGAAATTGTCTTAACCCGTGATGAATACGGCATCCTTGCCCTCCTCATGTCCCGGCGGACAAAAATTTTTACCCGCAGCGAAATTCTGGAAGCCGTAAAGGGGGACGATTACGGCGGCTTTGACCGTTCCGTAGACAGCCATATAAAACGGCTCCGCGCTAAAATCGGGGACGACCCCAGGGCTCCCCGGTATATCGTTACCGTCTACGGCATGGGCTACCGCCTGGGGGACGCCGCGGGCGGCGGGCGGACCGGCGGCCCGCGCAAAAACTAACGGGGAACCCATGAAACGGCATTTTACGATCAGCCTCCAGAGCCGCCTGTCCCTGAGTTATGCGCTCTTTACCGGCCTGGCCCTGGGGGGTTTAACGGTAATCATCAATCTTTTTACCGGCCTTGTCTTTACCGCCCTCATCAAAGACAATATCGCCGAAAGAACCAAAGAAATAGTCGAGGCGGTTGAAAATCAATATAAGCCCGGCAGCCGCAGTTTCGACGCCGTTTCGATAGAAGCAATGGGCATGTACTTTGTTCACGGGGGATACATTGTAACTGTGGAGGATGAAAAGGGCGGCATTGTATGGGATGCCCGTTCCTGCGACATGCAGGAATGTACGATGGTATTGAACAGCATTGCCGAGCGTATGGAGGGGCGTTTCGGCCTGGACGGCTCCATGCGGAAAGATCAGTTCCCGCTGCAGTATTCCGGCAAAACCATAGGAACGGTAACCGTCGAAACCTACGGTCCCTTTTTCTACAGCGAAACGGAATCAACGTTTTTAACTTCCATAAATAGGCTTCTGCTTGCGGCCACCGTTGTTCTGATTCTGTTCAGCGCAGGCGTTTCCATTGCGCTTTCCCGGGCCATAGCCCAGCCCGTTAATAAATCCGCCGAGGCCGCCCGGAAGATAGCGCGGGTCCATTCCGGGGACATAAAAGCGGAACAGACGGTTATCAGAATAGAGGACAACTATAAAACAAGAGAACTGGCGGAACTGGCCCGCTCGATCAATCACCTTGCCGCCGAACTGGAAGAAGGGGAACGGCGGCAAAGGCAGCTTAGTTCCGATGTAGCCCACGAACTGCGGACCCCCCTCGCCTGCCTGCAGGGAAACATCGAAGCCATGATCGACGGGGTATATAAACCGGACAGGGAACACCTGGAAAGCTGCCACGAAGAGATCCTGCGGCTTACCAGTCTGGTGCAGGACCTGAACATCCTGGCCGGTTTTGAATGGGAGACCATCGCCCTTAACAAAACCGAATTCGATCTGGCAAGGCTGCTGTACAGTACCGCGGAACAATTCAGGCCCCAGGCCCATGAAAAGGGAATTGAAATAAACCTGGATCCCGGAGAACCCCCCGGCGACAAAACCTTTGTCATCACCGCCGACTATGACCGGCTTAAACAGGTGTTTATCAACCTGCTGTCCAATGCGGTAAAATACACCGACCGGGGCAGCATAACCATCAGCATTAAAGAAGGAGAGGCCGCGTCCGCCCGCTGGGAAGTCGCCGTCGCCGATACCGGCATAGGAATACCGGAAAAGGATCTCCCCCGCGTCTTTGAACGTTTCTACCGTTCCGATAAATCCCGCAGCCGCAGTACCGGCGGCGCGGGAATAGGCCTGGCCATTGCGGCCGCCATCATCCGCGCCCACGGCGGGACCATAAGCGCCGAAAGCGGCGGCGGGAAAAACGGCGCCGCCGGAAGCGTTTTCCGCATACGCCTATAAAAACCCGCGGAGCGGAGCTCCTGGGCAGCGGACCCCGCTGCGAATGAAGAAAGCGAAACCGGACCCTGGCCTCGCGGCCAGGGCCGGAACGATTGCGGACAAGGCCGGAACGCTGGCGGACAAGGCCGGAACGCCGGCGGCCAAGGCCGGAACGCCAGCGGCCAGGGCCGGAACGGCAGCGGACAAGGCCGGAACGCCGGTGGCTAAAGCCGGAACGCCGGGGAAACGCTCAAAATACGAACCCTGGTCCGGCCGTTTCCGGGGCTTCCCCCCATGACGCAGACCCTAAACCGTACCCATATCCTCCGCCGGAGCGGCTCCGGGAACAGGACTTTCGCCGGAATTTTCCGCAGCGGGGGGCCTGCGCTTGTACCAGTCCAGATTCCGGGTCAGGAACATCACCACCCCGGTAATGCCGAAGGCCCCCAGGGAACCGATGAGAAGGGCCCAGTCCTCGGACTGAAGGGTAAAGTAGAGGAAGGTATAACAGAGCGCCATGATGAGTCCCATAAGCCAGCTTTTATTCCAGGCCCCCAGAAGAGAACGGGAGTAGAGGCTCATCATCAGGGTAACTGCCAGGGCGGATATCCAGTACGCCGGGGGAAAGGGCAGGTGTTCCGAAAAGGAAAGCAGCAGCAGGTAAAAGACCACGTTTCCTATGCCCGCCAGCAGGTACTGAACGGGATGGATGTTCCGGCGGAGGAGCAGTTCAAAAAGAAAGAAGCCAAGAAAGGGGATGATGATAAAGAGCAGGGCGTACTTGATTGCCCGGATATTCACATCATAGTGATCCAGGACCTTAAAAAAATTCACCCCGAACAGATCGGAATCAAGCTCCGGGCCGCTGGTCCAGGCCAGGGGAATGTTCCGGCTCAGATGGCTTATCTCCCAGCGGGCCTCGAAACCCTTTTCATCAATGACATGAGCGGCCGGCAGGTAGTTCCCCTGGAACGAGGGAGAGGGCCAGTCCGCCTTGAGGGTAAAGGCGCTGTCTTCGCCCAGGGGGATCATCTGCAGGGAATTTCCTCCCTGAATCGCCATGGCGATATCAAAAGTATTTTTTTGTTCCCCGGGGGAAGATCCGCCCCGGGGAGCGGCGGAATTTTCCCGGAGCGGCGCCGCGCTGTAGACGCCGCCGCTTCCCTTGCCGGAGAGGAAGCCCCGGTTCCCGGAAAGAAAATTCAGGCCGCCGCCGTTCCACAGGGCCCGCTCTATCCCCCGGATGCCCCGCTGGCTTGCCAGGGGAATGACCAGCTCCGCCGATTCGGGAAAGGCCTGCCGGTTTTCCGCGGGATAGGCGGCAAGCTTTGCCGCGGTCTCCGCGGCTATTTTGCCGGGATCAAAGGCGCCGGTTAAATGTACCTTCCCCGCAAAGAGGGGCACTGAAAAAATACCCCGCCTTTTTATCTCCGTCCCCAGTTGTATATCCGCCTTGAGTTCCTCGGGAACTATCCAGACGGAAAATTCAATCTCCCTGGTTTCGGTTTTTTCCTCCATCCGGTCATTGCGGATCTTGACCGTTTCAATTCCCCGGCAGGGAATCCTGAGAAGCGGCCCCTGAACCGCAAACTCCTCCCCCCAGGAACGCATAATCTCGTTTTCGGCGCCGGAGGCCCGCAGGCTCCGTTCATAGATGATGTCCCGAATCATCGCAACGGGGATAAGAAAGAGAAGAATCAAAAGCGTCAGCAGAAAAACTTTGAACCCCCTGGTTCCGGTAAAATTTCTAAACCTGTCCATACGCTACTCCTTGTTGATTGGGTTTGTCTGTACGGCGGATTGACGCTCCGCCGTTCCGGCGCGCCGAAAACCCCGGCCGGGGTTTTTCAGTACGCTCCCAAGTCAAACCGCGGACAAAGGCGGAATGAGGTCCTGATTATGGCAAGATCCGGGCTTTTCAAGGGGCAAGGTAGTATTTTCACCAAAGTCTTGCCACAATAGCCCTATGAGCCGTATTGCCGTGGTGGATGATGAAAAAAACATCCGGGAGGCGCTGCGCATTGCCCTGGAAAAGGAATTCTACCGGGTGGAGGAATATGCCGACGGCCTTGCCGCATGGGAGGCCTTTCAGGGGGGGCTGCCGGATCTGATCATCCTGGATATTCTTATGCCCAGAATGGACGGAATCGAGCTGTGTAGAAAGATCAGGATCCTGGAGGCCGCCCTTCAGCGGACGGGGACCGCCGTCCCCATTATCTTTCTGTCTTCCAGGGACGAAGAAATTGACAAAGTCCTGGGGCTTGAATCCGGGGCGGATGATTATGTCTGCAAGCCCTTCGGTATCCGGGAACTGACGGCCCGGATCCGGGCGGGGCTGCGCCGGGTTCCGGGGGTTTCAGGCCCGGCGGAGTATCCCGGCGGCGGCCAGGCGGCCCTGACCGCGGGGGAACTGGTTCTGGACGAAGACCGCTGTTACGCCTCCTGGAGGGGAAAAGCCCTGGCGCTGACGGTTACCGAATTCCGCATCCTCCGCTGCCTTGCAGAACAGCCGGGATATATCAAAAGCCGGGACCAGCTTATGGCCGCGGCTTTTCCCGAGGACAATTTCCCCAATGACCGGGCCGCGGACAGCCACATCAAGCGGATACGGAAAAAGCTCCTCGATCTGGACCGGGACTTTACGGAACTGGAAGCGGTCTACGGCCTGGGTTACCGCTGGCGGGAGCCCGCCGGCGGCCCCGCATCGCCCGCGGCGGCCCGGACCCGGACGGGCAAGGCGGGGTTCCGGTGAAAAGCCTTTCCGCCCGGCTCCTGCTTTTCAATATCATGCTGCTCTTTCTTCCCATGGGGAGCCTCCTCTACCTGGATACCTACGAAAACCAGCTTCTATCGTCCCAGGAAAATTCCATGATCCAGCAGGGCCGTCTCCTCAGTTCCGCCCTGGGCGGACGGGATCTGCCGGCGGAATCCCTGGCCGCAGAAGCGGGCAGAATTCTGGAAAACCTGGCGGGGCGGGTTGATTCCCGGCTCCGGGTGGTCGATGTTGAAGGGAAGCTGCTGGCCGACTCGGCCACCATCACGGCGGCAGTTTCCGGCCCGGTTCAGGACCGGGCCGGGCCGGAGGGCGGAGCGGCGACGGCGCCAAGCCCCAATTCCCGGCTCCTCTACCGGATTGCGGTTTATCCCGTCAACGCCGTTAAGCGGCTGCTGTTCCCCCCTTCAAGGTACTCCGCCGGGGAATTCTACAGCGGCCGGCGGGTGCTTCTGGGACCGGAAATACGCGCCGCCCTGGAAGGCCGGTACGGAGCGGCGACCCGCTACTCCGGCGGCCAGGTGTCGGTAAACCTCTATTCGGCGATTCCCATTTTCGGCGCAGAAAGCGGCAGGGTTACCGGCGCCGTACTGGTTTCCCGGTCCACCTATGGGATACTGGTCAACCTCTATCGGATCCGCCTTGATATTATCAGAATCTTTGTCATTTCCCTCTGCGCCTCCCTCATCCTCTCCCTGGGGCTTTCCCTCACCATCACCCTGCCGGTTAAAAAATTGAAGCTGGAGGCCGAAGGGGTGCTGGACAAGGCGGGGCATTTTTCGGGCCATATCCGGGGGCTCAGGCGAAAAGATGAAATCGGCGATCTTTCCCGCAGTCTTTCCGCCCTTTCACAGAAACTGGAAAAACGAATCGCCTTTATCGAGACCTTCACCTCGGATCTGTTCCACGAACTCAAAAACCCCATAGCGGCAATCCGGGCCCAGGTGGAATTGTCCCTGGCCTCGCCGGTAAAAGAAGAAAAACTGCTCCGGGGAATCGATCAGGAGGAGAAGCGGATTGAACGTTTCCTCGCCCGGCTGCGGGAATTGAGCCGGGTGGATAATACCCTGGAACAGGAGGCGGCGGAAACGGCGGACCTGGGACAGTTTCTGCCCCTGCTGCTGGAACGGTATCCGCGGGCAGTCCTGCAGAATCATTCCCG
>JAISPH010000052.1 GCA_031275035.1 Treponema sp.
GGAATATTTGGGCCCAGCTATGCTCAATATCAGCTCGCCCCATTAGCCCCTCAATTAACTGAAGGGTTAGGCCTTTCTGTGCCTGACTTCACCAGTATTTTTTCTTCACCCATGATCCCGGCCATTTTTTTAAGCCTTGTTGCGGGACTGTTGGTGGATAAATTCGGTATCAAACAAATTATCGCCATTGGGCTTGCGGCAACTGCCTTTGGTACATGCTGGAGAATTTGGTCAAACAGCTATATCACTCTTTTTTTTAGTATGTTGTTAACCGGCGTGGGCGCCGCATTCTTAAACGCAAACGGCGCCAAGATTATTGGCAGTACATTTTCACCTGATAAAGTAGGCAGTATGATGGGGATCTTCCTTGCGGCATCCACTCTGGGCATGACTGTAGGGACAGGAACAACGGCCCTCCTGCCCGGCATACAAACAGCGTATGCCATTGCCGCCGTAATTTCGGTCGCCGTTTTCGTTTTATGGGTACTACTCATTAAGAATCCCGTTGATCATCAAACAGCGGAGCTGCCACAAACGAAAATGCTCGACAGTCTGAAAGTTGTTGTAAAAAGCTGTCCCGTGTGGATAGTTGGTTTTTGTCTGATGTTTATTCTGGGATGTAATGTTATTATCAGTTCTTTCCTGCCCACCGCCCTTGGACAACGGGGTATTGATCCCGTAAGGTCAGGAGCTTATGCGGCCGTCGTAACAATCGGAAACCTGATTGGTTGTTTATTTGCACCAGGTTTGGTGATAAAGATTGGCAAAATCAAACCTGTTATGCTAGTGTTTGCCCTTGTAAGCGTTGGGGGCGCGGCGTTTGGCTGGGCGGCTCCTGCAGGTGTTTTGCTTGGGGCCTGCTTACTCATAACCGGTATTGCCATGGGCGGCCTGATGCCCCTGCTTATGTCTATACCAGTTCAACTCTCTGAAATAGGCCCTGTATACGCTGGTACTGCCGGAGGATTTACCGGTACATTACAACTACTGGGGGCTGTTATCATTCCCACATACATTGCGGCCCCTATTGCCGGAAATAATATGAATTTGTTTTTTATGCTGGGCGGCGCTTGTATGGCGTTGGTGCTTGTGTTGGTCTTTGTTCTGCCAGAACTTGGCAGAAAGAATGCCCTATAATTGTGGTTGTAATGATATTTGCATAAATATCTTCCAACAAGGAGTAATTGTATGACGAGTAATGAAAAAGAAATGGATGTAATCGGTTATGTTCCGAAATATCCGGATGTCAAATTATACGGCAATGTCTTCCTGAACATGGTCGTGTGGGAAGCGGAGCATTGGAAAGAAGCGAGTTTGTCCTGGAAAAAAAGTTCTTACATCCATGCTGGAATCAGCGGATCTGAATTTACGTTTGAAGGGCCGGATGCGCAGAAATTACTGTCCTACGCCAGCATTAACGATGTTTACGCATGGAAACCGGGAAAGTCCAAGCATATCGTTATGTGCGATAAAAACGGCCTGATTCTGACTCATGCGCTCACGGCACGGGATGACGAAACGCATTTCCGTATGTTCGCGGGAAACCCGTGGCCTATTATGCAGCTGCTGAAATCGGGCAAATTCAACGCAAATATGAAGATGCGCGATATATTTGTGTATCAGTTTGCCGGTCCTCTTTCACTTACGGTACTTGAAAAAACAACGGGAGAAAGTCTGCGTGATGTAGGTTTTCTGGATACGCGACCGACAAAAATTGCAGGCATCGATGCCAAAATCGAAATTTCACGCATCGGTATGACAGGTTCGTTGGCCTATGAGCTTCGCGGTCCCCGTGAGGCCGGCCCTGCCGTCTACGATGCCGCGTATCAGGCCGGAAAGGAATTCGGCATAAAGCGTCTGGGCTGGCGTACCTATGTAGTCAACCATGTGGAGGGCGGGTTCCCGCAAATGAACTGCACTTTCATAACCGCCTGCGTACTGGATCCCGAGTACATGGCGGACCCTGTCATGTCTCTGCTCGGCGATCAGCCAAAAAGCGGCAGCGTCGATCCCTCTGATATCCGCGCCCGGCTGCGTACACCCGGCGAAGTCGGATGGACCTGGATGGCGAAGTTCAATCACGATTTTATCGGACGCGAAGCCGTTGAGGAGGAAGCTTCAAATCCAAAACGGGTGATCGTCAATCTGCGCTGGAACCCCGAAGATATTCTTGATATATACGCCTCGTTGTTTCAACAGGGCGAGGAATACAAGCTGGTCGATCTTCCCTGCGGACAAGAGCAGCCGGCCGGAGGACACGCGGATCATGTTTTGAATAAGAACGGTAATCGGATCGGCATTTCCAGCGGAACGACTTACAGCTATTACTACCGCGAGATGATCTCTCAGTGTACCATTGACAAAAAATATGTCGAACTCGGCAACGAAGTCATTGTGCAATGGGGAGACTTCGGCAAACGGATCAAGGACGTGCGTGCGGAGGTGATAAGGTATCCGTATCTCGAGCTCCCCCGAAACGAGAAATATGATTTGAGTACGGTTCCCTCCGGGATATAAGATCACTGATTTTTGGGTGTTCTGAATGAGCAGGATGGGGCTATAGTCCCATCCTGCTCATTCAAGACCAGTATCGCTATTAAGCCGGAAACACGATGCTATGGGAAATATTTCCCGGCGCTAATCCGGTAAAAGTTCAGTCCTTTTAACATACCGAGGTATGCGGGCTTGCAATAAAGGAGAAACGAATAATGTCCAACAACGTTGCTAATTACCGTTTGGTTGTTTTGGTAATAGTATGTATTGCCATTTTTTCGCCAATCTGGCTGAATATTTACCATAATTTTTCATAAACAAGGAGCACCACCATGCACTATGAAAGCCTGATCGAAGAAGAATCCGGCAAAAAATCCCAGAAGCTTTATTACAAGACAGACATCGAGATTGCCCAGGAAACGCCGATGTCGCCCATCCGCGATGTGGCGGCGGAGCTCGGCATCGGCGAAAAATACCTGGAGCTCTACGGCAGGTACAAAGCGAAGGTTGACTACAACCTGTTAAACGATTTGAAGGATAAGCCGGACGGCAAGCTGGTTCTGGTAACCGCCATTACCCCCACGCCGGCGGGGGAAGGCAAAACTACCACCACCGTGGGCCTCGCCGACGGCTTACGCAGGCTCGGCAAAAAAAGCATAGTAGCCCTTCGGGAGCCTTCCCTCGGCCCGGTCTTCGGCGTCAAAGGCGGCGCGGCAGGAGGCGGTTATGCCCAGGTGGTTCCCATGGAGGACATCAACCTGCACTTTACCGGCGATTTACACGCCGTGGGCGCGGCCAATAACCTGTTGGCCGCCATGCTGGATAACCATATCTTTCATGGTAATGCCCTGGGTATCGATAACCGCCGTATCACCTGGAGGCAGGTCATGGATATGAATAACCGGCAGCTCCGTTTCATAATCGACGGCTTTGGCGGACGGACAAACGGGGTGCCCCGGGAGGACGGGTTTGACATCACCGTGGCCAGTGAGGTGATGGCCGTCCTGTGCCTGTCCGGCAGCATTGACGACCTGAAGGCCCGGCTTTCCCGTATCATCGTGGCTTATACGTGGGATAACAAACCGGTAACCGCCGGGGAACTCAAAGCCGCCGGGGCCATGGCGGCCCTGCTCAAGGACGCCCTGAAACCGAATCTGGTGCAAACCCTGGAACATACCCCCGCGTTTATCCACGGCGGCCCCTTTGCCAATATCGCCCACGGCTG
>JAISPH010000091.1 GCA_031275035.1 Treponema sp.
AGCTTATTCTTAAATCGGCGCTGTCCTTTTTTTCCGGCGCCGCGGCGGAGGTCCCCGGCCCGCCCGCCCTCTTTGCCACCATCGTTTCCATTGCGGGGAAGCTCTTCCTCTCCTGGACCCAGTACCATCTTGGCAAAAAGGCGGACTCGGCCATGCTTAAAGCCAATGCCAGGAACATGGCCTCCGACGTGATCATTTCCCTGGGGGTTCTGGCGGGGCTGGGATTCTCCATGTACTTTAAAATAGGCGCCGTCGATCAAGCGGCGGCGGTCCTGGTGGGGCTCTGGGTAATAAAATCCGCCCTAGGAATCTTTCACGAGGTAAATGTGGAACTTATGGACGGAACCGGCGGGGACGAACCCTACCGGGAGCTCTTTAGGGCGGTCCATACCGTACCCGAAGCGGGAAACCCCCACCGTACCAGGATGCGCCGGATCGCCGGATACTGGGATATTGACATTGACATTGAGGTTGATCCCGCCCTGTCCGTGGGGGAGGCCCACGCCATAGCTTCCAGGGTTGAGGCGGCCATCAAGGACAGGATCGACGGGGTCTACGACATTATGGTCCATGTGGAGCCCGCCGGAGAGGCGCATAAAACCGAAAGCTTTGGCCTGCGGGAGGGAGAACCCCGGTGAAGGACGCCGGCGGCCTGTCCGCTTGCGGGTTTTTGCATGAAGATGCGAAAAATCCCGGTTAACGGGCGCGCCCTGGAGGCTATTTTGCCGGGGCGGGTCCTCCGCCGGTACGGATCAGTTCTTTCATCCTCTTCAGGGTTTTTTCGGAGAGGACGTGCTCCATTTTGCAGGCGTCCCGTTCCGCCGTATCGGGGTCAACCCCTACAATCTCCTGAAGAAAAGCGGCAAGAAGATGATGCCGCCCCCGGATCTCCGCGGCCCTGGCCGCGCCCTGCCTGGTAAGGGAAACGCCGCTGTACCGTTCATGTTCCAGAAGGCCCTGTTCTTCCAATACTTTCAATGCGGTGAGCACCGAAGGCTTTGAAACCTTGAGCCGGGAGGCGATATCCGTTACCCGGACTTCTCCCTCATCCGCAAGAAAACTTACCATTTCAAGATAATCTTCCAACGATTGGGTCATAGGCAATTGTGGGGAAAGACTGCCGTTTTGTCAATTCAACCCGGCGGATTTGCGGTACCAACCGCAATTTGAAAAGGAATCGCTTTCAAAAAAAATAACGCCCTTGACAGGAGCGGGAAATCCAAGTACTGTTGAGCAAGTTGATACACGGGACGGTTCCGGGATTCCACGGTCCGGCGGAGCCATGATTTTGGACGGTTTACGGCTTATAAAAGGAGGCCCGTATGAGAAACAAAATCGTTCTTCCGGTGGTTTTGGCGCTGTTTACCGCATGTTCCAACCCTTTATTGGAATGGATAGATACCGGGACGCAGTTTTTCTCATTTTCCGACAAAGCGATAACCTACTTTTCTTTTGGTCGTCCAAACGAAGAGGATACCATAAAAATCAATCTGAAGAATCTAGACGGTACAACTCCCATCACGGCCGTTTTGCCCGCCAACTATGGCCTCACCAAAAGTACGCTGCCTGCTCCAGTGATAAGGTATAAAGGAAAATCCATGTATCCCGAATCGGGGGTATGGCAGGATTTTACCGGCTCGGTACTATACACGGTGTACGCGGAGGATGGTTCCTGGCAGGAGTACATGGTAGACGTTATCGTAAAAACCGCCTCGTCCGCCGAAATTATATGGTTTGACCTTGAACTGCCGGCGCCGGGAGGCGTGTATCTGGCCGAAGGTATCGTTACTCAAACCTCCGGGGGCGGTACAGTTGAGATCCATGTACCCAGCGGAACGGATCTCTCTTCTCCTCTTACCGCAAAAATAGTCAAAACCGGCGATTCTCTCACCGGCTCAAATATTATAAGCGCTTTCACCTATTCGGCGTCGGGAACGGCGGCACGCGGAAACGGCGATTTTTCCACCCTGGTTAGTACTCCGGCTACGTATACCGTAACGTCGGAAGACACCTCAATCACAAAGAACTACGACGTTTCGATTATTGTGGATAAATCCGCCGATACCGGGATTCTTGATTTCGCGGTTTTCAAAGAATCCACCTATACAAACCAGCTTCCCAATGTGGTTATCGGAGAGAATCTGGATCCGGCCGGGAGGATCACCATCACCATCCAGGTGCCCTACGGGACTGATGAAGAAGACATGTATGCGAGGATCAGATTGAACGATCCGGCAAGTTCCATAGCTCATCCTAACGGAACCGTTTCCCCTTATGGAGGACTTACCGAAATCTTCACCCCCTCCCGGGCCTTCACCGGCAAAATTCTCTTTGGCTCTCCAAATAACGCGAACGACCAGGAATCGATATATACCGTAACCGCCGAAAACGGCGCGACCCAGACTTACGTAGTAGTGGTAAGCGAAACCCCCCCCTATTATTATGTGGACGGCGATCACGGCGATGACAGGCGGCCCGATTACTACAACGGCGGTTCCCCAGGCTATCCCTTTAAGACCCTGGCCTATGCGGTAAAGAAAGCCGCCGAAACGAACGGGATAGAAACAATCCTTATTATGGGCGACCTTACCGCCGACAACCAAAGTACTGACAATCCCGATGGCAGGGTCAATACGGCCCTCCTTAATAGCAATAATGTCATTACCGTTGACGGGTCCGGCGGTAAAAGGCTCACCATTAAAAGTGATGACTCCGGCGTTACAAGGACCCTCCAGGGCAGTTCCGGCAAGCGGGTCCTCGGCATTTCAGGCGGCGCGGACCTGACCTTCGAGAACATCAACGTTACCGGGGGCAATTCCGCCGGGAACGGCGGCGGCATCTACGTTACCGGGAACAGCAAGGTCGACTTCACCGGGAACATCACCGGGAACACGGCGAAATCCGGCGGCGGCGTGTATCTGGAAGCGGGTACGGGTGTCTCTGATTTCAGCAGCTTTACCCTTACGAGCGGCGAAATAAGCGACAATACCGCCACCGGCTCCGATTCAGGGGACCCCAATGTGTCCGCCATGGACGGCGGCGGCGGGGTCTATATCAAGGGGAACGCCAGCTTCGATCTTAAAGCCGGCGGAACCATCTCCGTCAATAAAGCCGGGGCTACCCTCGGTACCGGAGGCGCCGGGGGCGGCGTTCTGGTAAACGGCAACGTTACCGGTTCTACTGAATACGGCTTATTTATGGAGGGCGGCAAGATCACCGGCAACATATCCAATAGCAGCACCTATCCCCACGGCGGCGGCGGGGTCTATGTGGCCCAGGGCGCCTTTGAGATGCTGGGGGGCGAGGTTACCCACAATACCGCAAAGCGGCAGGGGGGCGGGGTCTTTGTCCACTGGGCGAATTCTTCGGCCTTAACCGCCCGCTTCACCGCCTCGGGCGGTTCCATCATAACCGATAACGACGGGGTCGGCAGTTCCAAGGATATATGCAACCGGGGGATCACGGAATTGAGGGACACTGCCACGACGGACCGTGTGTATATCTGGGATTACGGCGCAACCCCGTCCCAGAGCTTTACCGTGGGTAACAGCGTCCTGATTAAGACGGGTATAGCCCTTGCCCGTTCGATGGACAAGTCGACATCTAATAAAAATTTTATAACCCTTGTGGATGACGGAATGGATGACTATACGCCGCAGGGAACCCCAATTAACATCGACCTGGAAAGCCATTTGGAGAACGGTACTTTTGCGTCGAATGTTAACGACGACTGGCTTAACCAGAAGGTAATTGAGGGTAACAACACGACCTTGACTACGATGGTCCCTCGTCTCACTCTCAATAGCTTTACAGGGAGTCCGTCGATTCCTTATCAACTATACAACAATTATAAAATTGAGGTTTCCGGTACTGAAGGGAAATTTGCGAGCAGATGAGCCGCCGCCGGAGGCTGTCCCCGGGCTTCCGGCTGCGGCCTCCGGCCCGGCTTTGACAGGAACGGCCCCTTCGGGGGCACGAACGGCCTGTCCGGCGTACCGAATAGGTCATGCGGTGTACCAAATAGGTCATGCGGTGTACCGAACAGGTCATGCGGTGTACCGAACAGGTCATCCGGTGTACCGAATAGGTCATCCGGTATACCGAATAGGTCATCCGGTGTACCGAATAGGTCATCCGGTATACCGAACGGCCCGGCGGGATATAAAAAAAGGAGGCGGTCCATGAAAAGACATTCCCGGCATAAGGCGGCGGCGCTGATTGCGTTGCTGTGCCTCGTCCCCTGGTTTGCCGCCGCCCAGACCCGGACGGAGGAGGAAGTCGATACAGGGCGTTTCGGCGCGGAGGAGCCGGAGGATCCCGGAACGGCCGCGGAAGAGGAGGACCTCTACGCCAAATGGCTCCGGCTGGGGGTCCGGGCGGGGCCTTCTTTCCGGTTTTATACTCCCGCCGACGATACTCCCTATACCGGCGGCGATACCCAGGCGGTTTCGGTAGACCTGGCCTTCCAGGCGAACCTGCGGGTTTTGCCCTATCTCAGCGTCCAGGCGGAACTGGTCTTTACCTGGGACAATGCGTCCCTGTGGGCATACCAGGTGATCTCGGGGAGCCAGGTCCGTTATACCATGGACTATACCTCGTTTTCCCTTCAGTTTCCGTTTCTGGTAAAGTACGATTTCTACGCGGGCAGGTTCAGGATTTCCCCCTTCGCGGGCCTTTACTTTATTGCGCCGCTGGGAAAACTGGACGTTTCGTCTTCCCGGGGCGGCGGCGGCCGGTCCCTGAACTACAGCGTCGATCCGCCCCTGGGCTTTCTGGGCGGTTTGAGCGGGGCCGTCAAGGCCGGTTCCGGAGCGGTTATTGTCGATCTTCGTTATGCCGCCGACCTGGGGACGTTCGAGGGCCGGGGCATAGAGGAATTCAGGCGCAGCATGGTTTCTCTTACCGTGGGCTATGAATTCGGGTTTTTTGCCCAAAAGAAGGGGGGGCGGCCATGACCGGAAAACGCGGATTCTTCCCCGGAAAAGCCGGGTTCCGGGCCGCGCTTGCGTTCGGCGTCCTGGGCCTTTTATCCGTCCCGGTTTTTGCCCAAAACGCGGAACCCCGGTGGGGCTTTGATGACGAGGGGAGGGCGATTGTGGCGGTCCTTTCCCTGGCGGGGGACGAGACGGAGATGATCCGGCGTTTCCAGGAAGGGACCATGGAGGCGGTGGCGGCCCTTAAAAAGTACAGCCCCCGGGAAGCGCCGGCGCCGGCGGGGACCAGGATACCCACCGACATGCCCCCCATCCCAAGCCTGGCGGCGGGGGCCCATTATGCCCTTACCGGAGGGGTGTATCCGGGGGAGACCGCCGGGGAATACTACCTCCAGTTATGGCTCTGGGATATGACCGGTTCGACCATGATCTACACCGACGATCTTGTGTACGATGAGATGGAGGGGGCCCTGGAAAGCCTCCCGGGCCTTGTGGAGTGGCTCTTTTCCCATATCCGTGAACGGGCCGCCGAAGAGCCCCCGGCCGCCCTCTGGCCGGACCCCCTCTTTATGCTTGGCTTCCGGATCGGCGTTTCTCCCCGGTGGTATATTCAACCCGGCGAAATAACGCCCGGCGCTTCGGCGGTGAATATTGAAGGGGGCGTTTCCGGCGCCCTGCGGATCAACCGGCTTTTTTCCGTCCAGCTTGAAATTCTCCTTACCGGCGACACCGTGGTTTACCGCGGCCTTGACGGAAGCGGTTTTCTTGAAAACGAAGAATTCTCTTCCCTTACCATGACGATCCCGCTTCTGGCCAAAATGAATTTCCGGGCCGGCCGGTTCAGGATCTCTCCGCTGGCGGGGTTCTATGTGATGTTCCCCCTGGGAGAGACCCGTTACCGTTACCACTACAGTACCGGGAGCGGGGATAAATCCTATTCCTGGTCCTACTCGGTTCCCCTGGGGTTCACCGCCGGTATTGAGGGGGCCACGCATTACGGGCCGGGAAGGATCTTTGCGGGTCTGCGTTATGCCGGGGATTTCGGCAATGCGGGCATCGATGACGATTCCGGCAGCCATCATACCGATTACGGCCATAAGCGGCATGCCCTTTCCCTGTACCTGGGATATGAGTTTGGTTTTTTTGAAGGAAAAAAACTGGGAACGCGCTGAAAAATGCAACGGCGTTTTTCGGCGCTGCTTTATAGGGAGGTTTTTATGAAACGGTTAAACGCGGCGCTGATCCTCGGTCTTTTCATTTCGCCCTTCTGCTTTGCCCAGATCCAGACAGGAAACGCTTCGTACAACCCGTCGAAAGCGGGGTTTACCATAAGCCATTCCAGCCTGTCCTTTAACACCCGGGTCCTGGTTACCAACCTGCGGAACAACCGGTCGGTGGAGGCCGTGGTAAACGGTCGTATCCCCATAGATTCGGAGCACATTGCCGATATTTCCGGGGCCGCCGGGGACTCCCTGGAAATGAACAAATCCGGCGCAACCCTGGTGAAGCTTGAGGTTCTGGCCCCCCGGGAAACCGAGGTCCCGGCGGGGACGGGACCGGCGCCGCTCCGTTCCGGTTCGCCCCAGCCTCCCGGTCCGCCGCCTTCTTCCGGTCCGCAGCAGCCGCCGGCTCCTTCCACCATAACTCAGGTTCTGCCGCTTCAAACCGTTACCGAGTACGTTCCGGTTCCGGCCCCCGATCCTGGCCCCGTCCGGCCCTGTTGCAATGCGTCCCTTATATGGGCGATCTTCCTGCTCCTGCTTCTGGTCATTGCGATCCTCATCGTAATCCTTATCCTCTTGCTGCGCCGTTTGCCCCTGTGGCCCTGGTACTATCCGCTTTGGCTGCGCCGCCGTTACAGGCGCCTTAAAAAACAGGGAAGGCGCCTTGTGCCCCGGCGGTACTGACCGTGCGGGCCGGGACTGGTAATTTCCGGGAATACAACGCTTGACCAGGAGGGGGCTTCTTTTTTATGCTGTCTCCGGGAGGGGAGATGAAGCGGCGTTTTTTTTGCTTGTTTTTGCTGCCGGGGGCCGTTTTATTCCTCCATGCCCAGAATCCCCGGATTATCACCGCCGTTTCTATTGCCATGCGGGGGGACCCCCAGTATTCCGGGGATTTTACCCACTTCGGCTATGTAAACCCCGGCGCTCCCAAGGGCGGATCCATTACCCGCTATGCCATCGGCACCTACGATAACTTTCACCG
>JAISPH010000093.1 GCA_031275035.1 Treponema sp.
TAAGCTGTTCCCCCTCCAGGGAACAGGCTAGCATGTTGCCTTCTTTGCTGAACAGCGCCATAGTATTCTCCTTTATAATACCACTGAGCTTTTCCCAAAACCCGGTTGGTTTTGGGAAAAGCTCTTGAAAAAGCGGTCTAATCGGACTAAAGTCCGGCCCGCTTTTTCATATAAATCTAAGGTTGCTTTCCCAAAAACTGAAGTTTTGGGAAAGCCTCCAACTTTATTAATTCACCGTGATACGGGCGGGGATAAAACCTTCCGCCGACGCGGTCAGGATCGTTTCCGGGATCCGGGTTTTTTCGGCAAGGACATAGATGAGCAGTTTTCCCTGGTACGCCCGCCGCCGGGGCGCGGCATATTCGGAACAGTCGGAAAGATCCCCGTTCTCAAGGCCCGCAATTTTGCCCGGTCCCGCCAGGGAAACGGAAATCATGGGGGCTTCGCCGGTACAGAGGCGGCCCTTTTCATCGAGAACCTCCGCTTCAATCTGGAAGAGCCGGTATTTGGATTCCCCCCTTTCCGGCAGGGGCGGGTTTCGGGGCCGCCAGAGGGCCAGGCGGATTTGAACCCCCGGCAGGGTGGATTCAAGGGAATCCTCCGCCATGCCGCGGCCCCCGCTTGCCTCTGCCCGGAGGCTGCCCCGGACAAAGGGGAGCTCCCAGGACAGGTACTCCTGGCCGGGGCTGCGTTTCCGGATGCCCCGGCTTTCACCGTTGCAGAAAAGTTCCGCCCTCTGGAGGTTGGTATACCCAATGACCTCCACCCGGTCTCCCGGCAGGTAATTCCATGAACGGAAAAGGCCTTCCCCGCGGTCTCCCGGCGGATCCCCCCCGTCCGGGGCCGGGCGGGTAACGAGGTACACAAAGGGTTCCCCCGTCCAGAGGCTTTTGCGGCGGTACCAGGCGGTTTTTTCCCGGCCCGCCAGATCCAGCAGCCCCGCGGCGGAACCCCGGACGGGCCAGCCCCTGGCCTCTCCCATATAATCAATGCCGGTCCATAAAAACTGGCCGCTGATAAAGGGGTTCTCTTCCACCGCTTTCCAGGCCGCAAAGCTGTGGCCGTTTTCGCTGCCGATGATGGGCAGTTGGGGAAAACGCCGGTGATCTTCCCGGTATAAGGGTTCTTTGTAGTTATAGCCCGCCGCATCAAGGGAATCGAAGAAGCCTATGCGGGAGGACAATTCCGGGAAGGCCGCCGCGGCGAGTACGGGCCGGGTTCGGTCATGCTTTTTTACGATCCCCGCAAGTTCGGCGGCCAAAAAACGCAGCCGTTCCATATTCGGTTTGCCGGGATTGTACGCCATTTCCTCCTTCGGCTTGCTGGCGTCGTTGTTTCCGGTCATCTCCCGGAAAAGGGGATGGACGTAAGGATCGTTGGGGTAGTCTATTTCGTTGCCGATGCTCCACAGAATAATCGAAGGATGATTCCGGCCCCGGATCACCATGTCCGCCAGATCCTGTTCGTGCCAGAGGGGAAAATCTTCATAATACCCTTCGTGAACCGGGGGATACACATTATGGCCGCGGGACCATTTGTTTTTGCAGCCCTCCCATTCGTCAAACGCTTCTTCCATTACCAAAAAACCCAGCTCATCGCAGAGATCGTATAACTCATCCATGTGGGGATTATGGCTCATGCGGATTGCGTTGCACCCGGCGGCCTTTAATTTTTCGAGCCGCCGCCGCCATACGCCGGGCCATACCGCCGTGCCCAGGCAGCCTGCGTCGTCGTGGACGCAGACCCCCTTGATTTTACGGGGCTCCCCGTTCAGGAAAAATCCCCGGTCCGGGTCAAAGGCGATTGACCGGATTCCCGCCCTGATGCTTAAGGCGGTATGGAGCCTTTGCATTCCGCCCTTTGCCGGGGCGGAGAGGCCCGGGGTGATGGTATACAACGCAGGGGTTTCGGGAGACCAGAGCCGCGGCCCGGCAATCTTCACTTCAAGGGTAACGGGTTTCCGCTGGCCGGCGGCAAGGCCGCCAAGACCGGCGCTCTGTATGTTGGCGGCGCCGTCCGGCCCTTCCAGGGCAAGGTCCGCGGTAAGCGCGGCCAGATCCGTTTCGCCGCCGTTGACGGCTTCGGCGGACAGGACAAAGGCCGCTTCGCCGCCGGCGAGGATTTTGCTTTCGATGACGATGCTCTTTTGGGGAAAAAATACCGGGTCCTGGAATACAAGGTACGCCTTTCTGAATATGCCCGACCCCGTATACCACCGGGAGTCCGCAATGTCCCGGTGATCCGCCCTGAGGGCTATGATGTTGCCGCCGCTTTCGTGGAGGCAATGGGTAATGTCAAAATCAAAGCCGCAAAAACCGGAGGCCCGGCCGCCCAGGTAATAACTGTTGCACCATACCTGGCAGCGTTTATACACCCCGTCAAAGTGGAGGTATACCCTGCGGCCCTTTTCCGCCGGGGCGGCGGAGAACGCCGTGCGGTACCAGCCCACGCCGCCGGGCAGGTATCCGGTGCCGCTTGAAAAAGCCGGGGAGAAGGGAAAGGAAACCGCCCAGTCGTGGGGGACAATCACTTCTTCCCATTCGCGATCATCAAAATCACGCCGCCACGGTTCGCCGCCCGAGTCCAGGCGGAATTTCCAGTCCTCTAGCCGGCGGACTTCCATGCTGTACCTCCTTATGATACGGGAAACTGCCTTATCATTGAAATAATTTTTTTTCCTGTCAAGCGGCATGATAATAGTACGAAAGTACCTGCTTTTATCCAAAAAACGGTACTTTGGTAACTTGCGGCCCCACTAATCTGTGTTACCATTTTCCAGTATGGCCGGACAAAGCCGTCAACGCCGCCGCCGGGAATCCCTTGGGGTTTTTCCGGCAGATGCAAGGAGCAATACTTGAAACGGATATGGGATTACAAGACCCTGTTTTTTATGTGCGCCCCGGCGATCCTGTTCTTTTTTCTGTTCAGTTATGTTCCCCTGCCGAGCACCTATATCGCCTTTACCAAATTTAATTATTCCGACGGCATCTTCGGCAGCCCCTTTGTGGGGCTGGAAAATTTCCGCTTCCTTTTTGTTTCCGGCCAGCTTTGGATATTGCTGCGGAATACGATTCTCTATAACATCGCCTTTATTTTCCTGGGTAATGTGGTGCAGATGAGCGTCGCCATTCTTATGGGTGAAATAGCAAGCCGGTATTTCAAAAAAATAACCCAGTCCATTATGTTTCTGCCCTATTTTATTTCATCCGTCCTGGTGAGTCTTTTGGTGTATAACCTTATCAATTTTGATTTTGGCTTTATATCAAACCTGGTGCGGAGCTGGGGCGGGGATATGCCGAAACTCTACTCCATGCCCGAAGCCTGGCCCTTTATCATTGTTCTGGTCAATCTCTGGCGGACCACCGGCTACGGCAGCATTGTGTATTTTGCCGCCATCATGGGAATAGATTCCTCAATTATGGAAGCGGCTAGGGTGGACGGGGCCAACGGTTTCCAGCGGATCCGGTATATTATCCTGCCGAGCCTCAAGCCGACCTTCATCATCCTGCTGCTTTTTTCCATCGGGGGAATCCTCAAGGGCAATTTTGATCTTTTTTATAATCTGGTGGGAAACAATTCGGTCCTGTTTAATACCACCGACATTATTGAAACCTATGTGTACCGTTCGATGATCAATACCTTTAATTTTTCACAGGGAAGCGCCGTGGGCCTTTTCCAGTCGGTGGTTGGTTTTGGGATCGTTTTGACCTGTAACTACATTGTCAAAAAGATCGAGCCCGATTATTCGCTTTTTTAGGGGGAAACATGGCGGGAACCAGAATAAGGCTTGAACGTTCCGATATGGCAATCCGGGGTTTTACCTACGGGTTAATCAGCGTCATGGCCCTGGCGGCCCTTGTTCCTTTCGCGCTGATCCTTGCCTCGTCCTTTAGTTCCGAAGACGCCATCCGCCTTTCGGGGTTTACCATCTGGCCGAAAGAATTTTCAACCTACGCCTATGGATTGCTGTTCCGTTCTCCCAAACAAATCGGCGGGGCGTATATCCTGACCATATCGCTGACCTGCGTTGGAACCGGCTTTGGGCTTTTTATTATCGCCATGACCGGGTACGCCCTGCAGAGAAGGGACTTTCCCTTTCGGAACGTCATCACCTTTTATATTTACTTTACCTCCCTTTTTTCCGTGGGCCTGGTTCCTTTTTATATGACCATGACCCAGATATACAAACTCAAGGATAATTATCTGGCGATTTTGCTGCCCCTGATGATGAACCCCTGGCTTATTATCCTGATGAGGAATTTTGCCAAAGCGGTTCCCCATGAAATAACCGAGTCGGGCAAGATGGACGGGGCGGGGGATTTTACCATTTTTATACGCCTGGTGCTTCCCATGCTTACCCCGGCGCTGGCTACCATCGGCCTCTTTATCGCCATCGGTTACTGGAACGAATGGTACTATTCTTCCCTGTTCCTCAGTTCCAATGTGGAATACCGGCCCCTGCAATACCAGCTCTACCGGGTTATTAACCAGGTGGCGGCCCTGAAAAATTCCGTGGCCGGATCGGTGGTGAGCCTTTCCAATATCCCCGCCGAAACCCTTAAAATGGCGACCGCGGTGGTCGCCACCGGTCCGCTTATTCTGGTTTATCCCTTTGTGCAGAAATATTTTGTATCCGGTATTACGGTCGGCGCGGTAAAGGGATAAAGCGGGCCCGCCCGGAAACTGAAGCGTCAGGACGGGCCTGTAAATTTTTTGTATCGAAGGAGTTGATTATGAAAATCAGAAACCTGGCGGCCGCTACAGCTGCGGCCTGTATCCTGCTCATGGTCTTTGGGGCCTGCGGCAAAAACAGCGGCTCATCGCCGGCGGGGGATGACCTGTCAAAGCATGTGGTGATTACCTACATGACCACCGGGGACATTCCCACCAATGAGACCGATCTGGCCCTGAAAGAGGTGAACCGGTTGCTCACCGAAAAGGTAAACGCCGAGATAAAGATTCACTGGATTGAATGGACCAACTATGGCACAAACTACAATCTTACCCTGGCCTCCCAGGACGGTTCCATTGACCTGGTGGGCACCGCCACGGACTGGCTCAATGCCTGGCCCAATGCCAGGGACGGCGCGTTCCTTCCCCTGAGCGAAGAGCTGCTCAAGTCCGCCGCCCCCAAAACCTGGGCCCAGGTTCCCCCGGAACACTGGGATCTCTGTAAATATAACGGCAATATTTATTTTATCCCCGAAGACAATTATGCCCAGTGGACCAACCACGGCTTTATGTACCGGGGCGACTGGGCGCGGGAAGCGGGTCTTGTCCGGGGGGTTCATTCCTGGGAGGATCTGGGGGTCTATTTCCAGTATATAAAAGACACCAAAGACATTGTCCCCTGGGACGCCGAAGCGGCAGCCAGTTTGGTCGATTCAATGGCGGGGGGCTGGAATTCGTCCCACACGAAAAACATATTTATAGAAAATTTACGGGTATCCCTGTTTTTCGGGGAATCCGCGGAGAATCCCTATAAACTTTCCCGGTATTATATTGAAGGGGACGAGCTGGTCAATTTTGCCCGGACCATGAAAAAATGGAGCGACGCCGGGTACTGGCGGGAAGATATTCTCAACAACCAGAGCGATACCCGGGAGAAGATGTTTGCGGGACTCACCGGCGCGGACCAGCATCATACCCATACCTGGATGCACACCGTCCGCCCCCGGATGGAGGAGCTTTTCCCCGGTTCCGATGTGGGCTTTTTCTGGTTTGGGGAAGAAACAGGAAACCTGGTGTCCCTCAATATTACCCACGGAGCCATGGCGGTGGCGGCGCGGTCGAAAAATCCACGGCGGGCCCTCCAGGTCTACGATCTCCTCCGCAACGATCCGGAGATTTACCGGCTCTTTAACTACGGCGTTGAGGGAAGGCATTACACGGTGGAAAACGGTAATATCCTGATCCGCCCCGAAGGGTTTGACGTAGCCATGAACGGGGTCAGCACCAATTTCTGGTGGGGCCGCAATGACGATTTGGAACTGCGTAATTCCCTTACCGCCTGGGATGCCTATGTGCCTCTGGCGGAAATATACGAAGAGGCTGCCGTTCCCTATCCCTACGGGCGGATAGTTTTCAACCTTGATCCCATCAGCATCCAGCTGGACAACCTTTCCAATTTATACACGACCTATATGCCGCGGATTGTCTTTGGCAAAAACCCCAACCCCGAAGCGTATGTGTCCGAATTCCGGGCGGCCCTGAAAAACGCCGGCATAGAATCCGTGATGGCCGAGGTGGAATCCCAGCTTGCCGCGGTGTACGGGCAATAGGGGAGAAAAGGGGCGCCCCGAACCCGGCGGGTGGGGCGCCTTATCGGCAAAGACTTTCTTGCTACAGATCATTAATTGCCGTATCAAGCCATTCCAGCCGCCCGGCAAGCCAGGATTTTAAGTAATCTATCTCCCCCTGATAAGTTCCGGGGACTACGACATTAGGCCATACGGAAGTACCCAAAATATCCCATTTTCTGAAATTCTGCATCTGTGCGGAATTGAGATACGATGCCCGCTCATCGATATATTGCTGTAAGGCAAAGAACTCATTCTTTTTTGTATTCCAGCGATCTTTTACCGACAAAACAAATTCAGGGTCTTCAAATAACTGGTGAATCCAAGGTGCATTATCCTTAATATGAAATCCATAGTTATATTCACCAGCGTGATCCTTGTAATTACCCATTGAAATATCAAAATCCCACACCGGGCCCATGCAATACTTCTTCTTTTCCTGATCATAGTACATAAAAACACTAGCAGAGAAATCGGCATCCTGATTTTTAGTGATGTCATTAACAAGATACCAGTCAATAAAGGAATCGACATCCAAATATTTTCGATACCCGTCGTCAGGATCAGAGAAAGTACCGGAATAAAGTACATCTTCCACATGCTGCACATCTGCTTGTATTTTCTCAAATAGTGTTATTGTGTCTCCATCTATTATGGTATCAAGGTCTTCATCCGGATCCGAACAATTAAATACCACGCCCTTTGTTGTCGTAAAATTAAAGGCTTCTCCTTTTCTTACATCAATTTCAAGGATATAACCTCTCTGCGGGTTTTTCTTCGTTATTTCCTTGATATTAACGCGATTCTCATCTATTTTAATTGCCTCAACCAATTGATACGTACCCTGATACTCGTTGTTTAGATACAACTGGACATGCCGGGATCGGGGAGTCCATTTTAAGCCATCCTGGAGAATTTCTCCCATTTTAAACGCTACTTCGGTACGCAGTAGTGTTTTGTCAGAATAATTCGCCAGTAAATTCCATCGTTTGTGTGTAGGCATACCCAATAACGGGGCCTTTGTCCCCAACTTTAATGAATATGGTTTTTTAGGCATACCCCATGTTGAATTCCCGCGCCCTTTTATATCTGTGCCGCCCGATACTTTTTCACCGGTTACATCATATAAGGTATATGACGGCTCCACATCAGGATTTAAATCTGAAAACCAATCGTCTTTTGATGTAATTTCCCTTCCCTGCGTGTCAATCTTCATTACCGGCAGCCCGGTCGCCTGGGGCGACTCAAAGACCACGGTGTAATCTTTTACGGCGTTGTCTTCCGTGGTAACGGTATAGACTATATCCTTGCGGAAGTCCTGCCCGGTAGTACCGCTTTCCTGTTCCGCCGTATTAACCGTAACCGTACCGGTTGATTCAAAGGCCGCTTTCAGGCGGTCAATATTTTCTATCCATTCCAGGCTTGCGAGGGTTATTTTTGATTCGTCATCGTCGATATGGCCGGTTAAATCCCCGGACAGGCCGGATTCCGCCGCGCTTATCGAAAAAGAGCTTATTCGCGGTTCGGGAATGGTAATGTTTAGGGCGATGTCAATTTTACCGATCTCCGGTAAATCCTCATGCCCGGCGGCCTTGTTAAAGAAAAACCCCGTCTCGTCTTCTATGCCAAGTCTAAAGTAGACCCTTTCGTAAACATCAGGAATTACCGTTTTCCATGTCCTGGTGGACGGATTGACTTCCGTATGGGCGATTAAATCTTCATATTCTTTATCCCGGTAAATGAAAAGGTCTACCTTTTTTTGCGCGGCGCCGTGGGTAATTACCTGGGCGGTGCCGCTTACGGGGATGACCTTTGTTAAATCGCTGCTCCTAAAGGCGTATTCCGCTTTGGTTTCCATATTGGTATAGATATGGACAACTTCCGTTTTACCGGTTACCTGATACTCATTTTCCAATTGCACCTTTAGGAGATAGAAGCCGGGCTTTAGGGTAAGCGTTCCCCTTTCCGCCCCTTCCGGTTTCAGATCGATGTCTATTTTGCATTCTGTATCCAGCGACTCAAGAACAAGCCGGGCTCTGGACAGACTGTCTCTGTCAAGGGACAGGCGTATATCATAGCTGAATAGCCCTTCTTCGCCGGTATTATTTGCCGCTATGGCAATGGATTCGTTTATTGATTCTCCCGCGGTAACGGTTATGGTTTTTCCGCCCTGGGCGGCCAGGTAGTCCAGCCCCTGAATGGTAACATAGGCTTTTACCGTTAATTCCCAGGATCCGCTTTCAAGCTCAATATCGACGGTACTGTTCGCGGAAAACAGGGTAACCGGTTCTTTTCCCTCACGGGTAAAAGTCAATGTATACCGGGAAAAAACCGTATCAGAGGGAAGCAGGGTACGATTTCCTGCGTTTCCATCGGCTATATGAATCGCCACCAATCCTTTATTGGGATCGGTGTGTGGAGATTGTATGGCAAAAGGGTTTCCACAGCTTGCCAGCCAAAAAGTTACCAAAAGAAGCGATATATATCCTAAAGCGTTCCGTGTTTTCATCATTTTCTCCTATTTCACAATTTTGAAGAGTAATTCATCTGAATAGGGAATCTCATCTTTGTATACCAGCGCGGTAACATGATGTATTCCCACCGGATAATCCAAGGCGCTTATCTCTATGGCATTGCCCGTTTCGGATTGTTCCTCACTGTCAATAAACCATCGTACCGGTGTACCGGCCACGGTTATCCGCAATGTGTCTTTTTCTGTGCGGGAAAGGTCATTTTCCGAATCGGCGGTAAGATCGATATGTTGTTCATAGGGCAATGAAGTAAAACTTATCGATATAGGGCCTCTCCCTGCGGACTGGACAGTTACAACATAGTCCCTGGTACTGCCATCAGCAGCGGTTACCCGGTAGCTTACCGGATCGGTAAAGTCCTGCGCGGTTCCCGAAGCCGGGGCGACCGCGTTTCCGGTAAACAGAATGACCGGTGAAAGATCGGAAACATCCGTACCATAAGGTACGGTAATGGTAATATTCTGCCCGCTTATCACGCCGGCGGCAGAGCCTATGGTAAAAGAAGTTATGGCTTTTTCGCCCGATACCGCATGGCGCACAATTACTGTGTAATCCCTGGTACTGCCATCAGCGGCGCTTACCCGGTAGCTTACCGGATCGGTAAAGTCCTGTGCGGTTTCCGAAGCCGGGGCAACCGCGTTTCCGGTAAACCCAATGACCGGTGAAAGGCTGGTAATATCCGTGCCGGAGGGTACGGTAACGCTGATAGTCTGTTCATTTATCACACCGGCGGCTGTTCCTATAACAAAAGAGGTGATGAATTTTTCATCCGAAGCGGCTTGCTGGACTGTTACCGTATAGTCTCTGGTACTCCCGTCATCGGCGCTTACCTGATAGCTTACCGGATCGGTAAAGTTCTGCGCGGTTTCCGAAGCCGGGGCGACCGTGCTTCCGGTAAACAGAATGACCGGTGAAAGATCGGCGAGATTCGTACCATAAGGTACGGTAATAGTAATAGTCTCCTCGCTTATCACGCCGGCGGCAGACCCTATGGTAAAAGAAGTTATGGCCTTTGCGTCTGATAACGCATACCGCACAATTACCGTATAGTCTCTGGTACTGCCGTCATCGGCGCTTACCTGGTAGCTTACCGGATCGGTAAAATCCTGTGTGGCTTCCGAAGCGGGATTCACCGCGTTTCCGGTAAACTCAACGACTGGTGAAAGATTGGCAAGATCCGTACCATAGGGCACCGTAACGGTAATAGCCTGTTCGCCAATTACGCCAGCGGCTGTTCCTATAACAAAAGAGGTGATGAATTTTTCATCCGAAGCGGCTTGCCGGACTGTTACCGTATAGTCTCTGGTACTGCCGTCATCGGCGCTTACCTGATAGATTACCGGCTCGGTAAAGTCCTGCGCGGTTTCCGAAGCAGGATTTACCGTGCTTCCGGTAAACAGAATGACCGGTGAAAGATCGGCAAGATTCGTACCATAAGGTACGGTAATAGTAATAGTCTCCTCGCTTATCACGCCGGCGGCGTCCCCTATAACAAAAGAGATTATGGCTTTTTCGCCGGATAATATTATTTCGTTTTTACAGCCCCCAAGAGAGATGGTTACGGACAAGACCGCGCTCATCAATATCTTTGTCCAAACTTTGTTTCTCATTTTATACACTCCTTTCCGCAAAAAACTCTTCAATAAATTCCGGCCTCATGCGCCGGGTATCAACCGAAACTTTCGCATAACAATTTTTTAAAAAAACATGCCGCTTGAAAGTCCTCTCTCCCGTGTGATGAATAAATAAAAATGTATCCCCCTTTTTCGGATTCAAAAGTTTTTTGAAAAAGGGTAAAGTATTTGAGGCTTGGTGTTTTTACAAATAGGATTATTTGATCTGCAAATAGAGAAGATGCCGTATGTAAGGTTCCCTGACCTGTTTTTCTGGATTTCGGATAGTTTAAATGATGGTTATAATGGGGGGGGGGGGGGGGGGGGGTATAAGTATATATTATATAAAGAATTACGCTCTTTCAACATAAGCCTTCACCTCGAAAAAACACCATCTCATTTTTTATAAAATGAGAAATCTCCCAAAACTGCGTTTAGAATATCATATTGTTTCGATAAAAGCAAGAACTTTTTTCAGTTCTTGCGCGTTTATTCGAAAGTCTGGTTTAGTACCCCGTCGAACCTCCGGTTCGCGCTCTGCTCCGCGGAGGCTCATTGGCCGGAAGTTTCTTCAGCCCCTGTCAAAAAATACCGGGCGCAGCCCCTAAGCAGGACCGGAGGAGGGCGCGGCAAACCGGTAGGCTAGGGCCCGGAAACCGCTCCGCCTGAGTTCCCCAAGGCGGGTGAACCGGGAAGGCTTTTTCCGGTCAAGCCGTTCCGCCTCCGGGGAGGAGAGGCCCGCAAGGACGATGCCGCCGGGGGCCAGGAGGGCGGCGAAATCTTCCCAGCAGGCGGCGCTTCTGCCGGCCTGGGGAACCGCTTCGGGAAAGGCGGCGATGAATCCAAAGCCTCCGGTGGCTTCGCCTGCCTCCGGCAGCCCCGCAGCTTCCCGTAGCTGGTCCCGGCTGAGGGCCATATCCACCGCGGGTACGATAAGGGGCTCCGCCGCCGGGCCCGCTCCCGCCGGAATCGCCGCCCGGACATTGCGCCGGGCCGCCTCCAGGGCGAGGATATTCCTT
>JAISPH010000095.1 GCA_031275035.1 Treponema sp.
TATTTTCCCTACCGTATGCAGGGTTCCTGGTGTACCGGGCTGGGTTTTGACGCCCGGGGCCGGAGGCTGGGGTTCAGCGTGGCGGAGAATCATACCAGGGAAAATTTTAACAACAATGAAAATGTACTGTGGGTTGACGGCAGGCCGACGCTTCTTCCGCCGGTGCGTATTACCATGCCCCAGGGGCCGGATTCCGCCTGGATTATTCAGGATGTGGAGGGCATGGTGGATTTAAGTTTTTCTCCCCTGGAAAAGCTGCGGACCGGCTTTAACAATATCGTTACCCATTTTGATTATATTACCCCCATTGGCTCTTTTAACGGGAATTTATTAAATTCAGAGGGGGAACAGGTACCGGTACGCAATATTTGGGGGCACGGGGAAAAGCTCTATTTACGGATATAATTACGGATACAAGAAATGGCAAAGACACGGAAAGATATATATGCGCCCGGCGAGCTGTCCAGGGTGCGAAAACAGTTAGGGGATCTTGATCCTGAAGAAGCAAAGCGGATTGCCAAGAAGCTGGGGGGCGAAGTAGGCTTTGAGCGTACCGTGGATGCCCATAGCGGCCGGTCCCCGCGGACGCGGCATGAGACGGTGGATGTAAAGATAGGCGCCAAGGGCCGGAGTCTGCCCAGGCACCGGGTAGAGCTTGCCTCCCCGGAAGACCCGAATCCCAAACAGTATGCCGCCAGACAGCTTATAAACGATCCCGAAGATGATCCCAAGGTTCCCCTGCATCTCAATTACCGGGAACGGGTCAGGATGGACCGTTATGCGGCCCAGAGTGAATTTGAGATAAAGAGTTCCGGTCAGGTTCTGTTTTCCATGCTGACGATCTTTGGCGATGTTCCCGATTATCTTAATCCCCGCTTTATCACCCGCAGGATGGACGAGTATTACAAGCGTATAGAGGAACTGGTAACGGCCACAAGGACCATGCTGCCCCGGAATAATCTTCAGCGAAATGAACGGCTCCGCAAGGTTTCGCCTTTTTCTTTTGCCGTGCTGGATACCATACGGTACTGGAACATAGACCGCATCGCGGGCGATCTTGCCAAGGTACAGGCCCGGCCGCGGGGCGTAAAAAGCACCGATATGGCCGATATACTCAGGGCTGTTTATAAGCCCCTTTATATTCTCGAAAACCTTGAACCCGGAACCCATATACGGGATGCGTATAAACTTTTGTATAAAATTCTCTTTCTGGAAAATCCCGGCGAGGCCAAGTTAAAATACCAGGAGCTGATACGGCAGGCCCTTAATTCGTATCTGGTTATCAAGCGGGATATACGGTACCTTCTTTTTCCCCTGCTTTTACGGCTTCTTTCGGGCAGGTTTATCTCCTACGAGGATTTTTTTACGGCCCGTAAAAACCGGCTCCGGGCTTTTCTCAATGTTACCGAACAGGACCGCATTGTATATATTCCGCCCAGGGGCGAGGCCGTCCGGGAAGACGATACCGGGGACCGGGAAGACGATGAATCCAAAAAAGAGTTTACCGATGAAGCGCTTACCCGGGAGGAGCGGGAACAGAAGGCGGCTGCCGAAATGGAAAACAAGGCCCTCTACCGGGGGCTTAAGGCCCTGGAGCTTGTTTTTCCCAAGGCGGGCTGGGAGCGGCTTGCCGTCTATCCTGATTTTTATCCCTATTTCCACGATGTGTTCAAGTTCAAAAAGGGTTATGAGCTTATAGCGCCTACCGACCCGGTGCAGCAGATTATGGTTCTTATGCGGATACTGGAAGAGTTGTTTTTTGGCCTCAGGTATGTGCGCTTTGGAACCGTGCCGGGTCCTGACGGCGAACCGGAAAGGGTGGAGGACGCGATTAACCATATTGTTACCGACTGGCATAATTTTATGGAAAGCGCCTTTGAAAAGGAGTATCTGCCCCGGCTTACCGAATACTGCCGTATACTGGATTCGGTCTCCGAATCCAAAACGTCCCCCTATGCCCGGCGTATACTCAACGAACTCCACTGGGTCAAGCGGCTTTATCTGCTTCCGTATTATAGATTTGAATCCTCTTTTCCGCCGCCCATGAACAAGAAGGAGGTGAATCCCGTGTACCCCGAAGTGCGTATACTGCGGAGGTACCTCACCGCCGTGGCGCAAAGCATAGAACAGGCCAGAAAAAAGGGCGGCGCCGGGCAGAATATCCGCTGCCAGGGCATAGAAAATCCCTGGGATGAGTACAATTTTGAAGTCCCCAATCCCCTTTCTGTCAGGCTGGACGCCGTACTGGGGGGGAAAAATTCAAAGCAGCGGAACAACGCCGCCCTGGTGTTTTTTACCCTTTCCACCGCGGTGGTCCTGGATTTTATCATGAACAATGAACAGAGCTGGGCGTATAATCAGCAGACGAGCTGGCTTTTCCGCAGCGTAAACGGCGAGGGGCTCCAGCCCCTTATGGGCGTGGATACCAAGCTGGACACAAAAACGATTTTTACCAATGCCCTTAAACAGCGGGAACGTCAGCAGGAAGCGCAACAGGGCGGCGCTTTGAATATGCCGTAGTGTTTTGACAAATGAACCTCCCAAGAACCCGCTTACGCGGGGGAGGCATAGCCTCCCCCGCGAAGTGAGTGAGCGGGCTCTTGGGTATTAAACCCCACGGTAAATAAAAAAATAGATGAGGCAGTTCCAAAATGTCAGATTTTGGAACTGCAACCTTGAAAAATGCGGTTTCGTAAGGCTTTAGCCTGAGAAACCGCAAGAGCTGGTGACAAAATAACCGATTTTGGAACCAGC
>JAISPH010000175.1 GCA_031275035.1 Treponema sp.
CATTGTCAGGCTTGCCAAGGACGAGAAAATCGGCCTTTTTGAGGGCGTGTAGGGGATAGGGAAAAATGGGGATTAAGACATACAAGCCCATTACCGCGGGAATGCGGCAGTGGACCAGCCTGGATAACTCGGAACTTACCAAGCATGTGAAGCCGGAAAAGTCCCTTACATCCGGCCGATCGGAAAAGGCGGGCCGGGATTCCCGGGGACGTATCAGTGTACGCCACAAGGGCGGCGGCCATAAACGGCTGTACCGTACCATCGATTTTAAGCGGGATAAGGTGGGTATTCCCGGCAAGGTGGCATCCATAGAATACGATCCTAACCGTAGTTCCAACATCGCCCTAATTAAATATGTGGACGGCGAAAAACGTTATATCATCGCCCCCAAGGGCCTGGTGGTAAATGCCCGGGTTGTCAGCGGTCCTAACGCGCCCATCGATATTGGCAATACCCTGCCCCTGGAAAACATACCCCTGGGGTTTACCGTTCACAATATCGAGCTTACTCTGGGCCGGGGCGGTCAAATGGCCCGGTCTGCGGGGACAGGGGCCCTTATTGCCGCCAAAGAAGGGGATTATGTGACCCTTAAACTCCCCTCCGGCGAGATGCGGATGATCTTTAAGAAATGTTCCGCCACGATTGGCGTGGTGGGCAACGAAGATCACATGAATGTTTCTCTGGGTAAGGCGGGCCGTAAACGTTGGCTGGGTGTGCGCCCCACGGTTCGCGGCATGGCCATGAACCCTGTTGATCATCCCCATGGGGGCGGCGAGGGAAAGAACAAGGGTATTCACCCGGTAAGTCCCTGGGGCCAGCCTACCAAGGGCTATAAAACCAGAAAAAAGCATAAACCGTCATCCCGGTTTATTGTGAGTCGTGGGAAGAAAAAGTAGGGAACGCCGGCGCGGTATCTGCCGGGGAATTTTGTGAGGAGTTAAGGGTGTCAAGGTCCATTAAGAAGGGGCCCTTCATCGAGAAGAGCCTGTACAAGAAGGTGCTGGAAATAAGCAAGGCCGGGGACAGGAAAATGATTAAGACCTATTCCCGTTGTTCCACCATCATCCCCGAAATGGTCGGCGGGACTATATCCGTATACAACGGGAAAACTTGGGTTCCTGTGTACATCACGGAAAACCTTGTAGGTCATAAGCTTGGCGAATTTGCCCCCACCCGGATTTTCCGTGGCCATGGCGGTTCGGATAAAAAAGCGGCAAAGTAACAGGAAAGAAATATGGCGGAAAAAAGTGGCTATAGGGCCATAAGCAAGTATCTAATCGCGTCGCCCTTTAAGCTTCGGCCTGTGGCGGATATGATTCGCCGTAAGCCTTACCCGGAGGCGATTTCCCTGCTTGATAATATGCCTCACAAGGGGGCCCGGCTTATTGGGAAGGCGGTAAAATCCGCCGCCGCCGCCGCCCTGGGCCAAAACAAGCAGCTTGACGAGGATATGCTCTATGTGCGGGTTGTGCTGGTTGATGAAGGCCCCCGGATGAAGCGGATTTGGTTTCGTGCCCGGGGCAGGGCCGATATGCTCCTTAAAAGAATGTGCCACATCACAGTGGTAGTGGATGAGACCGCGCGGGCCTCCGGTTCGCGTTAAAGGCGGGAGAATAAGGTGGGACAAAAAGTAAACCCGACCGGGTTGCGGCTTGGAATAAACAAAACCTGGGGTTCCAGGTGGTATGCGGATCCTAAAGAATACGCCGATACCCTTCACGAGGATATTAAACTCCGAAAATTTATTACGGATATGCCGGAAACCAGGGGCGCCGATATTGCGGAGCTGGAAATTATCCGGCATCCCCAGCGGATTACCATCACCATCCATACCGCCCGGCCGGGGGTCATCATCGGGCTGAAGGGCGCCAACATCGAAAAGATCGGCGCGGAGTTGCAGAAACACGTAAGTAAAAAGATCCAGATAAAAATTAAAGAAGTGCGGAACGCTGATAACAATGCCCAGATCGTTGCCCAGAACATTGCCCGCCAGCTTTTGGCCCGTTCAAGTTTCAGACGGACCATGAAACAGGCCATAACTAATGCCATCAAAAAAGGAAATGCCCAGGGCGTTAAAGTGCGGCTTTCCGGCCGGCTGGGGGGGGCCGAAATGTCCCGGACGGAAGAAGCCAAGGAAGGACGGATACCCCTGCATACCCTGCGGGCGGACATCGATTTCGGCTTTGCCGAGGCCCATACCACCTTTGGTTCCATCGGCGTAAAGGTCTGGGTTTACAACGGCATGAAATACGGTAAAGAACCCAAGGAAGATGCTGGCGCCCTGATACGCAAACGGCGGGATCGTGTAGGTATGGGGGCAAGGAGTTAACTATGCTGAGCCCTAAACGTGTTAAATTCCGCAAAGTACAGCGTGGTAATATGCCCGGTAATGCTACCCGGGGCAATAGGGTGGTTTTTGGCGATTATGCCCTGGTGGCAATGGACCGGATGTGGATCACTAACCGGCAGATCGAAGCGGCCCGTATCGCCCTGAACCGCCATGTTAAGCGGGGGGGCAAGATCTGGATTCGTATTTATCCCGATAAGCCTTATTCCAAGAAACCGGCGGAAACCCGCATGGGCAAAGGAAAAGGGGCCCCGGAATATTGGGTGGCGGTGGTAAAGCCCGGAACGGTGATGTTTGAACTTGGGGGGATTGAAAAGGCGATTGCGGAGGAGGCGATGATCCTGGCGGGATCCAAACTTCCAATAAAGACTAAATTTGTGGCCCGTTCTGATATGGAACTGGGTATTTAGCCGGGCGTGGGAAAAATATGAAGAATTCATTTAAGAGTCTGAGCTTTCCCGAGCTTAAAGCAAAGCGGGACGAACTTAGCCGGAAGTATATGGAATTCCGGTTTCAGATGGTTATTGGCCATGTGGATAACCCCCTGCAGAAGCGTACCATGCGCCGGCAGCTTGCGCGGCTTAATACCCTGATTCGGCAGCATGAAATCGCGGAACGGTCACAGGCGGCGGAGGCGAAATAATGTCAGAAGCGGCGGTTAAGACTAAGAAAGAATTTGTCGGTATCGTAAAAAGCGATAAGATGGAGAAAACGATTGTGGTTGCCGTGGAGACAACCGCCCTCCATCCTTTATACAAAAAATATGTGCGGCGGATTAAGAAACTTAAGGCCCACGATGAGACTAACGACGCAAAGACGGGTGACCGGGTCAGGGTTGTTGAATGCCGGCCCATCAGCAAGGAAAAGTGTTGGAAACTCGCGGAAATTATTGAGCGGGCGAAGTAGGACACGGGGAGCGCGGGAAAATGGTCCAGGTGGAGACATTTCTGAATGTGGCGGATAATTCAGGAGCCAAAACAGTACAGTGTATCAAAGTTCTGGGCGGTTCCAAACGGAAATATGCCGGGATTGGCGATATTATCGTCGTGGCGGTGAAGGATGCTCTTCCTACATCGACAATTAAGAAGGGTTCCGTTGAAAAGGCGGTGGTGGTCAGGACCCATAAAGAATACCGCCGGCCCGACGGTACGTATATCCGCTTCGATGACAACGCCTGTGTCATAATTGACGCGGTGCTTAATCCCAAAGGGAAACGGATATTTGGGCCGGTGGCCCGGGAACTGCGGGAGAGGGGCGATTTTATGAAGATCGTATCCCTGGCCCCCGAAGTGCTCTAGGAGTTAATCATGGCTGAAGCGGTTCATAAATTTAAGCTGAAGGTCGAAGATACCGTCCAGGTGATCACCGGCAAAGACAAGGGCAAGCGCGGGCGGATATTAAAGATCCTGCGTGATAAAGACCGGGTTGTTGTGGAAGGGGTAAATATTGTCAAAAAGGCGCGGAAGCGCCGGAATCAGCAGGACCGAGGGGGGATTGTGGAAGTTGAGGCCCCAATCCACAGTTCTAATGTGATGGTCGTGTGTAAGAAATGCGGTCCCACCCGGATTGGATATAAACTGGAGAAAAATCCTGAAGGGAAGTTTAATAAAACCAGGATTTGTAAAAAATGCGGAGAGGCTTTGTGATGGGCGACTACGAACCAAGGCTTAAAAAAATATACCGGGACTCGGTGGCCCCGGAACTCTTTAAGGAGTTTGGTTACACTTCGGTCATGCAGATTCCAAGGCTGGTAAAAATCGTGGTGAGCATGGGCGTGGGCGAGGCTCTGCAAAACAAGAAATTTCTGGATGCCGCAATCGACGATCTTACCCTGATTACCGGCCAAAAGGCCGTTAAGACCAAAGCCCGGAAGAGTATTGCCAACTTCAAGATCAGGACCGGCCAGGAGATCGGTGCCAAGGTGACGTTGCGGGGCACGAGGATGTATGAATTTTTTGACCGGCTTGTGAACGTGGCCCTTCCCCGGGTTAAAGACTTTAGGGGGATCAATCAAAATGCCTTTGACGGGCACGGGAATTATTCCCTGGGTATTACTGAGCAGATTATCTTTCCAGAAATTGACTTTGATAAAATTGAGCGGATTGCCGGGCTTAATGTCGTTATTGTAACCACCGCAAGAACCGATGCGGAGGCTAAGGCCTTCCTTGGTAAGTTCGGTATGCCTTTCCGGAGGTAGGAGGTACCATGGCAAGAAAAGCAATGATCATTAAGGCGTTGCGGACGCCAAAATATAAAACAAGAAAAGTGAACCGCTGCAGAATCTGCGGAAGGGCTCGGGGGTATCTGCGGAAGTATGAAATGTGCCGTCTTTGTTTCCGCAAGCTGGCGAGCGAGGGTCTTATTCCCGGTGTCACTAAATCAAGTTGGTAAGGCAGGAGAACAAGGATGAGTGTTTCTGATCCTGTTGCGGACATGCTGACAAAAATCCGGAATGCCGGAATGGCAAAGCACGAAAAGGTTGATATCCCCACCTCTAAGCTTAAGCTTGAAATTGTCAAGATTTTGAAGACAGAGGGATATATCAAGAATTTTAAGAAGGCGAACCAGGATGGCGCTAATGTGATCAGGGTATTCCTGAAATACGATGATCAGACTATCCCGATAATTCACGGTATCGAGAAGGTATCTAAACCTGGGCGTCGCGTGTATATGGGCTATAAGAGCATGCCCAGGGTTTATAACGGATATGGCACCCTTATCGTTTCCACGTCCATGGGGGTGACTACCGGTAAGAAGGCCGCCGAGAAAAAGGTAGGCGGAGAGATCATCTGTACGGTTTGGTGAGGGATACTTATGTCACGTATTGGGAAAATACCGGTCAAGGTCCCCAATGGGGTCAAGGTCAGTTTCCAGGACAATGTTATGATCGTAGAAGGCCCAAAGGGGAAACTTTCTCAAAAATTTCACCCGGTGGTTACCTTCGAAGACAAGGGCGAGGAAATTGTCGTGGGCCGGCTGAACGAAGAGAAGCAAACCGTGGCTTACCACGGGCTTTACAGGAATCTGCTTAATAACATGGTGATCGGGGTTTCCTCTGGTTTTACCAGGGCCCTTATTATCACCGGGGTTGGCTACCGGGCGGAAGTTCAGGGTAAAATTCTTAGTATGAGCCTGGGCTATTCGTCCGATGTGTATGTCGGTATTCCTGACGGGCTTGCCGTTACCGCGGATGCGCAGGGTAAGGTTGTGATCACCGGGATCGACAAACAGCAGGTGGGCGAATTTGCTTCCCAAGTCCGTAAACTCCGTGTTCCCGAGCCTTATAAGGGTAAGGGTATCAGGTACGAAGACGAGCAGATTAGAAGGAAGGTTGGTAAGTCAGGTGTTAAATAGCGGGGCCGTTTATTTGGGGAACCTTCAAACGGTTCTCCGTCAATAATTTGAGTCTGTCCACGATGTGTTTATTACGGACAGGCACTAATTCGATACGATTGCTTTGCAATCGCTGTAGGGAGTTGTCAAGATAATGCTGCGAAAAATGCTTGAAAAGGATCGGAAACGACTGAAGAGGAAGATCCATATCCGCAAGCGGATCTCCGGCACCGCCGCCCGGCCCCGGATGACCGTATTTCGGAGCAACCGGGCCCTGTCGGTACAGGTCATTGATGATACCAAGGGGCATACCCTGGTTTCTATTTCCTCTTTGGAAGAGGCTTTTCGGAGCCTTAAGGTGACGGTAGAAGGGGCGGGGCAGCTTGGGGAAGAAATGGGGAAACGGCTCCTGGAAAAGAGTATTACCACTGTGGTTTTTGACAGAAACGGGTATCTTTATCATGGAGTGATTAAAGCGTTAGCCGATGGAACCCGGAAGGCCGGGGTCCAGTTCTAGGGGGCGAAATGGAAAACGGACAAGACAAGGATTCTGTGCTGCCTGCCGGCGGGGAACCGGTCTCAAAGGCCGATTCGGAGCTTAAAACCGAGCCTGTTAAGGCGGAGATTATCAAAAGCGGTTCGGAATACGGTGGTGAAGGCAGACGATTTGAAGGCCGGGGACGACGGGATGGCCGGGATCGGGACCGAAACCGGGATGGGGCCGATAAGAAATACGTCGAAAAGCTGGTAAAGCTGAACCGGACCGCCAAAGTCCAAAAAGGCGGCCGCCGGTTTTCATTTTCCGCCCTTACGGTCATTGGAGACCGGAAAGGCAATGTGGGCTATGGATTCGGCAAGGCGAATGATGTTTCCGAGGCGATCCGCAAGAGCATTGATAAGGCGGAGCGGAACATGATGAAGCTGCCCGTGAAAAACGGAACCATTCCCCATGAGATAATCGGGATATTTAAGGCATCGCGGGTTATTTTGAAACCCGCGTGTTCTGGGACGGGGATCATCGCCGGCGGCCCGGTTCGGGCGATCATGGAGGCCGGAGGCGTCACCGATGTGTTAAGTAAGTCCACCGGCGCTTCGAGTCAGTACAATGTGGTTAAGGCAACGTTCAGCGGAATTGGGAAACTGATGGACGCGAAGGTGATTGCCAAGAACCGGGGCAAATCGTTGAGTGAGATGTGGGGTTGAGGGTATGGCGCGGAAAATTCGGATTCGCCTGACGCGGAGCGTCATTAAAGCCCTCCCTAAGCAGAGGGCCACGGTGCGTTCCCTGGGGCTGCGGAAAATTGGTTCGACGAATGAGATTGCAGCGACTCCCGCTGTGCTGGGGATGGTGAAAGTAGTTTCCCACCTGGTTTCCGTGGAAGATCCTTCCTGATGCCTAAGGGTGGCTGGAGTGAGGAGATAAAAAATGCACGATTTTAATTTACATGCCCCCGAAGGCGCCAATAAGAAAAAACGGATTGTGGGCCGTGGTCAGGGATCGGGCCGGGGTACGACGGCGGGCAAGGGAAACAAGGGGCAAAAATCCCGGTCAGGGGGGAAAACCTACATAGGTTTTGAGGGCGGCCAGATGCCTTTGTACCGCCGCTTGGCCCAGCGGGGTTTTTCCAATTTTCCCTTTAAAAAAGAAGTGCAGATTGTCAACCTGGGGGAGATTGAGCGGCGTTATGGGGATTCTGAAACCGTAAGCCTGGAAACCCTGATTAAAAAGGGGATTGTAAAGGGAACGGCCCCGGTTAAAGTGCTTGCCAATGGGGACATAACTAAGAATCTTACTTTTGCGGTCTCCTCGGTTTCCGCGGCCGCGAAAGAGAAGATCGAGAAAGCCGGAGGATCGGTTTCCCTGAACGGCGGCAAGATATCCGAAAAGCAGGAATGATCCATGGCTAATCCATTGGTTGGTATATTCAGAGTAAAAGAGCTGCGGGAACGGATCATCTTTACCGCTTTGATGCTGGTGGTGTTCCGTGTGGGGGCGGTGCTTCCCATCCCGGGGATCAATGTAAGGGCGCTTTCCGCCTATATTCTTACCGAGGCAAATTCCGGCAACCCCATCGTGGATTACCTGGATCTGTTCGCCGGCGGCGCGTTTTCTAATTTTTCCGTATTCATGCTGGGAATCATGCCGTATATCAGCATGTCGATCATCATGCAGCTTCTTCTGATTGTGTTCCCCAGCCTTAAAAAAATATCCCAGGAAGAAGGGGGACGGAAGAAGATCCAGAGTTATCAGCGGATAGGTACGGTGGGGGTCTGTATTATCCAGGCCCTCGCCATTACCCAATATGCCCGAAGTATAATCAACAGCGGGGTGGACCTTCTTACCATGGGGATGATCCGTTTTAGTATTATCGCCATTATGACGGTAACCGCGGGGACCATGTTTCTTATGTGGATCGGGGAACAGATCACCCGGCGGGGAATTGGAAACGGGATTTCCCTTCTTATTTTTGCCGGTATTGTGGCCCGTCTGCCCCAGGCCGTTTATGAGTTGGGCCAGGGGGTACGGGACGGGAACCTAAACCTGGTTTTTGTGATCGTGGTGATCGTGGTTTTTGTGGCGGTGGTTGCCCTGGTGGTCTTTGAACAGCAGGGCCAGCGGAAGATACAGGTCAACTATGCCAAGCGGGTGGTGGGCCGCCGGATGTACGGGGCCCAGAATACTTACATCCCCTTTAAGATAAACCCCTCGGGCGTTATTCCGGTGATTTTTGCTTCTTCAATCCTTACCTTTCCCCTGCAGATTGCCTCCACTATTGGGGGAAATGTGGCCTGGTTGGGCGCCGTATCCCAGGTGTTGAATCCCCGGGGTTTCCTGTACACCATCCTGTACGTGTTTCTTATCATCTTCTTTGCGTATTTTTACACCCAGGTAAGCCTTAACCCCATTGAGATAGCCAAGCAAATTCGGGAAAATGGGGGTTCCATACCCGGTATCCGGGCGGAGCGGATTGAGGAGTATCTGACCAAGATACTTAACCGGATTGTCCTGCCCGGTTCCTTGTACTTGGCATTGATCGCTGTTATTCCGACTATTATCCAGACGGTCTTTAGGTTTCCCACGTCGATTTCTTACCTGATGGGGGGTACTTCCCTGCTGATCCTGGTCGGCGTGGACTTGGATACCATGAGCCAGGTTGAAGGGCTGCTTAAGATGCACCACCACGACGGGCTTACCCGGCGGGGCCGGCTTCGCGGGCGGAATCTGTAGATACCGGATTGACGGAAGCGTCAAAATCGGGTCTAATAAATATTTACCCGTGATTTTTCGGGATTGTTGATTGTTATAAAGGGAGTAAATGGGATGAAAGTCCGTACTAGTGTAAAACCGATCTGTGACAAATGCAAGGTTATCAAACGGAATGGGATTATCCGTATTGTTTGCCAGAATCCTAAGCATAAGCAGAAACAGGGGTGATCATGGGGTCTCGTTATGAGTTCGCTGTAACTGTGCGGTCCCGCGGCCGTACCGGATGGGAGTTGCTATGGCGCGTTTAGTGGGGGTTGACCTCCCGAATAAGCATACGAATATCGCCCTGACCTATATTTATGGGATTGGCAGGGCCAGCGCGGACACGATTTGCGAGAAGGCAAGGCTTGATCCCCTGCGGAAGATCAACGATCTTACCCAGGAAGAGCTGAATGAGCTGAGGCAGATCATCGAAGGCGATTACAAGGTGGAGGGCCGCCTGCGGACTGAGATTGCCCTGAACATCAAACGCTTGATGGATATTGGCTGTTACCGGGGTCTGCGCCACCGCAGGGGGCTGCCACTCCGGGGTCAGAGGACCAGGACCAATGCCCGTACCCGTAAGGGCAAGAAAAAGACGGTTGCCGGGAAAAAGAAATAGCAGGTTGAAGGGTTCGGAATGCGGCGCCCGGCGCGGCGCTTGAACCTTTGGCTACGGAGGATAGAGTGGCTGCTAATACCAAGAAGCGAAAAGAGAAGAAGTCGGTATACGAGGGAAATGTATACATCCAGGCTACTTTTAACAATACGATTGTTACTATTACCGATTTAATGGGAAATGCGGTTTCCTGGGCCAGTTCCGGCGGGCTTGGATTCCGGGGGGCCAAGAAATCGACCCCCTTTGCCGCCCAGACGGTGACGGAAACCGCGGCCCAAAAGGCAATGCAGGCGGGCTTACGGGAAGTCCATGTTTATGTTAAGGGTCCGGGAATTGGCCGGGAATCCGCCATTCGGCAGTTGGGGGCGCTGGGTATTAAGGTGAAGTCCATCAATGATGTGACGCCTATTCCGCATAACGGCTGCAGGCCGCGGAAAACCCGCCGCATATAGGCCTGTTAAGGGGGAATGTGATGGCTAGATATACCGGGCCGGTATGCCGGATGTGCCGGGCTGAGCAGAAAAAATTGATGCTGAAAGGGAATCGTTGCAAGAGCGATAAGTGCCCGATCAACAGAAAACGGCCGGCTCCGGGGAAGGACCCCAAGGGACGGCCGGGAAAGCGTTCTGATTACGGCATTCAGCTTAGGGAAAAGCAGAAACTTAAGAGAATCTATGGGATGCAGGAGAAACAGTTTAGCCTGTTTTTCGAACGGGCCCTCCGGATGACCGGGATTACCGGTGAGAATCTTTTTGTACTTCTGGAGCGCCGTTTGGATAATGTGGTATACCGGCTTCGGCTGGCTTCTTCCCGCAGCCAGGCCCGGCAGGTCGTACTCCACGGCCATGTGGCGATAAACGGGGAACGGGTTAATATCCCCTCGTATCTGGTTAAGCCGGAGGATGAAATTTCCATTATCGAAGCCAGCAGAGGCCTGGCGGTTTTTAAAGATGCGTTAAAGGAATATGGCAAGTCCGGGGTTATGCCCTGGCTGCACTTGGATCCTGATGCATTGAAAGGCAAGTTCCTTGCTGCGCCTCGCCGCAGCGATATTACCGATTTATCGGATATAAAGGAACAGATGATTGTTGAATTATATTCTAAGTAAGGAGTGGCCATGGCCCGAAAGAACCTTCTTAAAGGATTCAAACGTCCTAAAGGTATTACCTTTGAGCATGGTGATCTGAAGCAGAATTATGGTAAATTCACTGCCTCTCCTTTTGAACCGGGATTTGGTACGACCGTAGGTAATACTCTCCGCAGGGTTCTTCTTTCATCTATTCAGGGGTACGCGATTACGGCGATCAAAGTCGCTTCGTATAACGAAGCGGGGACGGCGCATGTCGTGTCCAGCGAATTTGAGACCATCCCCAACGTGGTGGAAGATACCTTAGAGGTTATAAATAACCTTAAGCAAATCCGGCTTAAACTTCCCGAAGGTACGGAGCAGGATATACTTCTCTACGAGTGGTCAGGAAAGGGGGAAATAAAAAGCGATGATTTTGCCCGGACAGGCCAGGTGGAGGTGTTGAGTACCGGCCAGCATGTGATGACCCTGATGGATAACGCCAAGCTGGAAGTTGAAATCCAGATTGACCTGGGCCGGGGCTACGTGCCGTCCGAGGTTAATGAACGCTATGTGGATGTGATTGGCACGATTCCCCTGGACGCTATTTTTTCTCCGGTCAAAAAGGTCAAGTATGCGGTGGAGCCCACGCGGGTAGGGCAGCGGGCGGATTACGATAAACTGGTCCTGGAGATCTGGACCGATGGTACTGTAAGACCTGATGACGCTCTGGCGGAGGCGGCGAAGATCGCCAAAGATCACTTTTCGGTCTTCATAAATTTTGATGAGAATTCTTTTGGTTCCGATGAAGATTTTGACGAGGACGATGAGCGGGTCCGGCAGATCCTTAACACTCCCGTGGAGGAGCTGGAACTATCGGTCCGTTCTTCCAATTGTCTTAAGAACGCCAATATCAAAACCATTGGGGAGCTGACACGGAAAACAGAGGATGATATTGCCAAGACCCGTAATTTTGGAAAGAAGTCCCTCCAGGAGATTAAGGAAAAGCTCAAGGAATGGAATCTGGGTCTGGGGGTAACGGATGTCAGCCAGCTTAAAAGGGCGATAAGGGTTGCCCCGCAAAAGGAAGTGGAAGATGAAACATAGGAGAGGCTTTAATCCCCTGGAGAGGACCTCCGCCCATCGCAAAGCCCTTCACCGCAGTATGGTAACTTCCCTGTTTCACCATGAGCGGATCAGAACGACCAAGGCGAAGGCATTGGAAATTCGGCGCAGTGCGGAAAAACTTATTACCCGCGCCAAAGAGGATTCGGTACATAACCGGCGTATCGCTTCCAGCCGGCTGTATGACGAGGGGGTGGTGGCCAAGCTCTTTACCGATATTGGCCCCCGGATGAAGGACAGGCCCGGCGGCTATACCCGGATTGTCAAACTCGGCGGGCGGCGCGGAGATGCGGCGGAAATGGTCGTTTTGGAGCTGGTGGATTATAAGCTGGACATCGAAACCGGTAAGCGGGCGAAAAAAGATGCCAAGGTCAAGACAAAGGCCGCGAACAAGAAAACCGCCAATGCGGCGGAATCCAAATAGGGGACAGGCATGTCGAAGGCGCATAGAGGAAAGGGAATCCGGGAGTTGTTATCCCAGGGCAGGGGAGAGTGTCCGGTGTGTAAACGGACTAATGTTAAGATTCTGTATGAGCAGGAGTCCGGGGAAGTGAAGCTGAAGATATGCAAAATCTGCCGGGCCGCCGTCAAGCACGGCAAGAAAAGCCTTCTTCCAAACTGATAGGCCGAACTTCGTTTTTTGCCGCAAAAGTATCCACCCCCCACGCGCAAGGGATTGGTGGGTTGCGTAGCAGCCAACGCCCCCCCCCCCCCCCGCAGGCGGGGAGGCCGGAGTGACAACCGTAGCTTGTCCGACAACCTCCGGTTGTCTTCTCGGAGCCCCGAAAAGCCCGGTCCACTGCGCCGGATGCGCCCATCGCCGTATGGGTGATGCCGTATAGCCTTTTCCTTATAGCACAGGCCCGCAGGGCCTGATGTGCAAGCCGCGAAGCGGCATCTGCAATAAATTTCCTTATAGCACAGGCCCGCAGGGCCTGATGCGCCCATCGTAAAACGGCGTTCACTATCAATTTCTTTACAGTATAGGTCCAACGGCCTGTTGCGCCTTAAATTTGGGAGCCGAGAATCTGGTCCAAGTCCCGTTCTATGGCGCTGAGGATAGAAGCCTTTAGCCGGGACATTTCTGTTTCCCGCTCCGAATCCGAGGAGGACCGGGGGGCCTGGAACAGGACAATGGGTTCCACTTCAAGGGCATGGGCTATCTTTTCGATGGTCGAAAGTTTCGGTACGTGGCGATAGATTTCCATCAAACCTATATAGCTGGTAGCGGTATTGCAAGCCTCGGCCAGTTTTTCCTGCGTTATTCTTTTCTCTTTTCGAATCCGCTTGATATTGTCGATTACCAGCTTTTCTAGGCTCATCTTATATCAGTGAAGATAGACAATCCTCAAAAGTACGCTATATATGGTGTGTATTTAGTCATACACGCTATATGTAGCGCCGGCTGTACGAAAATCCCGCCAGCGTGGAGAATTCACCGCCTTCAAATTATATCTATATTGATACATTTTCTTGTAACATCTATTGACATATAGGATATAAACCTATATGATATTTGATATAATTTTTGGCCGGGTACACGGGGGTACGCCGGGGAAGAGGGGGAAGCTTCGGCTTTAAGGAGGCGGCCTATGAAATGAAATTCCGGACGCTGCCCTCGCGGGCGGGCTTTAATGCACGGATTTTCGCGGGTATGGCTAAAAACGCCGGGATCGGGGCGATTAGGGGCGTTTTTAGGATTAATCAATAGAGGCTGTCTTAAAACTCCGTTTTTGGAACAGCGGCCTTAGGACAATCAAGGAGAATAAAATGGTGGAAAGAAGGGCTGCCGCCCTGGCGGGCTTACTGGCGCTTTCGCTTGTATGCGCAACGGGGGCTTTTGCCCAGGTAACGGTGAGCGCCGGTTTTGCGCTGTCTTCTCTATCAGGTGTTGAGATGGAGGGACATACCGCTGATGTTAATGGGAAAGTCGGCGTCGGCGGTAATCTGTTCGTGGACTACCTTTTGCCGATAAGCATACCCCTGTCCCTGGGTTTTGAGGTGGGCGTGGACAGCGGATCGATAGAGGAGAAGAGCGGTGATTTTGAAGATACCGTTATTGCAATTCCCCTGCTGCTGAGGGCGGCCTACCACTTTGACCTGATGCCGAAACTCGACCTTTACCTTGTTGGTAAGATAGGTTATGTGCCCGGTATCTGGAAAGGGGATACTAAAGATGCCTTGGAAAGCATAGGCGTTGATATAGGCACTATCGGCGGCGTCGGCTTTGGGTTCGATCTCGGCGTCGCGTACTACTTCAATTCAAAACTTGGGCTTTTCGGGGAAGGGGGCTTTGACGCCTATTTGTTGCGTTCAAAAATTTCGGACAGCACCTTTAGCGCCACTTTAAAAGCGCCGTTTTACAGGTTTTTAACGATAGGGGTCAGCGGCAAATTCTAAGCGCGGCCGGGGGCTTTGCGGATTAGCCCTGTACGGAGGAGATCTATGGTTAAACCGGTTTCCCTTGCCATCCTGCTGTTCACGGGTATTGCGGCCTGGGCCCAAAACGTGGAAATAACGGTGGAAAGGGCCAGCAGCAGGGTATATTCGGGTTTCAGGGAACATATCTACATTGACGGCAAATCCATGCTAACCCTGTCTAACGGCGCCTCCGGTAAAATCTCGATCCCCCCGGGTGAGCATACGATACATGCCGAGTTGTACACCATTAAGACCGGGACCCTGCGATTCAACGCCGGTTCCGGCGTTAAATTTGTCGTCACCCCCCATTCTCTGAGCAACTTTGTGATAGAACAGCGGGATTCGGGGGCCGCGGCCGCGGCTACGGCGGCGGACAGGATGTCCCAGATTTTGGATGGAGCCGTGCCGGCCGCGCCCGTACCGGCCGCGCCGCCGCTGGACGGCAGTGTGGAAGCCACCCTGAATCGGGCGGCGAATGTCCTTATGGATAAAATTCCTTCCAGATCAAAAATAGCGATTGTCTATGTTACCGCCCGGGACCCGGAAATGTCGGAATTTATTTCCGGGGAACTGGAATTCATCATGGTGGGAAAGGGTTATACCCTGATTGATCGCAGCGAGCTGGACCGGATCCGCAAAGAGCAGGAATTTCAGATGTCCGGCGAGGTTGATGACAACCAAGCGGTCTCTATAGGTAAATTCGCCGGCGCGGATGTGATCATTACCGGCGCGGTTACCGGATCGGGGGATCTGCGGCGGCTCCGCCTGCGGGCGCTCAGTACGGAAAGCGCGGCGGTGCTGGCTGCCGCCTCGGAAAGATACTAACCGGGGGAATGGCTTTTGGGACCGGCGCGGCGGTGGTACCGCCGGCGGACCGGAAAAAAAATTGGCCGGTTCAAAACCCGGCGAGAGGAGAAACAGTATGAAAGCTTTCTTTGTTTTTAGTTTGGTCCTGGCGCTGTCATTGTCAGGATGCGCAAGTGTGGCCGAGTCCGGCGGCGGATCCTCGTCCGGCCCTTCCAGGGGCAAGGGTTTAAGCGGCGTTCCTTCCTTTGTGAACGAGGCTTACCTGAACGCATCGGAGGACGTGCTTATCGGCGTCGGGACCTACAAAATCGGGAACGATATGTCCAAGATGGGAACGGGTAAGACCTTTGGGGAAACAAGGGCCCGGGCCGACCTTTCCCGCCAGCTCCAGACCATTGTCAAGAACATGACGGAGGACTATACCGCCACAAGCGAGCTTGATCCCAGTGCCGCCCTTTCGTTCCAGCAGACCATAACCCAGACCCTGAGTAAATCCAATTTGAGGGGTGCGAGGACTATCCAAATGGATACCGATGGTAACGGCCTCCTTTGGGTGGTGATGGAGTACAGCAAGTCCGCTGCCGCCGATGACGTGAATCAGGCCGTCAACGCCGCCAAACTTACGGTCCCCGCCGCCGCCGCGTTTAACGCCGGTGAGCGGATGGACGTGGCGTTCGCCAAAGAAGCGGGCGGCGGACCTGTCCCCGTGGGTGAGGAATAAGCGGTTTAATGGGGGGCGCGGGTGGAAAACCCGCGGCGCGGAATGATATGCATGGCATGTTATTCCCGGCTTGTGTTTGAATTCCAGGGGTTTATGTTTAACGGCATAAACCCCGTCTTTGCGGCGGTGTTGCGCTTGCCTGTTGAATCCGGGTGGAAAAAACCTAATTGAAAAGATGTAATCGCATGAAAAATATACTTTTTTGCTCCCTGGCGTTCTTCGCGGTCCTTCCGCTGTGTTTTTCCTGCGCCGTTTCCGGTCCCACCGTGCAAAAGGCCCTCGGGGACGGGGAAACGCGGGTTCCGGCGCGGACGGTTCCGCCGGAAGAGGCGGTTTCACTGGAAGAATCGTTTGACAGCGGTTATTGGGTAACGAGGCCCCGGGACGGCGCCATTACGATTTTCGGTATCGCCGGCAGGCGGGGAAACCGCGTCGAATCCATACGGGAGGCCCTGGCGGACGCGGCCTGTAAAGCGGCCCTGTACCACGGCGTCCACGCGGAAAGCGTTGCCGTGTTGAATCAGGGCTCAGGCAATCTGGACTACTTTAGCGACTTCGATTACCGGATAGAACCGGTAAAAAGTCACGAGGCCTACATAGACGTTCTTGCCTTTGACGAAGACAAGGATATCCTCGAAAAAAACGGCGCGGTAATCGTGATGACCCGGTATGTGGGCGTTTCCGTTGTTCCCCCCTACGAGTCCCGTCTGGAAGAGGGCGTCCCTGTCTGGACAAAAAACCATATTCCCGCTATTCCCGGGTTTTTGGCGGGGGTGGGGCATTCAAGGAACAGGGGTTCGCTTCAAAAAACATGTGCGGCTTCCTATGAAGCGGCGATTGTCTCGCTTTTGCCGCTGCTGTCGGTAAGGGTTTCCAGTGAGGTTATTGATTCAGACGGCGCGGGCGCCGGTAAACTGACAAGTAATGTTACAAACAGTGAAGGCGATCTGGTAAACGTGATGATTCTTGAGACATGGGTCGAGAAAAACACAAATTCTATCTGGACCCTTATAGCGGCAAAGGCGAAATGAATTATCAGGCCGCAAGGCGGAACGGCGGATTTCTCTTTGGGGAATCCGGGACGGAGACCGGCTGAAGGCAGGTTACAGACGGAATGGATATGGAGATGAGATGAATAAGAATTTTATTACCGGGAAAAATATTTGTTTGCTTGTTTTGTTGGGCCTTGGAGGATTCGCGCGGGGAAACGCCCAAACAAAACCGGCGTGGGTGGACAATCCTTCCGCGGTGTATCCTGAGGGGGTTTATGTTTCGGCCACCGGCGCGGGGGCCGGCCGTCAGGATGCGGAAAGAAACGCCGTTACCGCGTTGGTTTCGTTTTTCAAACAGTCCGTATCGAGCAGGGTGAGCATTGTTGATACCGAACGGCAGATGAACGGCGCTTCTGTTTCAGAATCGAATATGAGCCTGTCTATCGAAACTTCCGCCGCACTGGACAACCTTATGGGCGCGGAGATCAAGGAAGTGTGGAACGATCCGGTAAACCAAATATGGTACGCGGCGGCGGTGATGGAAAAAAACAGATGCGCCGGCCTCTACGGCGCGGAACTGGATAAAACAACGGGGGAAATTCGGTCCCTCGTAGCGATGCCGGAGGGTCTTACATTTGAAGCGATTCCCCGGTGCCGGAGGGCGCGGGAACTGGCCGTCAAGGCCGATCTCTACGCCCTTGTGCTGTTTATGCTTGGCGGGCGCAGCCGCCAGGGGGAAATTTCCCTTCTGGCCGGGGAGGTAAACGCCGCGCTTGAGAAGGCAGGGAGCATACAGATCGACGTGCGGGTCAAAGGCGATTCGGACGGCCGTATCAGGGCGGCATTTGCCAATGCCCTTACCGCGGAAGGCTTTAAGACGGGGGGCCGCAATTCCCGTTTTGTCGTTGAGGCCGGCCTGTCCAGTTTTCCCGCCCCAAAGACCGTTTACTTCAACACCCGTTACGCGGTGGACGCGGTCTTGGTAGACACCGACACCGGCGCGGAGTTGTTTACTTTTAACATAACGGGCCGCGAATCCCACCCCGCCAGCCAGGAAGACGCGGATAACCGCGTCTTGATTGGCGCCCAGCGAAAAATCAGCGAAGACTTCCCCGGGGCCCTGCGGGAATACATTGATTCAATGTACTGAGCTGGTTCCAAAATCGGTTATTTTGTCACCAGCTCTTGCGGTTTCTCTCTTTCTCCTCCCCCGTGAAATTGCGGCCGTAAAATGCCGGGAAATTTACCGGCACAGACACACCGCAGTATCCAAGGCGAAACCGATGCCGGCATGGAGGCCGGTTGGGATGGATTCTGACGTTTTTGTTTCACAAAAACGTCAACTGGAAAATGGCATGGATGCGTCCCAACGCAAACGCGAAGCGTTTGCGAGCGCAATGGGATAGAGCGGAAATACCGCAGGCCCCCTGGCGCGGCCAGGGGGCCGAGGAATTGGAGCGATAGCCCGGTCCGGCGCGCCGCGCCGGATGCGCCCAAATTCGTAAGTATAATCGTGCAGGGATACTACTCGTCCTCCGCGAAGGGGTTTTTGAGCAGGATGTTCCCCTGGGAAAAGACGTTTTCCGCCAGGGCGGTAAGCCAGGGGACGCTGATGTCTTTTCCCGCAAGCCGGAGCAGGTGTTTTTTCGCCAGGTCTTCGTTGTAGCGGGAAAGGGGGTAAACCCGGAAGCCGGTATAGTTTTGTTCGTAGTGGTTTACCGTGGGGATAATGCCCTCTTCTTCGATGCTTAACAGGGCGGCGAGTTTTTTTATTCGTATATACGCGAGGGCCCCCAGCTGGGTGGGGCCGGTCTCCTGGGCGGATAAAAAATTTCCCAAAGAATAAAAGCAGAGGGTCCTGCCGCCGTCCGGCTGTTCCAGGTACGAGTACCGCTGTACCACATGGGGGTGGTGGCCGATGATCAGGTCCACATCAAGGCCGGCCAGGAAAAGGCCCAGCCGTTCCTGTTCCCCGCCCGCCGTATGCTGGTATTCCTGCCCCCAATGCATGGAGACAACCAGGAAATCGCAGAGGGGCCGCAGGGCGCCTATTTCTTTTTCCATGACCGGTTCATTGATGAGGGATACCAGGTAGGGTTTGTCCCTGGGTACCGCCAGGCCGTTTGTTCCGTAGGTGTAGGAAAGGAAGCCCACTTTTATGCCGTTTTTTTCGATAATAACTTTTTTGGTATCCCGGTCTTTCTGGGAGCGGTAGATGCCCAGGTAGTGAACGCCGGAAACCGTATCCCAGTAATCCATCGTCGCAAAGACCGCCCCCTCCCCCTTGTCCATTATGTGGTTGGTGGCGTGGTTCACCACGTCAAAACCGGCGGCCGTCAGGGCGGCCCCCGCCTCCTGGGGGGTATTGAAGCGGGGATAGCCGGAGAATCCGTATGCCCCCCCTCCCAGCAAGGTTTCCTGGTTGATAAAGGCAATATCCGCGGGTTCAATAAAGGACTTTATTTCATCGTAATAGCCGGTAAAATCGTAGGCCCCGGTTTTGGAATCCGGCCGGATCATGACATTGTGGAACAGGTTGTCCCCCGCCGCCACCAGCGTCAGGTATTGGGCTTTGGGGGCGTTTTCGGCGGGTTTATCCCCGGCATCGTTTTCCGGGGATTCGGTTTCTTCGGCGGCCCGCTCCCCCGGGGCCGCCGTATCCGGCCCGTTTTCCCCAGGCCCCGCCGGGGGATGGGGGACCGGCGCCTTTCCCCCGAAAAAAGAGAGGATACCGAAGAGCAGGAGAAAAACAAACGCCGCCTTCGCCATATCAAGGAATCTTATACCTTGTTTGCCGGGGTTTCAATGTTGCGCGTTTGCCGGCGAACCGGGCGGAACCCTAAAAGGCGGCCGGCATTGTGCGGGACAACTTTTGAAGGGGGGGCCCGTTTCTATGCGGATTTACGCTGTAGCCGCGCCCGCTTCGCGGCCGCGCCGCCGGTCTGGCCCCCCCTTGGCTCCATAGTCCTCACGG
>JAISPH010000192.1 GCA_031275035.1 Treponema sp.
TTCTGCTGGTTTCCGCCGGAAAGGGTGGAAACCAGATCGTGTACGCTTACCGCCTTTACCGAGAGTTTCTCCGCCGCTTCCCGGGCCTTTTCATTTTCCCGCCGGGTGTCAAGCCAGCCAAAACGGGCAAACTTGTCCAGCACGGGAAGGCTGATGTTCTTGGCGATTTCCCAGCGGAGTACCAGGCCCTGCTTCAGCCGGTCTTCGGGGAGGAAGCCGATGCCTTCCGCGATGGCCAGGGCAGGGGTAAGGCGGTTCAGTTTCCGGCCTTCCAGGGTAACGGTCCCCGAATCGTAAGGTGCAATCCCGTAGATCGCCTCGCAGACCTCGGTACGCCGCGCCCCCACCAGGCCGGTTATGGCCAGCACTTCCCCCCGGCGCAGGGAAAAACCGACGTCCCGGAAGAAACCCATCCGGGAAAGCCCCTCGACTTTGAGGAGCTCCGCCCCGATTTCGACATCCCGTGTCGGGAAGAACTGAACAATTTCCCTGCCCACCATGGCGGTTACCATGGTGTGGTTATCAACTTCCCCGATATCCCAGGTGTTGATATACTTTCCGTCCCGCAGCACCGTTACCCGATCCGCAAGGCGGTACATATCCTCAAAACGGTGGGATATGAAAATGACGGAGACGCCCTTTTGCTTTAAATTGCCGGTGATACGGTAGAGATCCTCGCTTTCCCGGTTTGAAAGGGGCGCCGTGGGCTCGTCCATGATGATGATCCGGGCATTGGTGGAAAGGGCCTTGGCAATTTCCACGATTTGCTGCTGCGCCACGGAAAGGGTTCCCATAACGGAACGGGCGTCGAATTTCGCGTCAAGCTGGGACAGCAGTTCCGAAGCTTCCCGGTTCATGGTTTTCCAGTCGATGCGCTTGAACGGAGACTTTGTCTTTTCGTGGCCCATGAAAATATTTTCAGCCACCGTTATATCCGGGAAACAGGTAACGTGCTGGTAGATCGCCGCGATACCCAGGGCCTGGGCGTCCAGGGGCCCCCGGACATTCGCCGGCCTGCCGTCAACCAAAAAATCCCCCCGGTCGGGCATGTACACCCCCGTGATGATCTTGATAAAAGTAGACTTACCCGCGCCGTTTTCCCCCATGAGGGCGTGGATCTCCCCCTTCCTCAGGGTAAAGTGTACATCGTCCAGGGCCTTAACCCCGGGAAAGGTTTTTGTAATGTGCCGCAGCTCAAGGATATAATCCGTTTTTTCTTCCGCCACGCCTGCCCCCTATCCTGAATCCTGTTCCGAAAAGCCGGGCCGCACCCGGCTTTTCCACCGGTCCTCGTCTTTTCATTGGATTAGTATCAGGCTAAATTCCCCGGCCGTAAATGGAGAAAACAACCAAATTCATGGAGAAAACCCCCGGCGGTCCGCCGAAATCGTCGATATATGCAGCGGGAGGAATGTCCCCTTAATCTTCATTTATCCGTTTGACTATTTTTTAACACCTTTTCTTCATTTTATAAATTATCATATAACCCAGGCGCAAAGTCTTTTATCCTATGTATATACGGTAGGTATGGTAAATATACGCTATATATAGCATAATTATAACATCACATTATTTATCCCTTTCACTTATATAATGAGGATTTCAAAATATTCGATTCTGAAAAGAAAATTTTAGGTCCAAGGGGGCAGGCGGACTTGAGACCGTTTATCCCGAATCTTTTTCGGAACCAGCCGGGTTTTGAAAAAGGCGCCCGGTATAAAAAAACAAGCACGGATATATATATTGTTAATTCTTTACTATATAACGAATTAATTGACGGCTGCCTGAAAGGGCTTGATTCCGCAACCCGTCGATTTACCGGGGGTATGATTTTATAGGTAACGGCCCTGAAAAAAAGCTTGACTTCTCTATAAAATCGATCTATAAATAATTAGGTTTAACGGTTAACCAATATAAACCACCATGAGGAGGAAGTTCCCTACGGTATGGCGCAGAGAGAACAAATAAAGCGTATAACCATCAAGGATGTTGCCCGGGAAGCGGGGGTTTCCTCCGCTACGGTTTCCTATGTTTTTAACGGAAAGAAAGCCATTTCCGATGAAACCAAGGCAAAGGTTTTTGCGGCTATCGAAAAATTGGATTACGTGCCGAACATAAACGCCCGAAGCCTGTCCACTCAGGATTCTCTCTTAATCGGGGTCTTAATTCCCCAATCCGAACCGGGGAACCGCCTGATGTTTGAAAACACCTTTTACAGCGAAATCCTCGGCGCCATTGAATACGAGGCCCGGATTCACGGGTACCATATTTTGATATCCGGTGTGGATGCGGACAAAAGCTATCTTGACCTTGCCCGGGAACGAAGCCTGGACGGCATCATCGCCATCGGAGTTTATCCGGATGATTTTTACCGCCGGGTAAAAGAAAGCGGTATCCCCCTGGTCCTGGTAGACAGCTATTGCGGAGATAATCATTGTCATAATATCCGGATCGACGACATTTACGGCAGTTATCTGGCGGTCAGCTATCTCATAGACCGGGGGCACCGGGACATCGCCTTTTTCTGCGGCAGGCTGCAGGAAAACGGGGTAATGCAAAAACGCCTTGCGGGATACCGGCAGGCTCTGGACGAGGGCCGGCTTCCTTTTAACAAAAAGTACGTCTTTGAGGGAAACATTGATTTTGACCACGGTTTTAAACTGGCCCGGCATTTTCTGAGGGCAAAACTTCCGGTAAGCGTCGTGTTTGCCGCGGCGGATATTCTTGCCATAGGGGCTATGAAGTTTTTTTATGAAGCGGGCTTGAGGATTCCGGAGGACATCTCGGTTATAGGTTTTGACGATCTCCAAATAGCTCATTATGTCAGTCCCGGCCTTACCACCGTCCGGCAGGAAATAGCGCTCAAGGGCAAGAAGGCGGTGGAACTTCTGGTTCAAAACATCAAGAACCCCGCGTTAACCAAGCGGGAAGAGGTTTTACCGGTCAGTGTGATAGAACGGGGGTCGGTGCGAACCCTCCCCACGGCGGAAGAATGAAAAATTAAGGAGGAAAAATGATAAAAAACAGCGGCACATAAAAAACGCCCGTTTCGCAAAAGGCGAACAACGGGCGGGGAGCGTCCTCCGTCAAGGACGTTGTCCCGGCAAGACAAACCGGTAGTCTGCTTTGCTTAAACCTCAGTATAAACAAAGGGGATAAGAAAAGCAATTGATGTTGTATCCCCGTGTTTTGGGATGTTTATAAAACACTTTTTTTTATCATGTTGTTTATTTTTGAGGAGAAAGTATGAAAAACAGTAACCGAACCGGAACCCAACCGGGTTTTCGGACTAGTCCCGCGGGTTTTATCCTTGCTCTTTTTTTGGTCATACCCCTTACCGCCTATAGCGGCGGAAAAGGCGATTCCGGCGGCAGTCAAAAAACAACCATTACTTTCGATCAATTTTCCGGATCGGGGGACAACGAGGTCTACCTCAAGCGGATGATCGATCTCTATACCGCGGCCAATCCGAATGTTACGGTTAGAATGCAGTCCTATGGATTCAACGATTATTTCATGCAGCTCACCGCCAAAGCTGCCGCGGGAAAGGCACCGGATGTATTTGAGCTTAACTACGAAAATTTTGTCGCCTATGCAAAGAACGGATACCTCCTGCCCCTGGACGATATTATCAAAGCGGGGGGCGTTGATACTTCGGTCTACAACCCCATGGCTTTGAAGGCTTTCAACGCGGGCGGTAAGCAGTATGGGGTACCCAATAGTTTTTCCAATGTGGTATTGATCTACAACAAAGATCTTTTTGACCGCGCCAAAATTGCCTATCCCACGGATAACTGGACCTGGGCCGATGCGATGACCGCGGCAAAGGCAATCCGGGCATTGGGAAACAATATCTATGGTTACTATCACCCCTTAAGCTTTACCGAATTTTATAAAACCGCCGAGCAAAACGGCGGCGGCGTTCTGGATGCCGGGGAAAAGCGCTTCACCATCAATACCCAGGCGAATGTGGAAACCGTCACCTACCTGGTGGATATGCAGCGGGGTTCCAATGTAATGCCTACCCCGGAACAGCTGGGGGGCATGGGCGATTGGGATCTCTTCAAGTCAGGACGGCTGGGAATGATTGTTACCGGTATTTGGGCTTTTCCTGACTTTACCCGGGACTGTAATTTCGCCTGGGACATCGTGGTGGAACCGGGCAGCAAGAAAAAGGCCACCCATTTCTTTTCCAACGGCTATGTGATCAACAAGGACAGCGCCGTGGCTGCCGAAGCGGCAAAGTTTATCACCTTTATCTCATCCAATCCCCAGGCAACCCGGATCCGCCTTGACGCGGCGTGGGAACTGCCTCCGGTGATCGACAACACTATTATTGCCCAGTACAAGGCAAAAACTCCCCCGGCCAACCGGGAGGCGGTGTTTAAAAGCCTGGACTATCTGGTGACTCCGCCGGTAATTACCCAGTTTGCCCAGCTGCAGGATATTGTCGCGAAACATTTAAACGAAGCCGCCGCGGGCAGGGTAAGTCCCGCCCAGGCATTGATCAACATGGAAGCGGAATGCGTCAAGACGATTGACCTGAGCAGGTAAAGACCCGGAAGAGGCGTATAATGAAAAATACGAAACACCGTAATGCCCTGGCGGCGGCGGTTTTCCTGCTGCCAAGTTTGATCGGGTTTATGCTGTTCAGCGTTTTGCCCATGATAACCTCCCTGGTGATTAGTACCACCGGTTGGGACGGCCTTAGTAAACTTGCCCTGTTCTCCGGGGACGGCTTTATGGAGAACTATTTCGTGGGAATCGCCAATTACATTACTATCTTTACCGGCCCTGAATTATATCAGGCCCTGGGAAATACCCTGCGTTTTGTGGCCCTTTATATACCTCTTCTGTTACTGTTATCCTTGGGCGTGGCGTCTATTCTCAACCGGAATATTCCCGGCACAAGCTTTTTCAGGGTTATTTATTATATACCGGTGATTACATCCTGGGTGGCAGGCGCCCTGATCTGGAAATGGGTCCTGAGTCCCGAATACGGTATTATCAATAACATCCTCAGGATATTCGGCATTACCGGACCCGGCTGGCTGCAAAGCCCGGTATGGTCCATGCCGGGAATCGTATTGGCTTCGCTGTGGAAAGACATGGGCTATTTCGGACTCATGCTTTTTGCGGGACTTCGGGATATCAACCGGGAGTATTATGAGGCTGCGGAAATTGACGGCGCAGGCAGGGCCAGGCAGCTATTTAAGATTACCCTGCCCCTGCTCTCGCCGGTTTTCTTTTTTGTCATTATCATCAGCATGATTAATTCTTTTCAAATATTCCCCCAGGTCATGATCATGACCCCCGACGGCGGACCGGGCGGTTCTACAATGGTGATGGTGGAGCGGATATACCGTCATGCCTTCCGGTATTATGAGATGGGATATGCCTCCGCCCTGAGTTGGATATTATTTGTTTTTATTTTTATATTCACCGTTATCCAGATACGGCTGCAGGACAGGTGGGTTGTTTATGATACATAAAGCGAAACTAAAAAAGATGCTTTCCCTGGGGATATTTTATCTTATTGCCATACTGTTGGCCCTGGCTGTGGGGCTTCCCTTTTTCTGGATGATCATCACCTCCTTAAAAACCAGGGGCGCTATCATGAGTATCCCGGTGGAATGGATTCCCCGGGAACCGGGACTTGAGTCCTATATACGGTTGTTCGCCATCCCCAATTTCGGCAGGTCTGTTTTCAACAGTTTCTATCTGGCTGCAATCTGTACCACCGTCAATATGTTATGCGCCGCCATGGCCGCTTTCGCCCTGACCAAGATACCCTTCAAGGGGCAGGCCCTGATATTCGGCCTATACCTTACCGCGATGATGCTTCCCGGACAGGTTACCTTTATTCCCGTCTTTATTATTATGTCAAACCTCGGCCTTACCAATAACCTCAACGCCTTCGTTTTGCTGCAGCTTTTTAATGCCTTTGCCATTTTTATGCTGCGCCAGCGGATGAAAACCATAAACAACGCGTATATCGAAGCGGCGATAATAGACGGGGCGGGTTTTGGGTATATTTTCTGGCGGATTATCCTGCCCCTTTGTTCTACCACTCTGGCAGCCCTCGCGATTCTTACCTTTATGGGTTCATGGAACGATTACTTGCTGCCCTTGATCCTCCTGAGCGACCGAACGAAAGCTACCCTGCCGCTTATCCTCAGCACCATGAGCGGCCAATACAACAATCAATATAATTTGATGATGGCCGGGGCGCTGATCTCTATTGTACCAATTCTGGTTGTATACATTTGTATGCAAAAATATTTTAAAGAAGGAATGACCGTCGGGGGGATAAAGGGGTGAAGCATATGGCAGCAAAAGAAATTATGGAACAGGTCGTTTTTGATCCCCAGCGGTGGACGGAGCGGGAATTTTCTTTTCCCGGAGGTACCGCGCATTTATCGGTAAGACAGGATGCGGCAGGGCCGGTCTTGGCCATCCACCTGCCTTATGCCGGGGCCTACGGTATGGGGGAAAAGTACAATGCCCTGAATCAAAAGGGACGCCGGGTTGTCAACGAAGTTGAGGAACGTTTCTGTAACCAGGGGGACAAGACCTATTGCCCCGCGCCGTTTTTCTTTACCGATTCGGGTTTCGGCCTCTATGCGGATACCTTGAAGACCACGGTATTTGACTTCGCCGATGAGATCCTCGTCTCCCTTCCGGTAAAAACCCTCCTCCTTTTTTTCGGCGGCACCCCGGCCCAAATCATATCGGCCTATATGGCCCGACTGGGGAAGCCGGGACTCCCGCCGAAATGGGCGTTCGGCCCCTGGATTTCCGCAAACCGCTGGCAGACCCAGGCCCAGGTAGAGGAGCAAATCGACCTGCTTGAAAAGTACCGTTTCCCCGCCACGGTACTGGTTATGGAAGCCTGGAGCGATGAGGCGACTTTCTATGTCTTTAACGGCGCCAAATACGAGCCGAAGGGCGGTGATGAAGCGCCGGATTATAGGGACTTTGATTTCTCCCAAAGTGACTACTGGCAGGACCCCCGGGGAACCATCGAAAGGCTCCACCGGGCAGGGCTGCATCTGGTACTCTGGCAGTGCCCGGTGTATAAAAAACTGGAGGAAGGGAGGCCGCCTGACCGGCAGCATGAAAACGACCGGGATTACGTGGTTCAAAACCGGCTCTGCGTCATGGACGCCGCCGGAAAACCCTATACCATTCCCCCGGGGCACTGGTTTGAAGGTTCCATGATACCTGACTTTACCAACCCCGAAACCCGGCGGCTTTGGTTCGCCAAGCGGCGCTACCTCCTTGATATAGGGGTGGACGGCTTCAAAACCGACGGGGGAGAATTTATCTACCGGGAAGACCTGGTCTTCCATAACGGCGCGGAGGGCAGGGAAATGAAAAACGGTTATGCCCAACGCTACATCGCCGCCTACCGGGATTTTCTGCCCCCGGACCGGATTCTCTTCAGCAGGGCGGGTTTTGCGGGACAGCATACCACCCCCATCCTCTGGGCAGGGGACCAGCAGTCTACCTTCGAGGAACTGGGGAGCCAGTTACGGGCGGGACTTTCGGCCGCCCTCTCGGGGATCATCTTCTGGGGCTTTGACATAGCCGGTTTTGCCGGCCCCCTGCCGCAGCCGGAACTGTACCTGCGGGCGACCCAGCTTGCCTGCTTCTGCCCCATCATGCAGTGGCATTCAGAGCCCGAGGGCGGCCAGTTCGGCGGGGAGCAGAGCTCCCCGCGGGGAGGCGGTTACGGAGCCATTACCAACGAGCGCAGTCCCTGGAATATCGCCGCGGCATACGGTGATACCTGGGAGCATGACCCGGCGGACACCGGGGATAATTCCGGCATGGGCTTCCTTGATCGGATCCGGTTTTGGCACCAACTCAGGATGAAACTCCTGCCGTACCTGTATTCGGAAGCCCGCCATTGCGTCGAAACCCTGGCCCCTTTGCTGCGGCCCCTTGTTTACGACCATATTCCCCATAAAACCCCCGGCGGGGATCCCTGCCTTATTATGGAAGACCAGTTCATGCTGGGCCGGACCCTCCTTGTCGCGCCGGTCCTGGAAAGGGGAGTCCGTAACCGCAGCGTATGGCTGCCCCAGGGAGAATGGTTCGGCCTTTTCGACGACCAGCCCTATACCGGCGGCCAATGGATAGAAACCGCCTGCGGCCGGGGCATACCGGTCTTTGCCAAAGCCGGTACCGCCCTGGCGGTAAATCCCGGTGATGACGGAGACGGATGGGCACGCGCCGGGGATAACCCCGGAAAAGTCCGCCGCGGTCCGCAATTCCGGCTGTACGGAGAAACCGGAGAGACCCGCTTTCGGGACGATCAGGGAAACGACATGACCCTGTACTGGGACGGAAAGGAAATCACCCAAACGGGAAAGGCTGCCCCCTGCGCCACGGTACGTATTCCCCGATAGGTTAACGCGGGCATTGACCACCGGAACCCAGGGAGTTTTCTAACGGCCGCCCCGGCCGGTTCCAGGAGCCGGCCGGGCTCTTAGCGCTTCCCCACTATTTCCGCCAGGGGAACGATGGCGATACCTTCGGCTTTGAAGCGGGTGTTTATTTTTTGCACAAAGGCCAAGGCCCGGGGGCCGTCGCCGTGGACGCAGATCGAGTCTGCGGTGAGGGTTATCTCTTTTCCGGTAACGGCCGCGACCCGCCCCTCCTTCACCATCCCCACCACCCGGCGCAGGGCCTCGTCCTCGTCGGTGATCAGGGCGCCCTTTTTGCTCCGGGCAACTAAGGAGCCGTCCTCTTCATAGGCCCGGTCCGCAAAGACCTCCCGGGCAACGGCCAGTCCCTGCTTTTCCGCGGCCCGGATCATCTCGCTCCCCGCCAGGGCAAGCAAAATAAGGCCGGGGTCCACTTCCGCGATGGCCCGGCAGACCGCTTCGGCGAGGACCGGGTCCCGGGCGGCCATATTGTACAGGGCGCCGTGGGGTTTGACATGGGCGAGGGGCGTCTTGCAGGCATCGCAAAAGGCTCTGAGGGCGCCGATTTGGTATTGCACATAGG
>JAISPH010000217.1 GCA_031275035.1 Treponema sp.
CAAAGCAGGCGGCTTTGCTGCAAAACTTCGGAGGTAATTTGCGCAGCAAATTACCCAAGGACCGGTTTTTCAAGCTGCCGCCCCTTGATGAGGGGGATATCGCGGCCCTGGGCCTTAAAATGCCGGACCCCCGGAGCGACTACGGCTATGCGATCTACATGGGCATCATGCCCCCCGGCGGGGCCACGCTGGAGCAGGCGGCGTCGAAGAAGCGCTACCTCCGGGAACCCCCCAAAGACGGCGAAGGGCTCCGGCATTACCGCTTTACCCGGCGGCGGAAGGAGAAGATCATCTTCGATGCGGAGGACGCGGGGATGACGGTCTACATCTGCTGCCGCTACGAAAACGCCAAGGGGGAAGCGGGAAAACAGTGGGGGTCGGTGGTGTCGGGGATTATCCCGTGATGACTGAAACAACAGATCGGAGTTTTACGCCATCGCGGCTATTCGCCAAACGGCGGGGGGCGGTACGCGGTAAAACAGTCCGGGCGCTTCGGGCGGGCGGACCGGTTTTACGGGTATAGGTATAAATAGAGAACATCAAGACCCGGCAAGCCCCGTTTGCAAGGTTCGTAATTCATACCGCGCCCGCCGCTATTCTACCGTAAACCGGACGGTTTCCGTCTCGCCGCCGTTTCTCACGGTAAGAATATGGTCCCCGGAATCGTGGGGCAGATAAAACGCAAAGGGCCGGGCCACGGTAAAGGCGGCGCCGTCGTACTCCACCAAAAGTTCATCGTACCGCCCGCCGATTACTTCCACGGGGATACTGTCGTTCCCCGCGGCAAGACCAGGCCCCGAAAGAAAGACAAACTGATCCCGGGGGGTAATGATCTGCAGGGGAGCGGCGGCGTAGTCCACTTCCCCCTGGCGGGGCAGGGAGAAGAACCAGCCCTGATACTCGGCGGGATAAACCACGGTGGAGCCCCGGTGCCAGGTACAGGGTTCCGGGTCAGAACCCCTGGGAACGTACTCGCCGATGGTGGAAGGACAGGCTGCGGAAGGCTTCATCCCCGAAAGGGTACAGACCGGGATTTTGACAAAATTTTCCGGCTCCGGGAAATCCGGCCCGGAAGAACCCTGCAAAAACAGCAGCGCATCACGGACAATGGCGGCGGGGATGGAACTGCCGGTTCTGCCTATCACCGTTTCACCGGTAAAGTTGCCCATCCATACCGCCGCGGAATACCGGGGGGTCGCTCCCAGGGCGGCAATATTTTGATACTGGTTTGCCGTTCCGGTCTTAAAGATCGCCGGGAAGGGGGTGATAAAATTCCGCCCCGTCCCAAAGGCCAATACCCGGGCGCTTCGATCCGACAAAAAAGAACAGATGATCCTGGCGGTATCCGCCGATATAACCCGTACCGCCCCTGCCGGATCCGCCGCCGTCCGGGGCTCCGGCGGCGGGGAAGTTCCGGGCAGATCCTGTCCCGCCGAAGGCGCCGCCGCCCGTTCCCAGGTAAGGGGAACAAGAACGCCGTCCCGGGGGAAAACGCTGAACCCCCGGACCAGCTCGGCTATGCTTACCGGAGCGTTTCCCAGGGCCAGCCCCAGCCCCGCCTCTTCGCCGGAGGCTTTAAGCGAATCGAAGCCCAGGGCAAGGAGAAAGTCAATATAACTGCGAACCCCCAAATGGTAGAGCAGGGAGACCGCGGGAATGTTCAGGCTTGAGGCCAGGGCGGACCGGAAGCGCACGGGGCCGTTAAACCGGTTGTTAAAATTCTGAGGAATATACAAAGCCCCGGTCCCGAAATTCACGGGGACATCGGCCAGCACATCCGCCGGTTTGAACCCCCGTTCCAGGGCCATGGCATAGAGGAAGGGCTTCATGCCGCTTCCCGGCTGGTTCACCGCGGTTACTCCGTCGATCTGTCCCGCGGCGGAGACATTGTCATAATCGGCGCTTCCCACCTAGGCCAGAATCTCCCCGGTGGCATTGTCAATTACAATTGCCGCTCCGTTGGTGAGCCGGGAACTGTAGTACCGGGCAATGTTCCCTGCGATAAGCCCCTCAAGGTAATGCTGAAGGGACAGATCCGCTGAAAGGACCATCTCCGCTGCGGGTCCCCGCGGCCCGGCCCGGCCGCCAGGTCCCGGCCCGCGGACGGCGGCGGTCTCCGCTCTTATATGGCGTACCAGGTGGGGCATTTCCCGGGGATAGGCAAAACGGCGGGCCCGGGAAAGGGCAAAGCGCCAGTCCTCCTCGTGTACCGCCGCAAGGAGGGGATACCGCCGGACCGGACCGTTCCGGACAAAGCGGGCCTGCAGTTGCTGCGCCGCGGCAAGGCCGGCCCCGGCCCCGGTGATGGGATTATAGGCGGCGGGCCGCCGGGGAATTACCGCAAGGCAGAAAATCTGGGCCGGGGAAAGCATGTTCAGTTCCGAGGCAAAGAAATTCCGGGCCGCCGAGGCGACTCCTTCGGTCTGAAAACCAAAGGGAACTGAATTAAGGTAGAGTTCCAGAATTTCCCGCTTGGAAAGCCGGGCTTCAAGGCGCAGGGCGTTTACCGCCTCAAGGATCTTTCCTCCAAGGCCTCCCGGCTTATCCCCGGCGGAAGCGGCGATAAGCCGGGCCAGCTGCATGGTGATGGTGGAAGCTCCGCTTATCCGGCGGCGGGCCGTCAGGTTCTGGATCAGGGCCCGGAACGCCGCGGAGGGATCGATGCCGGTATGAGTGTAAAACCGGGCGTCCTCGGTATAGATAAACACCGCCGCCAGCTCCCGGGGCATCTCCTCCAGGGGCCGGTATTCCCGGCGCAGGCCCTCTTCCAGAGGAACAATCTGCACAAGCCGGCCGTTCCGGTCATAGAAGCGGGTACTAGAGGGCCGTTCCCGGAAGGCCGCAAGATCCCCATAGGGGGAGAAGCGCAGCAGAAGACAGCAGAACAGCAGGCAACCCAGGGCCAGCGCCGGAGGAAGCCGGAACAGATCTCTATTCAATGGTATAGAGGAGCCCCTGGCTTCTGCCGAGAATCTCCGGCTCATACATACATTCCGCCTGGACCGGAGGGGTAGGATACACTCCCCGCCGGGCGGTCCTGAAGAGGAACTGCACCGTGGATTCCCCCTTGCGGAAAATGTCCCAGAAATACTGAACCTCATTGTCCAGAATAGTCTGATGGCTCAGCCAGGACTGGCCGCCGTAGGTTTCCTGCTCCCGGTTGTTCATTTCGGGATAGGTGGCGGTAACGGCAAAGGCGGCGTCCAGAATTTCCGCCCCCGAGGGAATGGGAACCCGGAGGGCCACGTAGGAACGGTGCCGCCCGCTGGAAACCCGGATCCGGGCCCGGTAGGTTTTGCCGCTTACCAGGGCCGTATTGCTTACCTCCTGCCCGGTATCCACATCATAGAGGGTCATAAAAACCCCCAGCCCCTCGTCCCTGAAAGACTGAAGCTCCGAGGGAATTGCATAGCGGAGGGACGCTGTATAATAGAGGGTTCCCCTGCCGCTCCGGGAAATCGAAAGGGGCAGGGCCGTATCTTTGGACAGGGAAGCCAGCGGAGCTTCCTTAAAATCGAAGGTCCTCCCCACCGGCTTTGCCCCAAGTCCTTTAAAGGAAGCGGAAAAAAGCTGGTTCCCCGAAAGGAAAACCTGTCCGGTTAAATCCAGGGTGGTAAGATTTTCCGCCCGGATCAGGGTATCTACGGCGGAGAGCACCCTGACCGATGTGGTGGTATTGCTCCAATAGCCGCCGGCCCGTTTGTTCGCCAGCAGGGAGTAGAGGAGCCGGGTATTGATATCGTCCCCGGGAAACTGCTGTACAAAAAATTCCAGGGTCAGGGCAAGCTGCTCCACCGTACTGTTGTAATAGTAGTAACCGTATTCGGATTCTTTCAGGGGGGAATCCGTAATGTCCACGCCCCGGGTAGTGGGCCGCAGCAGATTCCGAAGCCGGGCGGCGGTATTTGCCGCCTCCGTACTTCGGCCTATATTACGGTAGGTCATTCCCACAAAGGCAAGCGTCGAGGGGTCCACATTTTTGCGGGTCAGAATTTCCGCCGCCCTGGATGCGTCTACGGGCCTGCCCAGGAGGGACATCACATAGAGCATATAGGACTGGAGATAGGACTGGTAAAAATAAGCCCCGGAACCGGTATTCCAGGATTGAATCCGCTGATACTCGGCGTCCAGATAGGAACAGAGACCATCTATATCAAACGACGCCGGCAGGGGAATGTTCTTTGCCTTGGCTATGGCGTAGATATGGGCAATCCGCAGGGATACATACATGTCGGAGTAGATTCCGCTGGGCCAGTAGGGGAAGCCCCCGTCGGGCCGCTGAACCATGACCCATCTCTTTATCTCCGCCGCCACCACCGCCCTGGGATCCGAGACGGAACTTTTCAGGCCAAACACATCCAGATATTCCCCAAAGAGCACCAGCGGCATCACCGCGGAACTCCGCTGTTCCATACATCCGTAGGGATAGTGAAAGAGATAATCCACCGCCGATTCCAGAAGGCTGAGCCTGGTAGCGTCCAGGGTTACCGAAAGGTTCCCCACCCCGTTATCCGCCCAGGACGGGATAACCAGCCCCTTCGCGCCGCCGGGGGTCCCCTGGTCTCCAACGGAACCCGTGGTGGTAACCGTTTCCATCACATAGGGTTTTTCGATGATCAGCTCCTGAATCAGCCTTTCGTTCAGCACATCTGAACGCACCGTAAAGTTAAGCCGGACCGTTCCTGCGCTGACCGCGGCAACATCAAAGAAGATAACCCCGCTCTCGCCGCTTTTAAGGGTGATCCGCCGCTCCGCCGTTCCGTCCACAAAGGCCCGGCCCGCCTGTTTGATCCGCCCCTCCGTACCGGTCCGGTCGGGATCGGTAATGCCAAGGGCGACAGAAACCGAATGGGCCGCCGAATCCAGGTTGGTAATCAGCACCCCCGCCTCGGCGGTATCCCGTTCCCTGAGCCGCCGGGGCAACACCTCCCGGACATTGATCTTGTTTCTGGCGGCAAGTTCGCTTTCCTTGAGGGAAAAGAGATCTCCCCGCACGCCAAAAACCGTTACCCGGTAAGTAGTAAGGTTATCGGGCAGCTTAAACGTACAGGTAACCTTGCCGTCCCCGCCGGTAACCAGCATGGGCTCAAACACTGCGGTAGGGTTAAAATCCTTCCGCTCCTCCAGCTTGCCGTCGTCCCCGTCGCCGCCGGCAAGGTTCTTGACGCTGTAGGTAACGGGGTCCATAAGCCATGCCCGGGAATCGCCCCCCCAGACGGAGAGGGGGAACTTTCCTTCATTATAAAAATATTGAATAGGATCGGGCACATGGTAGTCGATCAGATCCAGCACCCCCCGGTCCACCGCCATCAGGGTAAGTTCCGCATTGGGCAGGGGCCTTCCCTCCCGTTCCGCAGTCAGGGTCATGGTAACGGTCTCTCCGGGACGGTAGCTCTGCTTGTCGCTTTCCACCGTTACCGAAAAAGCCTTAACCCGGGGATTTACCCGGAGCATGGTTGTTCCAAAATACCCCTTGGGTTTATCCAGATCCGGACTGCCGTAGCTGTGGGAGGGCGGGCCGGAACGTGTCGAGTATGAAGAAACCGACACATACACCACGGGTACAAAGTTCCGGGCGATGGGTATGTCAATCACCGAGACGGTATCGTCGAAATGACGGACCTCTTCGGTAAAGATGCCTTCCCGCTCCACGGTGATAAGATACCAGCCCGATGGAAGGGAACTTTGAAGCAATACCTGGGCGGTGTCCCCCGGATCGTACACGGCCTGATCCGCCGTCAGCCGTATCTCCTGGGCATTGTTCATATTCCAGTAGCCGCTGTTCGATCCGGTAACATAGAAGGAATACTCGGTAAGGACCTTTTTCCCCTCCCTGTCCTGGGCGCTGAGCCGTACCGTATAGTATCCCGCCCTGGCAGGCTTAACCTTAAAGCTGCCGGCATTCTGCAGGTTTATCTTTTGAGTGCCATCGGAGACCGTCTCTTTGACATACTGATCGTAAATATAGCCGTTGACCCCCTGCTGCTGGATCAGGTGCCATTCGTCGCGGTTCAGCTCTACCGTCAGCTTTCCCGCCTCTCCGCCGGGGAAAAGACCCGCCGGCGCTTTGGCCCCTTCCGGGGTAACGGCGATATAGTTAAAGCTCAGATCCTGGCCCGCCCGGGGGAAGCCCCTGGTCTGGGGACGGGCCACGCCCAGATAGAAACGGGCCGGGTGGACCAGCACCGACCGGGAGGCGGCGATCATCTGGTTACTCACGTCGGTAACCCTGGCTTCCACGGAATAACGGTAGACCGCGCCGGCCACGGGACCATCGGCGGTCTTCTGGGACAACGCCGTCCCGCCGCCGGCGGAGAGCATTCCCGAGGATGAGGCAAGTTCCCGCCTTCCCTCGTAGGCGTTCCGGGGGCCGAAAATATAGCCCTTTGTCTCATGGGTTTTGGGGGCAAAGTAGGCCATTTCCCGGTACCAGTTACTGTCCCAGGAGGCCCCGGAAAGGCTGCCCCCGGACAGATAGGAAGCTTTCAGGCTCAGGTTGATATCGTCCCCGGCGTATACCGTTACCGGCGGCTGGGCAATCTCGGCCTGAAATTTAAGCCGTTCAAAATAGGCCACCGTGATGGGGATATTCGCCGAATATTCATTCCGGTTCGCCCGGCGGTAGGTAAGCCGGTAACTCCGGGGGCTCAGATCATCCGGCAGGGTAATGGTTCCGTAGAAGCCCCCGGATTCGCTTACCTCCCCCTCCACCTCCGCTATGATCTCTCCGTCATAGTAGTCTTCTTCCAGGGTAACCTTGTAGGCCCCCCGGTAGATAAGATAGTTTCCCAGGGCCAGGGTCCGGTCCACCCCCCGGAAGGTAAGGATCTCTCCGGGCTTGTAAAGCCCCCGGTCGGAGAACATAAAGGTGGTAACGCCGATTTCTTCCGCCCGCTGGGGCATACCGGAGGGAACCCCAAAGGCCCAGATATTATGGGAAGAGGGCTCAAAGATCACCCGGTCCCCGTCCTTTTCCGCCGATACATAGGGCCCGTCATAAGCGTCGTAGCCCGCCGTTGCATTCCTAAGACTTCCCGCGGCAAGGGGAATCACCGCAAGGCCGTCGGCGCCGGTCCGGGCGGAACCGAAATTCCGCAGGGAGGAAAAATTGTCGCCCCTAATATCGCCGGGAGCAATCAGGGCAACCTTCGCTCCCTCCACCGGCTCCCCCGTGGAAAGGCTGGTTACCAGGACCGCCGCCTTATTAAAACCGTAGCGTACCGAAAGCCCCAGATCGGTAACCTGGATGGTAACGCCGCTTTCCGTTTGTCCGGTTCCGGTTTTATAGGTCTTGGTTCTCCAGTCCAGATCCGCAGTATGGTACCTGATGGATGCGTCGAAGGAAACGAAGCCCCTTCCCCGGTCATTCAGGTAGGGCTTAAGATCCATCTCTTCAAAATAACGGTAGTTCTTCTTTCCCGGATTCAGCGTAAAGGCGTCGGTCTTTAACGCCACAGAGCTGAAGGGATTGTTCCTTGACGAAAGCCGGTAGGAACCGTCAACGATGTTTTTATACTCAAAGAGGTAGCGCGGATCAAACTGGGCCTCCAGGATACGCTGATCCTCCCATCTGTGCAGGAAGCGGATATCCCCCTGGGGCGGCGGCTCATCGGGAACCTTAACCTCCGCGGTGTAGGGGGCGCCCAGCTTTCTGCCGTACACATCCTCCACATTGCCGTCGATGCGGATCTTAAACACATCGCCGTAACCGACGGGCAGGTTGGAGATACGCACCACACTGTCGAAAATTTCGATGTTGTCGTTGCCGATGGTCATGGCCGGTTCCAGGGTAATATTCCGCCGGACCGTATCCCGGTTAAGGCGGCAGGAAAAGTTGATGTCCACCAGGTTGAGGTACTTCCCGTAAGAGGGAATCCGCTCGTAACCGCTGACCCTGAAAGGTCCGGGAGTACGGAAGGTATACACCTGATTCGACCGGGTCCCCAGGGTTCCGTTAAAGGACCGGGCTCCCTGCTTCAAAGTTACGTTCACCGGCGTATCAAACTCAATGCCGGAGCCGAGCCTGAGGGTAATTTTATTGGGGGCATTCTGGGTCAGGGTAAACTGCTTAACGGCGGATTTGGCGGTAACCTCCAAATACCGGGCGATATCCGCATTGACGGGATAGTTAAAAACAAGATCGATCTGCCTTGCCGCTTCCGGCGGTACGTCGTTGTTTGAAAAGAGAAAGCCGGTACGTTTCCTGAAATCTTCACCGGGACGCATGCTTTGAATTTTCAGGTCTTCGGTATGAAAGGTGAAGGTGGTCTCTCCGCTGATCCGCTGTCCCTGGAGGGATACCGCCTGGGGATTTACCCTAATCGTATAGATCTGCTGATTCTGGCAGGGCTCCTCCGCTTCAAAACTGAGAAAGCTGGAGCCGTACCAGCGGAAACTGCCCTTTAGGGCGGGAGTAATGCTGACCAGGGGGGAAACCGCAGACTGGGGCCCCAGGGCCGCCAGGGCAACCATGGGCTGGGAAAAAATCACATAGATGGAGGGACGCTGCACTTCGGAAGAAAAAAACCCCCGGGGTCCCCAGTCAACCACCGTCAGGGGACCGGAGGGATCGGCGGTTTCGAGCCGTCCCGCCTGGCTTTTACTCTGGGCCTCCTGGATGGCCCTGATCCGGGCCGCCTCCCGCTCGGGGTTAAAGTATTCGGTTTTATAGGCTGAAAGCCGGCGCAGCCCCGGAATAACCGAGGGCCCCTGGGAGCCCGCCCCCGCGCCGCCCTGGGCCGAAGGGGAAAGGGTATCCACGGACTGTTCCGGTTCCGGGGCAAGGGGACGGTAATCCAGGGTAAAAGCGGAGTCCAGGTTTTCCTGGCTAATCAGCTCAATCCCATAGTCCACGGCGGTCCCCGAACTGAGGCCATAATCGCCGCCGCTCTGTCCGCCCCGGTTCCGCTTTTTACAGGAATCCAAAAAGACGCCGCAGAGGAGCAGGATGAGAAAAAGGGAGAAAAATCTCTTCATCATATTAGAAAGTATAACCCTTTCGGCGAATTCCCGCTATAGCCGCCCGGGGATCCATGCCCCCCTGCCCCTGCATATAGGCGTACTTCGCCTAATTGGCCTTTTCCCGGTATATATAAGCAATTCGTATACATCACCACCTGCCCGGCATATAAATGTAGTTCGTCTAATCCACCAACCCCCGGAAGTAAAGCGAATACGTGTTACGTCCACCCGCCTGCATATAGACGTATTTCGTATATATCACCATCTCCCTGCAAATAGACGTATTGCGTATATATCACCCCGGACCCGTATATATACGCAGTTCGTATATATCGCCCCAGACCAGTCTCTCCGCCCCCGGCCCCGCCGTATTATATATATGTATTGCGTATATATCACCTCTGCGCTACGTTAAACGCATTGCGTATATATCGCCTTGCCCGCATTAAACGCAATTCGTCTAACCGCCCCGCCCGGAAGTAAAGCGAATACGTGT
>JAISPH010000231.1 GCA_031275035.1 Treponema sp.
CCCTTTTTTATTACACACTATGTAAGTCCTTTACTATCTTAATTGCACTAAATCCCGCTAAATCCCGGAAATTCCCGCCTTTTCGCTGGCATTTCTTAATCTATTCTCTGGCAATAACAATATATGCGCAGTTTGTATATATCGCCACCTGTCCGCATATATACGCAATACGTATATATCGCCGCCTCAGCACTTATAGACGCATTGCGTATATTGGACCCACCCCTGGAAATAAAGCGAATGCGTGTTATATCCACCTGCCCGGCGTATATGCGCAATTCGTATATATCGCCCCGGACCCGCCCCCTGTCCTCTCAACTTCTCCTCCACTTCACACACACTCCCCGCCCCGGTAAAAGCCGGACCCGCCGTCCTGGACATACGCCTTGACGGCCGGAGCGGATTGAGGTATCCTGATTATAGAAAATGATTTTCAGGGTCGGGTGCGTTCAACCGCGGGGTTGTTCAATTCCCTACCGGCGGTTATAGCCCGCGAATTTGGTTTGGCGCAGTACTTGTTCTGCGCCGGACCGGATCGAGCCGGTGGAACTCCGGCGCCGACGGTATAGTCCGGATGGAAGAAAATCCTGCGGAGGAACCAAGCCGCCGCTCGTATTCCTAAACAGCGCCCTGGACATTGTCCGGGGTATTTTTTTGCCCGGATCACAGGAGTTTATCATGCGGTTTATGTCTAACGGTACGAGCCGGGGCCGGGGTCTTTCCCTTTTTGGTATCCTGCTGCCCTGTCTTGCGGTTCTTTCCCTTGCCGTCTGCGCCAGGCGGCAGGAAGCGTCCTCCGGGCAGGTTCCGTCTATTGCGGTCTTTATCCCCGGGGTTATGTCCGGCAGCCCCATCTACGAAATGTTGGCCCAGGGGGTGGAGCGGGCGGCGGCGGAATTTTCCGCGGAGGTGGCGGTCATCGAAGGCGGCGTTAACCAGGCCGAATGGGAATCCAAGCTTACCGCCCTAGCCGCGGGGGGAAGCTACGACCTTATCGTCTCCTCCAACCCTTCCCTGCCCGCCCTGGCCCAGTCGGTGTCCGCCCGGTTCCCGGATCAGCATTTCCTGCTTTTGGACGGCGCCGTCCAGGGGAATCCCCGGATCTACGCCATGCGCTATAACCAGCGGGAACAGGCCTACATGGCGGGGCATATCGCCGCTCTGACGGCGGCGGATCTGGCGGAGAGCGGCGGTCCGGGAAGGGCCGGAGAACCCCGCATCAGCCTGGTGGCGGGGCAGGAGTATCCCGTGATGAATACCATCATCCTACCGGGATACCGGGAAGGGGCCCTGGCCGCGGCGCCGGGCTGTACCGTGGATTTCCGGGTGGTGGGAAACTGGTTTGACGCGGGGAAGGCGGCGGAACTTGCCGCGGACATGATCCGGGGCGGCGCCGGGGCTATTCTCTGCATTGCCGGCGGCGCCAACGAAGGGGTCCTCCAGGCGGCGGCGGAGAACGGGGCCCGGGTGATCTGGTTCGACACCAACGGCTATGCCCTGCGGCCCGGCACGGTGGCGGGAAGCTCGATCCTCCGTCAGGACCGGGCGGCCTACGAAAAGACCAGGGATTATCTTGAAGGCCGCCTGCCCTTCGGCAGTTCCGAACTGGTGGGCGTGGCCGAGGGGTATGTGGACTTTATCCAGGACGATCCTGACTATACCGCCGCGGTAAAACCGGAGATCCGGGAAAAGCAGGCGGCCCTGGTCGATCAAATCCGGTCCGGCCGCCTGATCCTGGAGGAATAGATCCGGTGGTGGAACTGCGGGGCATAGAAAAATTTTTCCCTTCAAACGGCGTTACCGCCCTGGAACGGGGGGATTTTGATCTGCGCCCCGGCGAGATCCACGCCCTGCTGGGAGAAAACGGGGCGGGCAAATCAACGTTGATGCACATTATGGCGGGCCACCTCCGGCCCGGCGCGGGACAGATCCTGCTGGACGGAAGGGAGCTGCATCTCTCCTCTCCGGCGGACGGCCTTGAGGCGGGGATCGGCATGGTCCGCCAGTATCCCCGGCTTATCCCGGGTTTTACGGTCTGGGAGGACTGCATCCTCGGCGCCGAACCCCATACCGGCCCCTTCCTTAACCGGAGGGCGGCCAGAGCGCTGGTTCTGGATCTTTCCCGGCGGTGGGGCTTTGACCTTCCCGTGGACAGCGGCGCCGGCAGCCTGACGGTAAGCCAGCGGCAAAAATCGGCTATCCTGGCCCTGCTCCTTAGAAAGGCGCAGTACCTTATCTTCGATGAGCCCGCCGCGGTGCTTACCCCCCGCGAAACGGATCTGTTCTTCAGGCTTTTAAGGCGTCTTAAAGCCGAAGGAAAGGGCATCGTTCTTATTTCCCACAAGCTGGAAGAAACCATGGCGCTGGCGGACCGGGTTACGGTATTAAAAAAAGGCCGGACCGCAGCGGTAAGGACCGCCGCCTCCCTCTCGGGGTACGAACTGGGAAAGCTTATGTTCGGCGCGTCCCCTGCAGGCTCCGGTCCGGCCGTCTCCGTCCAGGGCCCGCCCGCCGCCGGATTCGGGGCGGAGGGCCGCGTTTTTCAGGAAAACAAATCCGGCGCCGGGGAGGAGGCCTGTCTCATCATGGAAAATATATCCGTGGATGTTCCCGGCAGGCCCCTTATCAGAAACAGCAGTTTAACCCTCAAAAAGGGAACCATCCTGGGGATAGCCGGGGTCCGGGACAGCGGTCTTGAAACCCTGGAACTTGTCCTCACGGGATTCCTCAAGCCTTCAAAGGGGAGGATCATCCTGAACGGACAGGACATAGGCGGCAGGGGGCACAGAGCCTTCCGCAGCGCCGGCGCCGCCTGCCTCAGCGCCGGGGGGACCGTGGCGGCCCGGCTTCCCCTGGAAGACAGCGTCATCCTTCACGCCCACCGGAGAGCCCTGGTTTCCGGCGGGGGACTGTCCGGCCTGTTTCGCCGGCTCGGCATTATGGACCGGTCTTTCCTCAACGCCTGGACCGCAGGGGTGCTGAACCGGGCCGGAATCAACGCCGCCCCCCGGGTCCGGGGAGATTCCCTTTCCGGGGGTATGCAGCAGCGCGCCGCCCTGGCCCGGGAGCTGGCGGAGCAGGCCGCGGTTCTGGTTCTGTCGGAACCGGGCCGGGGACTGGACCGGAAAAGCCGGGACAGGCTGGCGGAAGAACTCCGGGCCGCGGCAAAAAGCGGGGGAATTATCATCTTCTCCACCGATGTGGATGAGCTTATCGCCCTCTCCGATGAGATCCTGGTTCTGCGGAACGGCCTGTTTTCGGATCATATTCTGATGAAACCCGCCGAAACCTCCGTCCCCGGCGAGGGTGTCAGGGAACGGATAGGCCGGGCCATGGTGGGGGGCGGCCGGTGAAGCGGCTTTTTTCCCCGGCGGAAAGGGGCCGTCCTGCGGCGCTTCCCGGTTTCGACGCCGCCCTGGGGGCGCTTGCCGCCGTGGGAGCGGCGGTCCTGCTGATCCTGCTGCTCATTGTTGTTAATGTTCCAAAACCGGGAGAGGCTATAGGGGCCTTTTTTGTCCTCCCCTGGTCTTCGGCCTGGTTCGCCGGAAACACCCTGGACAGCATCGCCCTGCTCCTTACCGCATCCCTGGGTTTTGCCATAGCCTTCAGGGGGGGCTGTTTTAATCTGGGCGGAGAGGGACAGATCTACATCGGGGGCATAGCGGCGTCGGCGGCGCTCCTTTCGGGGGGCGGAACCGGGAAGGACGGGATCCTCTTGATCGTCGCCGCCCTCTGCGCCGCCGCGGCGGGGGCTTCCATGGGCGCCCTTTCGGGTATCCTGAAAAGATACCTTGGAGCGGATGAACTTATCACTTCCTTTTTGCTCTCCGCTTCCCTCACCCCCCTGGGGGATTATCTTATCGCCGGCCCCCTGCGGGACCCTTCCGGGAATCTTCTGGCCTCCTCCCGGTTTGAACCTTCCCGGCGGCTCTTCCGGCTCCTTCCCCCTTCAAGCCTTTCCGTCTCGCTGGTCTTCGCCCTGCTCCTGCTCGCTGCCGGATGGGTTTTCATCAATAAAACAGGCTGGGGTTACCGTTTTAGAATCGCCGGCGCCGATCCCGGTTTTGCCCGTTTTGGCGGCATTACCCCGGAACGCTGCTGGATTCCGGCCCTCGGCGTATCGGGCGCCCTGGGGGGCCTGGCGGGATTCTTCGCCGTGGCGGGAACCTACGGGCTCTGCCACCTGGGTTTCCCCGGCGGGCTGGGCTGGAATGCCGCTGCGGCGGCCCTTATCGCTAGGAACCGGCCCCTGGCGCTGATCCCCGCGGCGTTGATCTTCGGCTGGCTCAAGGCCGGTTCCGATGCGGCCCTTCTCTCCCAGGGTCTCAAGCTTGAAACCACCGCCTTTATTCAGGCGGCGGTCCTGCTTTTGGCCACGGTCCGCTTTACCGGCCCGGCATTTCTGCGTTTCCCGCCGGTCCGCGGCAGAAAGCGCCGGGAGGCCGCCGGTGATTGACAGCCTCCTTACCGCCGCCGCCCCCCTGCTGCTGGCCGCCCTGGGCGCCCTCGTTACGGATTTGGCCGGGACGCTGGGGATTTTTATTGAAGGGTTTATGACCCTGGGAAGCTTCTGCTCCTGGATCATCGCCGGAAAGACGGGATCCGTCTTTTGGGGCAGCCTCGCAAGCGGCCTCATCATGGCCGCCGCCGGATGGGCCCTGGCCTGTTTTGTCCGCAGAACCGGAGCCAATCCCTTTATCGCGGCCCTGGCCCTGAACCTTGCCGCCGGAGGAATTACCGGTTCCCTCTCCGCCGCATGGTTCGGGACCGGGGGGGTGCTGCGGAATCCCGGCTCCATTGTATACGGGCCGGTACGGATTCCTTTCATCGGGGATCTGCCCCTGCTGGGCCCCGTCCTCTCGGGACATCTGCCCTATGTCTACCTGTCCTGGATCTGCGCCGCCGCCGCCGCCGTGGTAACAGGCAAGACCACCCTGGGCCTCAGGCTGAGGGCCGCGGGCCGTTCCCCGGAGGCCGCCCTGGAGCGGGGAATCCGTACCGGGCTGTACCGGGAAGGGGCCTGGGCGGCGGCGGCCTTCCTTGCCGCCCTGGCCGGAGCGGCCCTGACCTTCAGGGTTGGGGCCTATACGCCGGGGGGAAGCGCCGGCAGAGGCTGGATAGCCCTGGCCGCGGTATACCTGGGTTTCCGTACTGTCTGGGGAACCGTGGCGGCGGCCCTGCTCTTTGCCGCGGCTGAACTGGCCGGTCTCGGCATCCAGGGCCTGGGGGCCCTTCCGGCGACGGTCCTGCTGGGCTTTCCCCCGGCCCTGGCCCTGGGGCTCTACGCCGTGTCCAGCCGGATCGGCAAAAGACAGAAAGACGGGAAACGCTGAACCCCCGCCGGTTTTGAAAGAAGAAACTAAACCACGAACGGCATGAACGCCGACAGTACGGATGACGCCGGGCGCGATAGCGCCCATTTTAATCCATACCTTTCGGAAAACGACCCGAAGGGTCGTATGCCGCCTGCCCGAAGCTCACGAACAGGAGAAGAATGAGGCGTTTACCGGTGGGTCCGGCCTTTACCGGGGAAGAGGGGCGGTATATACGCAATACGTCTATAAACGCTGAAACAGCGATATATACGAACTTCGTATATAGGCGGGGAGGGCGGGATGTATACGAAGTACGTATATATGCCGGGCAGGGCTGGTTAAACGAACTGCGCCTATACGCCGGGCGGATGTAACATGAATCGTTTCATTTCCGGGGACGAGTGGGGAGTAAAGGGTCTGGGGCGATATATACGCAATACACATATATGCGGGGTTTGGGGGCGGTTAAACGAACTGCGCCTATACGCCGAGCGGATGGATGTAACACGCATTCGTTTCATTTCCGGGGATGGGGGGAGTGAGAAGCAGGGAGTGGGGGGTGGTTAGACGTGGTCCACACGAAAAACACGAGCAAACTCAAGACTTTCGAACGACAAGTTCGTGTCTGTTCCTGCCGTTCGCGGTTATTCGAAAGTTTAGTTTAATACCCCGGATCTTGTTCCGTGGAGGCTCGTTTTAGCCCTTCCCTCTCCTCTCTCTACCCTTTCGTATGGTATACTGATCCATCCATGAATCCCGTTTTAGAGATCCTGGCGGAGGAAATTGCCAACCCCAGGGTCCGTTTTGTCTTCCCCTCCGAAACCGCTTCCTCCCTTTGGGCCAGGAAGGCCTGTCTCTTTACGGGGACCCGCTCTATTGCCCTGGATCGTTTTCTAGCCTGGGACCGTTTTAAGGAAAAGGTAGTCCGGGCGGAGGTGCGGGGCCGGCGGCCCGTAAGCGGCGTTGTCCGCCGGCTTTTTGCGGAGGCTATGATTAAAAAAAACGCCGCCCTTGTCAAAACCGGCGGACATTCCGGTCCGGCGGGCGAAACCGGGAAAGCGGGGTTTCCCTTCCGTTCCCTTGTGCCGCCGGCCTTTGCCGCGGAGGGGGCGGTCTTCGCCGTGTCTCTGGCGGCGCTGCTGCCGTCCCTGGCGTTTTGGGAATCAAAGCGGGCCCAGGCTGCAGCCTACCGGAACGATGACGAAGATCACGACCTGGAACTTATCAAGGGGGAGTATGCCGCCTTTCTTGACAGGTATGAGCTGTTTGAGCCTTCCTGGGAAAAACCGCCCCTGCGGGACAGGGAACACAGCTATATCATCTTTTTTCCCGAAGCGATTGATGATTTTGACGAATACGAGGCCTTGTTGACGGTTCCGCCGGTCCGGCTGGTTCATGCCGGAAAGGAAGCCCCCGGCCCCGCCGCAGAGGACGGCGTTTCGGCGGATACCGGTTTGGTCCCGCCCGGTTCCGGCGGAACCCTGGGGCTCTACAATTCCGCCCGGGAAGAGATCCGGTCCGCCGTCCTGGAGATCCGCCGCTTCCACGAAGAGGAGAAGATCCCCTATGAGGAGATGGCGATCAGCGTGCCCGGACTTGAGGACATGGAACCCTATCTGCTCCGGGAATTATCCCTCTACAATGTTCCCTTTCACCGCCATTCGGGGCAGTCCCTGGGCGAGTACGGAGCGGGAAGGCTTTTTGCGCTGATCGGCGGCTGTACCGCCAATAATTTTTCCTTTTCTTCCCTGAAGGCCCTTATCCTGAATGACCATCTGCCCTGGCGTTATCCCGAACTAAACAGAGCCTTGATTGAATTCGGCATTAGAAACAACTGCGTGTCGGGCTATGCTGAAGGAGGCCGCTTTGTGGATGTCTGGACCGGGGCTTTCAGGACCAGCGCGGAAAAAAGTCTGGGCCGCTACTATGCCGGGTTAAAATCCGCCCTAAGATCCATTGCCGCTTCTTCAAGTTTTACGGAGATCCGCAGCCGTTACTTTGCCTTTCGGGGCCGGATCTGGAAAACCCGGGAAGAACCGGCGCTTGAAGGCAGCGGGCATGGAAGCTCCGAACAGGCCGGCGGGCGCGCTGCCGGGCCCCTTCCCTCCTGGGAAGCCTGGTCCCGGGGCGATGGATTCTTCTCCGGGGATAAGGTCAGCGGCGAAGGGAATGCGGTTCTGGCCCGCTGTATAGAGGAGCTTTCCGCCCTGATCCAGCTTGAAGAGGAGTATCCCGGGCTTATTCCCGCTTCGCCCCTTGCCTTTTATCTTTCCATTCTGCAGGGACAGCAGTACGTACCCCAGCGCCGGGAGGCCGGGGTAAACATCTTCCGGTACCGGGTTGCGGCGGCGGCTCCCTTTAGCTGCCACTTTTTGCTGAACGCATCCCAGGATGCCGCCACGGTGCTGTACCAGCCCCTCCGTTTTCTGCGCCAGGATAAACGGAGCCGCCTTGGCCTGGCGGATACCGACGCTTCGGCCTCGTTTTTCCGCCTTTACCGGCTCCGGGGCTGGAGGTCCTTCAGGCCCTATACCCGGATCAGCGCATCCAGGGAAAGCTTTTCCGGCTGGGCCATTCCCCACAGTTACTTTGCCGGCAATACCATTGAGGCTCCGCCGCCGCCGGCCGATCCCTTTATTGAGGAACGGGCCTGGTGGACCGGCCTGCATGAGGCGTCCATGCCGGCGGCGTCCATACCGGCGGCCGAAACCGGAGGGGCGGCGGGAAACGGCGGCGGGCATACTTTTCCGGCAAAGCTTTTCCCCGTACAGCAGGAAGGTTTTAGGCGCTGGCAGGCCGCCCTGGGGGGGAGTTTTCCGCCGAGACGCTTCAATCTGCTCCAGGCCCCTTTTCCCGCATCGGGGCCCTGCCGTCAACTGCTGCGCAAAAGAATGGCCGCCCGGCAGTATGATGAACCGGGACGGCTGATAAAAGTTTCCGCCACGGCGGATCTTAACCCCTTCTTTATGTGTCCCGCCTTCTGGTTTTACCGGAAGATTCTTTGCCTTGAACCATTTTCCCTGGAAGCGCAGTTGCTGGACGACGCCTCCCTGGGGCTCCTCTACCATGAGATACTGAGGAATCTTTTTTATGAGATTCGGGAACAGGATGGTTCCTTTCAGTCCGCCCATATTGACGATTACCGTTCCCGGCTGGTCCGTATTACCGCCCTTGCCGCCCGGCAGTACCAGGCCTTTCAGGGCCCCCTGGCGGTCCCCCTTTTGGTTTCCCAGTCCGCGGCGATTGTTAAAAGACTGAGCGTTCTTTTAAAGACGGAGGCGAAGTATTTTGACGGCTATACCGTGGAGGCCCTGGAGCGAAGGTTGTGCCTGGAACAAGGGGGGATGCTGCTCAATGGAATCATAGACCGGATTTCGGTTTCCCCCGGCGATGAGGCGGTGATCATCGATTATAAAACCGGGGGCAGTCATTCAAAAAAGGCCAGTACCGGAACGGAGGACGACGGCCTCAGCGATTTTCAGATTCCTCTGTACATCAAGCTCTACGAAGAACAGACCGGCCTAAAGACGGCGGGGGCCTGTTTTATGATCATCAACAGCCATGATATTGCCGCGGTGGTAGGTTCCCCCGGAAGGAAACGGGGCCATACCCGGGATGAGTACCAGAAAACCCTGGACACCCTGGAGAAAAAGCTTGAACAGTTCCGCCGGTCCGTGGAGGGGATGGACTTTGCCCCCAGGACATTCAGCCTGAAGAACTGCCTTGACTGCGATTACAGGACCCTCTGCCGTACCGGCTTTTTCCTGAATGTCCCCCCCAGAGAGGCCGCCTATGTCCGGTGAAGCAGCCCTCGCCGGACTGGACCCGCGGCAGCGGAAGGCCGCCGCCGCGGAGTTTAATGCGGTGGTCGCCGCCGGCGCCGGTTCCGGCAAAACCAGGGTGCTGGCGTCCCGCTATGCATGGCTGATTATGGAAAAGGGCTATAAGGTGGATCAGATCCTGGCCCTTACCTTTACCAACAAAGCGGTAACCGAAATGTACAGCCGTATCTACGAGCTGCTTGTCTCCCAGGATAATGAGCGGGCCCGGACAGCGGTGGCGGATTTTTATAAGGCAAGGATATCCACCCTGGATTCATTCTGCGCCGCAGTGGCCCGGACCGCCGCCCGGAATTACGGAATCCGTCCCGATTTTAAGTGTGATGATGCGGCGGTGCGGGATCTGGCCATGGAGGCGAGCCTTCCCTTTGTGTTAAATCACCGGGATAATCCCAGCCTGCAGGTTCTGCTGGCGGATAGAAAGATCCGTACCGTGGCGGAAGAACTTTTCGCCGAGACCGCCCTCCGGTACAGCCCCGTCTCCCGGCCCCTGGACTTTGGCCGTTTTATACAGATTCAGGGAGAGGAGATACGCCGCCAATGGAAGGCAAAGACCCAAAAGGCGGCGGATCTGATTGGCTCTATCCGGCCGGCATGGGCCGGGCTTCCCCGGGCAAAATTTTACGAAAGCCTGGGCGCCCTTTTGGGGGATCCCCTGCCTCCGGCTCCCGGCATTGATGAACTGCTGCAGGATGGAGGAGGGACGGATTCCGGGGAAACCGGGCCGGGAAGCGTTCTGCGGAAACAGGCCGCCCGTTATTTTGAATATCTTTTTGCAATCAAAAGCCTCAGCCACAGCAGCGCAAGATCCGGACAGTACGGAGAAGTCAAGGCTTATCTTAATGAGCTGCGGGACTTCTACGGCGATCTGGAAACCATCGCCAATACCGCCCTCCACTGGGGTATCATCAGATCCGTCTTTCCCCTGATGGACGAGTTTCAGACCCTCTGCAACCGGCTGAAACGGGAGGCGGGGATTTTAAGCTTCAACGATATTGCCCACCTTGCGGTAGACGCCTTGATCGAATACCCGGACATACGAAAGGTGTATAAGGATCAGTTCCGGGCGGTGATGATCGATGAGTTTCAGGATAATAACCGGCTCCAGCGGGATCTAATCTTTCTTCTTGCGGAAAAACCCGGACGGGATAAGCCGGAGCTCCCCGGTCCGCAGGATCTTTCGCCGGATAAAATGTTTTTTGTGGGCGACGAGAAGCAGTCCATCTACCGTTTCCGGGGCGCCGATGTATCGGTTTTCCGGGAACTGGCGGAAAGTTTCCGGAACGCCGCCGGTTTCAAAGAATCCGCCGCAGGGGAGGCTCTATCGGGCGATGGAGCCTTGAACCTGATCTACAACTACCGTTCCCGGCCCGGAATAATCGCCGCCTTTAACCGTATCTTCGGCGGCGTTCCCGTATCGTATACCTTAAAAGGGGAAACCGGCGGTTCCGTGGAAGGAATGTCCGGCGCAGGGCCTGAAGAAACATACAGAGCCGTGTTTTATAAGGCCGGGGAAAAGGAGGTTAATTTTGAAGCCCGGTATTTTACGGGATTCCCCCGTCCGGGGACCGGCG
>JAISPH010000005.1 GCA_031275035.1 Treponema sp.
TCCGGGTCAAGCTGTTCGGAGATCGTGGAAAAGCTCTGGATATCCGTAAAGATGGCGCTCATCTGCCGCTTGCTGCCTCCCAACTGCAAGAGCGAGGGATTGGACACCAGCTCCGCCACCACCTCTTTGGAAACGTAGGTGGAAAGGGCCCGGTTGATAAACTGCTTTTCCTTCTCCGAAACCATGTAGGAAACCAGTTCCCGGATTATGACCGCCACGGCGGCGGCCAGAACCGGCCCCAGGGGGCCGATGAATACGCCGGTGTAGCGGAAGATGATAAAACAGAGGGCCCCGAAAAGGACAATGCCGCCAATGCCGAATCCGGCGCGGAGTACGGGCCGCAGGCCCCGGAGGACCAGCATAAAGAAGAGGGCAAGCACAAGGCACAGCGCCATACTCCACAGGGGATGGAGGGGGATGATAAAGGATTCCCGCAGAATCGTATCCAGCACCACCCCATGGGTGCCGACATTGACATATTCCTTGTAGAAGGGATTAACCCCAATATCGGTGGTCCCCGTATCGGACCGGCCTATGATGCAGAATTTACCCGCAAAGCTTTCCCGCAGCCGCGATTGCAGGTTCCCGTACTCCTCTGCCGCCCTGTCAAGGTATCCCGCCAACTCTGCGATATACTCCGCTTCTTCCCGGATAAATTCGGCGTCCTCCGGGTACTCCGGCCCCAGGGTTTCCGCCAGGACCAGGGCCTTGGGGCCTATCCCAATATCCGAAAGGGATTGGAGCAGAGCCAGCGCTTCATCCCGGAGGGCCAGGCGGCGGTTAAACTCATCATCGGACCCCTCCGCCAGGGCCCGGCCCAGGGCTTCCCGGGACTCCCGGAAAAGCCCGCCGCTTTGGTAGACGATGTGGTAGACCGGGGAGAGGCTTTCGTCAAACTGGGCAAAAAAAGCAAGATCCGCCGTTTCCAGGAGGGCCGTGAGGTACTGTTCCATCTGGGACTCATATTCTTCCAGTTGGGAGAATTCTGCAAAGGACACATGGGTAAAACTGTCCCGGTAATTCGTCTTAGGCCAGTCCAGCATCATCCGGCCTTCAATATCCAGGGGGATGGCGAGGTCGCGGACCTCGGCCTTGCCGGCGGCCTTGCCGGGGAACCGGGCGTTTTTTAGGATGAGCCGCCGTTTTTCCAGGCGGATTTCGGGATTGCCCAGGTATTCCATCAGGGGCGCAAAGGCAAGCTGGAGATACCAGTGATCGGCAACCTTCTGGGCCAGGTAGATCCGCCGCCGGACCCCATCCTCATCAATCTGTACGTTGGTAAAACCCGCGCCCCGGGCGGCCTCTGAAAAAGAGGGAATCGCCGGAAGCAGGTCCACGTTGACTCCCCCCTGGGCGCCGGGAGCGGCATCCACCGGGTAGGCAAACTTTGCCTCCGCCAGGGGCCGCCGCTCCGCCTGTTCCCCGCTCAGGGGCAGGGCCTGTAAATTGAGGGTAGACCAGGTATGCCCTAAGAGGGCCGAGGCCTGGGCCAGGTAGACATCGTTGTCCCTGGCTATGGCCGAAGCCCGGCGAAACAGGTCCTGCCCCCCGGCCCGGATCAGCCCCAGCAGTTCTTCCCCGTACTGCGCCGCCCCGGTCCGGCTGATCCTGCCGCTTTGAACCGCTTCCAGCAGATCGGACACATTGGCGCCGATTTCAAAAAAGGTCTTATCAAAATCCGCGGGGAAGTCCCGGTCAAAGTAGACCGTATCTATCCCCGCCGGGCCCTTGTCGATAAACTCAATATCCAGTATGGCCGCCCGGGTCCCGTATTCCTTAAGCCGGATGAACCCATCCGCCATGACCGACCGGGGCCAGGGAAAAACCCCGTTGTAGGCCACCGCCGCATCGTCCACATCGAGGAAGACCACATTATCAATCCGTTCCCGTTCCGGCCTGCCCCGGAGGAAAAAATCGTAGAGCCGTTCTTCCAGGGGCCCCAGAACCCCCGCCGCATAGAGGAAGGCAAACAAAAGACCCGCGGCCAACCCGATTAAAAGATTACTCAGTAACGACATGGACGAAACTCCTTTTCTCTGCTATGGTTATAGTATGGTTATTGAGGATATTGTCCGCTATTGCCAGGAGCGGCAATTACGCTGGACAAATCATATTCTTGACCGGCTTTTCCGGCGAAGTATACACATTGACCATGTGGTGAGTGCATTGAGCAACGGTGAAATAATTGAACAATATCCAACGGATTACCCATTTCCAAGCTGCCTGGTTTTAGGATTAACGCCGGAAAATAAATATCTGCATGTTGTCTGCGGTTCTAGCGGTACGGAATTATGGCTTATAACCGCATACTTTCCGAATCCGGCTGAATGGTCGGCAGATTTTAGAACCCGGCGGGAGGAGACGAAATGATCTGTTTCATGTGCAAGGGCAAAACGCGGAACGGTTTTTCCACTTTTACGACCGATACCGGCAACTGTATTATCATTATTAAAAACGTGCCGGCCCGAATTTGCGATCAGTGCGGCGAAGTCTCCTATAACGACGATGTGGCCCGCCAGCTTGAGCGGATTGTTCAGTCCATTCGGGACTCGCCCCTTACCGAGATAGCGGTAGTGAACTATACCGAAAAAGCCGCCTGACCTTTCGCGCCTCCCAAACCGGCTCCGCCGGGTGTGAACCAACCCGATTAAAAGATTTCTCAGTAACGACATGGACGAAACTCCTTTTAGATGACCGGTTTATACGGCTGGTCAAAGAACCACGCCGCAACCCGAGCCGCCCATCGGGCATTGTTTTATACTGTTAGTCTAAGCAAGGCAACGGCACTGATTTACGCGCATTCGCGTAAATCAGTGCTTCCTTAGCGGCGTCCGCGCCTTAGCCGTTCTCGTAGGCACCCATGTCTATTATCCCTCCCTCGGCCGGATTCTGTATGCGGATATGGTCGTCAAGGTCATTGCCAATATGCGGGGCAATGTAGGTGTTGTACTTCTCCTCGGTACTTATACCTCCCGCGCCGGTAAGCGCTTCCCATTTCGCCCAGGTGTTGGGATAGCTGTTATTGTCCCCCGCGTTGACGGCCGGGCTTACTATCTCATATATTGTGCCGACATTCTCCACCGTAAGGAGGTAACTCCCCCCGGTTTTTGGTGAACCGGAAGACGCCGGATCAGGATTCACAAACTTCGGGTCCTCATCCAGGTTGTTTCCCCCATCGGTTCCGGCTTCGGGGTCCCAGGAACCGCTCCCCCCTGAGCCCTGCACGAGGCTGTAGCTGATGACCGGCGTCGACGGATCATAAGCGACGTTGTAAATACCCGCCGCTCCTCCGCCCTGCGCCGTATTCCCATAGATAACGCTG
>JAISPH010000196.1 GCA_031275035.1 Treponema sp.
TCTGGTCCGCCGGCAGCTCCGTCAGTATGGACGCCGCCAAACCCGGGGACGTAATTGTCTTTAACACCGTGGGAGAGAGGCCGAGCCATGTAGCCATCCTCACGGAAGACGGCGCCCTGATTCATGCCGTATCCGCAGGACCCAGAACGGGGGTAATTATCTCGCCCATAAACGACCGGTACTTTGGCCCCCGGATTATCGGGGCCCGGACTTTTATCGCCGCCGTTCCCGCAGTATCTGCCGGCGCTGTTTCTCCCGGCATTCCCGCGGAAAGCGGCGGCGGTTCCGGCCCGGCGGTCCCCCCCGGCCCCCGGGGCCCGGCAATTGAACTGGTGGGACTTTCCATTACCCGGCGGCAGTCCCTTTACGCCGATAAAATTCCCGCCGCCCTGGGAAGCGGTCTCCAGTTTGCTCTTACCAACGAGACCGGCAGTGATGGAATCTTTGTTCTGCTCTTCTACAAAATGGACAGAGATCCCGCCAAGGTACAAACCCTGCGCCAGGACCGGATAGAACTTAAAACCGGGGAAACCCTTACCGTCGATCCGGTTGTCTTTACCGAACCGGGACAGTACAAACTTATCCTTAAAACTTCATCTAATCTAAAACGGGTAGAGCGGATCTGGCAGGTAATATCCCTGTAGTTTGCCGCTAAGAGGACGCTGGAAAACCCGGCCGGGGGTTTTCAGCGTGTCCCTAAAGGCGGATTCTGCCGAATGCCTTGTCGGCCTGACCGGTAAACCAGTTAAGAACCGCTTCGGCGCGGGTGGAAAAGGAACGGCCCACTCTTTCACTCATGCCGGGCAGAGACGCCGCCCTGGCCATGGAAACGGCGTAAAGCAAAAGACAATCCCCGGCGTCAATAGCCGCTACCATGGAACGGAGCTTGTTCCTGCCCACCGCCGGAATGATGCCGTAATTCATAGCGGTAAGATTCTCCTGCACAAAGACAAAAGAATCCCGCCGGGCATAGTAGTCGTAACGATATACATTGTCCCCAAAGGAAAGATCCTTCTGCCGGGCATAAACGGTAAGCTCCGCAGGGGGGCTGGCAAAAACAGGGTCCGCCGTTTTCCGCCTGCCATCGGGGCCGTCTACCACGCTGGAAGTTTCGTAGAAGGTACGCATTTCCCCGCGGCTTGCCGAATAGTACTGGAGCCCCGCCAAACTGCTCAGGGCCAGAACCTCGTTATACAGGGCGGTCCGCTCCGCATCACTCCAGGCGGGGGCGGAACCGGGGGGCTTGCGGTAAAGATACAGGGTCTCCACGAAAAAGCTTGGCGACAGACTCTGTATCATGCCGTCCACCATGTTCCACAGGCTGCTGTCTCCGGGAATGAGCCGGGGACTGATGTTTTCCCGCTGAATTTCGGCCAGGGTTTCCCTGCGGCGGAGCTGGTCAGCCCGCTCCGATCCGACGAGGTCTTCCAAGGAAGCGGCAAAGACGGAGGCCCCGGCAAAGATCAGGAGACAGAACAGAAGGGCGCCAAAATGCCGCTTGTTCATTAACGCGTACCCCGGTAGTAAACCCGGACCTGCTTGTAGAGCCCTTCGCCTTCACTCTTTGTTTCCACATCGGCAATATCGTTCAGCGTAGTATGGATCAGCCGGCGGTCAAAGGGGTTCATGGGTTCAAGGAGGATGGAGCCCCGGTTTTCCCGGACCCGGTCCGCTACCGTATAGGCCAGCCGTACCAGGGATTCCTCCCGGCGGATACGGTAATTCTCGCTGTCCAGAATAACCCGGATATCCTCCCGGCCCTGACGGCCCGCATAGATATTAGCCAGAAGCTGAAGCGCATCCAAATTTTTGCCCTTTTTTCCAATCAGGATAGAAGAATAATCCGATTCGATTTTAAGGCCTATCTTGCGGTCCTCCCGGAAGAGCACCGAAGCCCTGCCGCCGTACCCCATGCGGTCAATCAGGCCTTCAATAAAATCGACAAGCTTCTGCTCAAAATCATTTTTTGCCTCCGGTTCCCCGTAGACAGCCTGGCTGCGCTGTACGCTTCCGGCGGTCCCGGTTTCAGTCTCCCTGGGTTTTACCTGGACAGGCTGATCCGTGTGGACCTGGATTCTGACATATCCTTTTTTAAACAACCCGGAACGGTGGGTTTCCAGGATCTCCACATCGAAGCCGTCTTTATCGAGATTGAGTTCCTCCGCCGCCTTGTCGATGGCTTCTTTTTCAGTGCGGCCTTCAAATTCATATACCATAATCGCTCCTAGCGAATGAAGTTACCCCAATGAACCTCCAAAAACTGAAGTTTTTAGAGGTTTTCTTACCCCCTGGAGAAAATCACCGTGCCGTAATTCCTTAACAAAGAATTAACGATTTTCTCCGGGGAACCTCTGAAAGCCCAACCGGGGTTTCCAGGGGTTCCCCTCATAACAAAACAGCGGCATCCTGACCCGGCCTCTAAAAACCAAAGGGGCCCCAGCGTCCCTACCGTCTCTTTTTCTTCCTGGGGGCAATCACCGGCGCCGGTTCGCTCTCCAGCGCCGCGGCGGCCCGTTTTCCCGCCATGACCTTGTTGATGATCAGCTGCTGTCCCATGGTTAATATATTGGACATGATCCAGTAAAGGAGCAGGCCCGAAGGTACATCGTAGAGGATAAAGAAAAAGATAATGGGCATGGCATAGAGCATCATCTTCATCTGGGCATTGCCCTTCTGATCCGGGGTCTGGGTTACCTTTCCATAGAGTAGCTGGGACCCCACATAGATAAAGGGAAGGAGCCGTATATCGCTCCAGCCCAAAAGGGGCAGCCGGAAGGGAGCGAAGCTGAACACCGATTCGGGGAGGGACAGATCCGGAATCCACCGGGGAATAAACATGGCTCCCCGGAGATCAAAGTGATTGTTAAAGAGGTTATACATAGCGAAGAAGATGGGAATCTGCAGGACAATGGGCAGACATCCCGACATGGGATTGTACCCCTCCCGCTTGTAGAGCTCCGCCATTTCTGAGTTCATCTTGGCAGGATTATCCTTGTACTTTGCCTGTATCTCCTGGATTTTCGGGGAAAGGGTCTGCATCCGCAGCGTAGACTCGGAACTCTTCTTAGTCAGGGGGAACATCAAAAGCTTTACCAGCAGGGTCAAAAGGATGATCGCCACTCCGTAGTTGGGAACGATTCGGAAGAAGATCATCAAAAGCTGTTTCAAAAGCCATTCCAGGGGAGCCAGGATGCCGCTGGTATTGGCCACGCTGGCAAGCTGCATACCCTGAAGCTTAAAGCTGTTGTCGCCGTTGTCATAAACCGCCAGGGCGTTCTGGCTCTTGGGACCCAGGTAGAAACGGTAAACATCGGTGGTTCTGGAACTGTTCAGCGGCGGACGTATCATATAGAACCGGGAAGCGCTGGGAATTCCGGGCGCCGCTTTGGTGGAAAAGGCCAGTTCGTACTGGGTGTTGTCGGGGATGGCAATAAAAGTAAAGTACTTACCCGCTATCGCCGCCCAGGAAACCCGGGAGCTTATCACCGTGGGGTTGTTATCATTTACCTTTTCCTGCTTCCGCTTGTTGTTTATATTCGTGTAGTAGTGGCGGTACTCGTAGCGCTGATCCAGCTTTTCAAACTGGGGCCCGAACTGGGGTCCGTATTCCAGGGTATAGGCGGCGCCGCCGAAATTAAAGGCCTGTACCGAATAGCCCCCGTCCAGGGATACCGCCAGTTCAAACATATACTCGTTAGGTTTAAATTCGTAACGCTTTGTCAGCCTGAAGCTGCCCCCCGCGGGAACCGTAAAGTCCCGGTAAAATTCAACCACATAATCGGAGATCCGTTTTACCGTGAAAAAATCGGCCGCCGGCCTGGCGTCCATATTGCCGAAGGCCACGGTAAAGGCATGGGATTCGGAGGCGCCGGGCAGTATCATCTCGACAGAATCTTTCCGGTCCTGGTGCTGCCGTAACTTATAGGAGACCATATCCCCGCCGCTGTTGGTCAGCACCGCCGTTACCAGCTCTCTGCCGTCTTTGTCGGGAACCGTAATGGTTACCCGCTCTTCAACGCCGGGACCCGTATCCGGAGCCGTCTCCGTACCGGTTTCCGCGGCGGCGGAAGGCGCCGCTCCGGGGTCAGGGGCAGGAGCCGGAATGGAAGCGGGAGCCGGAGCCGGGGTTGAGACAGGCTGGGAAGCGGGCTGTTCCGCCGTTTCAGCCTGCCGCTGCTGGGGAAAGAATACCCCCTGGATTATGTAAAATACGGTAATAACTATGATCGAAAGCACGACCGCCAGTAAGGTTCGCTTTTCCATGGAACTCCTTGTACGCAGGCTTTAATTTGGACAAAACCTGCGGATGGGGGAAATTATCTGGTAATCCCCTCCGGACAGCTAGGGTACCGGGTCATAACCGCCCGGATGAAAGGGATGGCAGCGCAGAATCCGTTTAAGCCCCAGAAAAAGGCCCCGGCATAAACCGTAGCGTTCCACCGCCTCATAAGTATAGGCGGAACAGCTTGGATAGTATCTACAGCCGCCGGGCAGATGGGGGGAAACAGCTCTCTGATAGAACCGGATCAACAGAAGAACCAGGCTCCGCAGAAAAACCACTACACGCCATCCCCCGGCAGGCGTAAACCCGCCCTGGAAAACAGGAGCTTTAACTGTTCCATCCGTTTTACAAAAGAATCGTTTCCAGGATAAACCAGTAAAACCAGATCATAACCGGGTTTCAGGCTGTGCCGCAGATACCGGTACGCTTCCCGGCTGACCCGCCGGGAGCGGTTCCGTTCCGCCGCATTTCCGAATTTTCGTCCCAGGGTAAAGGCAATCCGGTTATAGGACAACCCGTTTTCTAAAACAAACAATTTAGCGCCCGGACAGGTAACACCCCTTCTCCGGCTAAATACCGCCTGTATTTCGCCCCTTTTCTTTAACCGCTCCGGTTTACGAAACCGAAAAATCCGCATCCTCGGACAACCGGGAAGCTGCGCCCCGCCTAATAGGGCTTTTTCTCGTCGGCAACGCTCAGTTTATACCGGCCCTTAGCCCGGCGGCGCTTTAATATCAGCCGCCCTCCCCGGGTTTTCATCCGGGCCCGGAAGCCGAATTTCCGGTTACGCTTAACCTTGCTGGGTTGATAGGTCCGCTTCATGGGAACATCTCCTTGCCGTTTAACGGCTCTATTTTAAAGGTTCATAAAATCGAATGTAAACCCAAAGGCCAAAACCAATCAGTTCCGCCGCAGACCCCCGGTCCTTCCCCCGGGAAGCGGCAAACGAACGCCTGGGCACGACTGTTCTCATAAGGTATTGTATTCGGGTTTGATACCTTTGTAACCACGGCAGAGCCCGAACCTAAGGTCCGGCGGGGCATTAAACCCTCAACACGAATAAACCCCTGAAAAGGCGAAACTCAGTATAAAAGAACGATCAAAATTGGTCAAGGAGCCCGCCCCCGCCCCGCATATAGACGCAGTTCGTATATATCGCCCCAGGCCCTTCACTCCCGCCCTTTCCCGGAAGTAAAGCGAATGCGTGTTACATCTGCCTCCCCCGCAATAGACGTATTGCGTATATATCCCGCCTCAAGTCCCGCCTTTCAAGGCGGGGAGCGTCATTCCGGCCTTGGCCCGGGCCATTTGGGACTGTTCCCGAATCATCCGGGACAAGTCCAAAACGGTTTCATACAAGTATGAAACGATTCTATACAAGTATGAAACGATTCTATACATGTATAAAATGGTTCTATACAAGTATAAAACGATTCTATACAAGTATAAAATGATTCTATACAAGTATAAAATGGCTACGGACAGGTCCGACACGGCGCGTTGGGCGCCGGGGGACAAGGGGAGGTCCCGCGGCGGCGGGGTTAAGGCTGCCGGAAACAAACAGAGCGTGTCATCCGGCGTTGTTTCTTATGCTGAAAGCTCCGCAAGCTGTTTCCGGTAGGCCTCAATGTAGGGGGCCAGTTTTTCCCGCTTTTCCCCCCGCCGGGCCTCGTAGTAGGTGCCCCCCACGGTAAAGCAGGCGAAGCCTCCGGCGGCGGTCCCCAGGATAACGCATTCCCGCAGATCCGCCTTTCCCCGGGGAAGCGTCTCAAGCTGTTCCGCCAGGCCCGCGATGATGCCGCCGGCGAAGTTGTCCCCGCAGCCGGTGGTATCCCCCCGGCGCTGGGGGTGAGCGGCCAGCTCCCGGTTGACCTCTTCGCATACCGGCATGGATTGCAGCTCCAGGGGGGCAAAGACCCCCTTCCCCGCGGCCAGCCTGACCGCCCGGGACCCCTCGGTGATAACCGCCGCCCCCGTCCCCCGGTCAAGGAACCAGCGGATGGCCTCTTCCGCCGAAGCGGCCCCGGAGGTTTTCAGGGCTTCATCCCGGTCGGCGACGAGGATGTCGATATAGGGATACGCGTCGTCCCCGGCGCCGAGTTTCCACTTTTTGCCGGGGGCGGTGATCTCGCTGCGGAAATCGTAGACCAGATTCACCAGGGTAACCGCGCCCCCCTTACGGGCCCGCCTGAGCAGGCCCGTAAGGCCGTCGTGCAGGGGGGGGACAAGGCCGGTTCCCCCAAAGGCGGCGATGCCCGCGTCAAAGAAGCGGTCCTCCAGATCTTCAGGGTGAAAAGAACCCGCCGCCCCGACAAGATTGATGAAGGTCCGTTCCCCGTGGCCGTTGTCGTAGCTGGGGTCCGAGATTACATCGGTTCTGGGGGAGGGCTCTTCTTTTTTCAGAAGACGGTACTCTTTGAAGGGAAGCCGGTTCAGGGCGGATTCCACAAAGTCGCCCAGCGCGTCGGCGCCCCGGATGCCGAAGAACCGTACCTCGGCCTTGTCCCCCAGCATTTGGGCCGCATGGGCCAGGGATACCACCGAGGGCCCCCCCAGGTTGCGGGAACTGGGCTCCGCGCCGCCGGTTATCAGGGAAAGGGCGCTTTCGTAGGGCCGGCCCATGAAACGTTCAAAATCTTCGGCAAAAACCAGCCGCCCCGGCGTAAGGCCCCCGTCTCCTTCCTTCCGCGAAAGGGCCCCCTGAAAGGCGGCGGTGGAAAAATCGCCCCGGGCGTATAAAATGTCCATCAGGCAGCAGCCCGTTCCATGAATCACCATGGTTTCCTCCTATAGTTGTTTGATGAAAGGCCGTACATACAGGAGCGCCGCCCCGACCGCCGACGCCTCTCTCTTGTAGGTACATGCGGTGATATAATCCTCATTACCCAAAAAAGTAGTAACCCCGGCGACGGATCGCCGGATTTCATCAAGGTATGACTCAAGATATTCCCCCAGATAGCCTCCCAGAATCACCTTGCAGTCAAAGGGGACTACCAGATTATTGACAGCGGTGGTGAGGTAGGACAGATACTGTTCCCACACGGTTTGTAAACTTTTGTCTCCCGCCTTGAGTCTTTCAAAAAACGCCCCCAGATTCCCTCCGGTATGCCTGGACAAAACCTGGGCGGAGCAGTAGGCGTCTACGCAGCCTTTACGCCCGCAGTAGCAGGGCAGGCCGTCCCGGACCAGGGTAACATGGCCAAACTCGCCTCCCCGCTGATTTTCTCCCAGATAGAGCTGGTTATTGAGGAAGATGGCTCCCCCCACATAGTCGCTCAGGGACAGATATACCGCATTTTCCTGGGATTTGCGCTGCCAGGTTTCGGCAATGCCTGCGGCGTTGGCGTCATTGCTTAATTCCGCGGGATAGGGAAGCCCCCGGCTGATCGTGGAACACTGGAGGGCTGAGACCTGGAGCACGTGGGAATAGATAAGCATCTGGCCGTCCCTGGTGAGGATGCCGGGGATGGAAAAACCTGCTCCCAGGATGGCGTTTTCCCGTACCCCGGAAACGGCAATGAGCTGTTTTATCAGTTGAACCATTTCCAGATAGTAAGCGGGGGTATTTTCATAGGGTTTTTCAATTCTGATGCTTTCTATTATTTCTCCGGCAAGATTAACAAGAACAATGCTGATGTGGTTCCGTTCAATGTCGGTTCCGACGGCGAATTTTACATTCTTCATAAAGGTAACCGCAGTAGCTTTACGGCCGCCGGTGGATTCAAGTACCACTCCCTCCTGAAGCAGGCCCTCCTGCTGCAGGGCTTTTACATTCTGTATGGCCGTTGGCAGGCTTATTCCCAGCCGGGCGGCGATTTCCGGCTTGGAGATGCTTCCCTGCTGGTATACCAGTTGATAGACACGGTTGCGGTTGGTTTGTTTTTCTACAGGGATGACCTTTTTCATATCTTCCTTAATGGACTCGGACCGCAGGTCCGCGGCTGCCTTAAAAATGACTTTCCCCGCCGCAGAGATCGCAGCTTGCGGCGGGGTATCATCGATCCGCAAGGTACAATTCCGTGCCGCTGAATAGCGGCACATAAATCCTACTACTAATTGCCAGCCCTGAAAGGGTTGATGGATATTATGCGTGTCCATACCCCCAACAAATAAATCGTTGCCAGGTCCAAATCGCCCCAGCAGCTCCCCCGCGAGCCGGCGAGCGGGTTCTTGGGTATGGACCCGCAGACGGAATCAAGCCGGAATGTTAAGAATATATATAAACTACTTTATTAAGTATTGCAATTAAAATCGGGGGTCCCGGTAAAAATAATGAGGATACCCCGCCCGGAAGCTCCCCGCAGAGGCCGGTTCTTACATACCGGACTGGCTGCGAATACAATTCGCCCCAGGGAAGCCCTGGAAACCCCGGTTGAGTTGTTCAGAAACTTCAGTTTCTGTCGAACCAAGGTTCGCCAACAAGCGCTCTGCGGCGGGGAGAGTCATTTTTTCAAAAAAGTAAAATTTTTCTTGACAATACTATGGAATACAAGGTACAGTCTTTATGAAGTTGTTTATATAATGTTCTTTGTAAAGAATATTTTTTTATGGAGGAAAAAATGAAAAGAGGAACTATGGCATTAGCGGCGGCGCTTGTTTTTGCCCTGCTGATATCCTGCGGCGGCAAAAAGAGTGAAACCGGCGGCGCATCATCAGGGGGGGCCAGCGGTCCCCTGGTAGAGGCGCCTTTCTCCGGCTGGGTAGAGGGTCTGCCCAAGATTGAAGCCCCCAGCGGTTTTGACTGGAAGCAGTTTGCCGGGACGACGCTTAACTTTATTTCGGAAAACACCACTCCTTCTACGGCGCTGGCGGCGGCGATCAGCACCTTTGAGGACGCTACCGGCATAACCGTTAATATAGAACAGGCGGATCTTGCCGTGGTGGCGGAAAAAGTGGCGCTGGATATCAATGCCAGGTCCGCAAAGTATCAGCTGATCTATGCGGATCCCCACCAGATCCTTGCAAAGAATTACCGGAACCTGGTGGATCTGAATAAATTTATCAACGATACCTCTTTGCCCCGGGTTCCCGGCGGCCTGGAGGATTTCTTCGTGAGTCAGTTGGAGGTGGACGGTTACTTCGGCAATAAAAATGCCCTCTATGCTCTTCCCTATGACTGTCCTACGGTTATTTTGGCTTACCGGACCGATATTTTTGAAAATGAAGCTTACAAAAAGGCTTTCCAGGACGCCAAGGGTTATGACTGGACCCCCGGGCCGAACCTGACCTGGGAACAGTTCTACGAAGTGGCCGATTGGATTAACCAGCAGGTCAAGGCCGGCAAGATTCAGGGCGTACAGTACGGTTCCGGTCATATGGCCAAACAGCACGATTCCCTGCAGTGCGATTTCAGTAACGTGCTGGCGTCCTATGGCGGCGATTATTTTGTTAACCGGGATTTAGGCATCCTGGGTTCAGCCGCTCCGGGTCAGGGCGATCTGGATTCTCCCGAGGCTATTGCGGCGGCTACGATGTACCAGAAGCTGCTTTCCATCGCCCATCCCGGCAGCACCTCCTGGGACTGGGCCGGCGTGGCGGAAGCTTTTGCGGCGGGCCAGATAGCGATGATTCCTGAATTCTCCGAATTTTCCGCTACCTTTGAAAGCCCCACCTCCTCTAAGGTTGTCGGCAAGGTAAAATGGGCGCCCCTGCCCAAGGGACCCAAAGGAACCGGCAACATCTACGGCGGTACGGGTATTGGTATCAGTTCCTTTGCCACCGAGCAGGAACAGAAGGCCGCATGGCTCTTCCTGGTTTGGGCCACTTCTCCCCAGGCTCAGTATGAATGTTTGACTTCTCCGGTGGGCGGCTCTACTCCTACCAGGCATTCGGTCTATGCTCTGCCTGATGTTAAAGCGGGTATGACTCCGGGGACCCCGGAATCCCAGAAGATGCCCAACCTTATTTCCGCAGGACCGGTTCAGCTGGCCTGGGTTCCCGGCAGCATCTATAACCGGCCCAAGATTCCCCAGTGGCCCGAGATCGATACGGCTATCTACACCGAACTTTCCAGAATGATTCTTAATCAGTCCACGCCGGAACGGGCCATGAGGGCGATCAACAATCAAATAAAAGACATTGTTGAGTAACTTGACCAGAGGGCCCCGTGGGATTTAACATTATAATGGCGCTTCCAGAATCCCGGCCGGGATTCTGGAAGTGTCCCAAAACGGTGTGCCGCTTGCCGTAAAGCGGAGCCGCAGTAAAGCTGAATACTTCCCCGGGAGTATTCAGCTTTGTTATTGCGGTCCAGGGAGTCCCCATGATCCGACAAATGCAAAAGCCAGTACAGCAGCAAGGCCGCCTGATACGAAAGGATCGTACCGAATTTTATATGCTGATCCCCGCTCTGGTTGCCCTGGCGATCATCAGTTTTTTCCCGTTAATCTATACGGTCTATCTTACCTTTTTTAATTTTACCATCGCTATCGATGAGCCGAAGTTTGTAGGTTTTTCAAACTGGGTTAAGATATTCAGAAATCCTACCTTCTGGTTTTCCTGGGGAAGGACGGCTGTCTTTGCCGGTTCCGCCCTGCTGCTGGAACTTTTGTTTGGGGTAACAAACGCGCTTATTGTATACCATCTGCCCAAAGGCAGTCATTTAATTCTTACCCTGCTCATGCTGCCCATCTTTGTAGCTCCCATTGTCGCGGGCCTTTTGGGGCGTTTTATACTCAACTCCACCTATGGAATGTATGCCTGGGCGCTTAGTCATTTGGGATACGCCAACGAGATATTCGGCAGACCCGTGGCTTCTATGGTTGCATTGATCCTTATTGATGTATGGGAGTGGACCCCTCTTATTTTTCTGATTGTCTTTGCAGGACTTCAGTCCCTGGACATGGAAACTCTGGAAGCGGCGGCCGTGGACGGCGCCAATGTTTTCCAGAAACTGACGCATATCATCCTGCCCCTGGTGTCCCGGACCATCCTGGTGGCCCTGCTGGTAAGGGCCATGGATATTCTGCGCTATGTTGATACCATCAACATTATTACCCAGGGCGGTCCCGCCGACGCTACCAAAACTGCCGGATATCATCTGATGGAGGTAGCTTTCCGTTTCCAGGATTTTGGCAAGGCCGCTGTTCTGGGATTGGTTATGATTGTGGTTATTACCCGGCTGGGCCGTATCTTCGTCAAGCGAATGCGGATGGAAGAGGAGGTCTAGGCATGAAAAAGAAATCCGTTACCTGTCTGGTATTGTATCTGCTGACCGCCGTCATTCTGCTCTGGACCCTGGTTCCGATTCTTTGGATGGGGATGGCTTCGGTCAAAACAGAGGTGGAAAGCTTCTCCATGCCGCCAAAGTTTATCTTTAAGCCGACCTTCGATACTTATCAGTTTATGTTTTCAAAACGGGGGAACTTTACTCGCTTCCTGGCAAACAGCCTGATAGCCTCGGTGCTTTCCACCATTGTTTCCCTGATATTGGGCAGCCTTGGCGGGTACGCCCTTGCCCGGGGGAAATTCAAAAAAACCCAGGCGATTTCCTTCTGGATCATCAGTACCCGGATGGCCCCCATCCCGGCGGTGGTCCTGCCCCTTTATATGATTTTTGCCAAGCTGGGTATGGTGGGAACCATGCCGGGGCTGGTCTTTGCCTATACTACTTTTAACCTTCCCTTTGCCCTTTGGATGATGCTGATCTTCTTTAAGGAAGTGCCCATTGCCATTGAAGAGGCGGCCCGGGTGGACGGCTACAGTAAATTTCAAACCTTTCTCTATATAACTATTCCCACGGCTCTGCCGGGTATTATGGCTACGGCAGTGCTCTGCCTGATGTTCTCGTGGAATGATTATGTCTTTGCATCGGTCCTCTCGGGACACAGAACCCAGACGGTTCCGGTGGCGGCTTCGCTTTTGATTACCCAAACCGGCATTGCCTGGGGGCAGGCCATGGCGACCGGGACCATCATCGTATTGCCCATGCTGATCTGCGGTCTT
>JAISPH010000204.1 GCA_031275035.1 Treponema sp.
GAAGGCGGTGATAGACGACGGCGGCTGCGAGGCATTGGCGGCGAAACTGCGGCGGCAGACCCGGAACGGGGTAGTCTACTCGGTGGCGTTCCCCCTGCTGGTCAACAACTGGTGCCGGAGGGCGATGAACACGGCGGCGGAACTTGGGGCGGAACAGGTGGACGCCGACATAGTGAACGCATTGTAAGGAGTGAACTCATGGGGAATATACTTCAATTTTTGTGTTTTAGATTTCCTAATATCTTTATGAGATTTACAACCTGTAGAGATAAGGATGAAAGTAAAATCTGGTGCAAATATTGTCATCAATGCGCCATGTGGAACCAGTAAAAACTTCAGGGAGGGAAACAATTATGGATGCCGAGAAACCAAAAGATACAAAGCCTCGGATAGTAGTTGTCTTTAAAGATCAGAGTGAATTATCGGAGGTGGAACAATACGCCGACTCAAAAGGGCTGAGTGTTAAATCCTTTGCCAAATTCGCCATGAAATCCTACATGGATAAATATCCACGGACTTTGAAGGGGACCCGGTAGGGCTGTGCAGCCCTACGCATAATTGGGGGTGTTTTTAATGGATCAGGAACAAGGAAAAAACACGGCGGACAGGCGCAAAAAGCTCATCCGGCTCATCCATATTGGCAAGGAGAAAATAGGGCTTACGGAGGACACGTACCGTATTTTTCTTGAAGGCGTCTGCGGCAAGCAATCCTGCGCGGACATGACAGAACGGCAGCTTGCGGCGGTACTCCGGGCCATGCGTAAGAACGGTTTTGACTATCCTCCTCCTCGGCGGGTAAAACCGGAGGAGAAGGGTCTGGCGACTACAGCGCAGTTAGAGTACATCAAAGGGATGTGGGAAACCTGTGCCCGGAATAAAAGTGATGAAGCTCTCCTGGCTTTTGTGGACCGCATCGCCCATGTCAAGGCGCTCCGCTTCCTTACGGTTTACACCGCCAGGGAAGTAATACTGGCGCTCCGTGATATGATGACCAAAGCCGGATTTGATCCCGGTACATCGAGGCCGCTGGATGGGTAAGTTTGGGAGGCGTAAATCCCGCGACAGCGCCCTGGTGGAAGACCTTATCCTCTCCTGTACCGGTAAAGGGGTAACATCGGAGGACGCGCAGAAAGCGGTCCGGGCCCTGTGCCGGTACTACGGCGGTCAGATGGTTTATATTCCGGCGAGGAAAGGAAACGGAAAGGCGGCGGAAAACCTGCGCCGCGTTATCGCCGATGCGGCAGATGATTATGCGGCGGAAGAGATCGTCAGCAGGATCATGAGGCTTTACGGGAATACGCAAATATACATCCCCCCGGAACGGTGCGCGTACCAAAAAATTTTCGCCCTCGAAATATACGGGCGGACCGGTAAAAACGGCGTTACCATAAACGACCTGGCCAGGGAATATAATATTAGCGCTAATCACGTCTATAAACTCTGGAAGTTAGGGCAGCGCGAAAAACTCAAATCTTCCATGCCGTATCTGCCGTTCCTGGAACTGGTTGAAAACAATAATCACGGTTAGTACAAAAAAACGCGTTTTGTCCGATAGACTGCCGGTATGGAAATTACCGGCAGTCTTTTTTTATCCCTCAATTTTGAAAACGGGAAAATACCGGGGTCCGTTGAAATCATCCCCGCCGGGGCATTGGTTCAGGGCCGGGACGGGCGCAAATGGAAAAACAGTAATCCGCCCTGCGTACCGGGGAAGGCGGTTCAATCCGGGCCGATGTGGAACGGACAAAGCGGCGGGAACAGGCGGCGCTCAACAAGGAGTACAGTTTTATTTCCCCGGTGTTTCTGCATGACGAACAGGGCGAAATTACCGTGATACTCCGGGCCGCCCGTACTAACGTGAGTTCGATAGTTTGGAAAAGATGCTTTTAAGCGGGGGCGTTACGGGGGCGGACCCTTCAGTCCTCAACATCCTGTTTCGGACTTCCGGGCGGGGTGTACTCTGCTTTGCGTCCATCCATGGACGCTTGGGGTACACCCACAAAACCATGCACCGCATGGTTTTGTCCCCATTGAGGGGGGTAACGGAAGCCCGACGGGCTGTAGTTAGGGGGGAAACTTCCCCCCATCAAGGTATCATCGAACTCACGTTATAAAACTGTGGGCCGGTCCCATGATGGCGGCCAGGCCGGGGTCTTCCGCCGCCTTTGCCTGTTCTCCCGTCCCGTGTCTTTGGGCCGCTTGTACTCTTTTCCGAACACCGGGGCGGTTACATCGAATCCGGCCTCGTCAAACACGACGGGTTTGATTTCAAAACTCACCTCGTTCCCCTCGTGTTCGTAAAAAGCAATGCATACAAATTCTTTCTCCGCCGTTACCAGCAGGGGTTGTAACCGCAGTTCCATACCGACCAGAATGCCCGGCAGGTCCCGGACGCTGTACTTGAGGGACCGCCCGGCACGGGGGTGGACGATGCTTACCGTCAGATCCCCGGCCACCTTCCGGGTCTGGATGCCGTTGGCAAATACCTGGCGGCAGGTTTCCTCATCCGGCAGTTCCCTGAGTTGTTCCGGCTTGATACGCTGCCACAAGGTACTGCGGCTTTCGTGTATATCGCCGCGTCTCAGGCGGGTATCAAGCCCGTTGATCAG
>JAISPH010000068.1 GCA_031275035.1 Treponema sp.
TGGTGGGGTGTCATCGGACCAAGGTCCGTCGGACCTTGGTCCGGAGTAAAAGCCGCTGTTCCGAATAAGGCATCAGGCCGGACCCCAAGAAATTCCCTCGCCGTACCGGTGAAGCTACGATAATGTATCCCGGATAGAGAGTAAACGCTTTTGCCCTGCTTTCAACCCAGATAGGTCCGTAAGATACTAAGCACCTCGTCCGGATCAAGGGGCTTGCCCACATGGGCGTTCATCCCCGCGGCCAGACACCTTTCAATATCCTCCCGGAATACGTTGGCGGTCATGGCGATGATGGGGATGGTCCCGGCCCCGGGCGCGCCGCAGGATCGGATGCGGCGGGTAGCCTCATAACCGTCCATTTCGGGCATATGCACATCCATAAAAATCATATCGTATTTTTCCGGTTCCTTGATAAAAAGATCCACCGCCTGGGCGCCGTTTTCGGCGCAGTCAATGACCAGGGCCGTAGGTTCCAGAAGGGAGATCACTATCTCCCGGTTGATCTCCACATCTTCGGCCAGCAAGATCCGGGCGCCCCTAAAGTCGTCCGTTTTTTCCGGCCCCTCCGGGGACTTTACGGCAGGCCCATCCCGTTCAAGGTACTCTCTGATGCGGTCCCTTATGGCCGAGGGAAACAGGGGCTTGGATAAAAATTCATCCACCCCCGCGTTTTTTGCATCCGCTTCCACCACGGCCCATTCCGAGGCGGATATCATAATAATTACGGAGTCGCCGCCTTTTTCGTTGATCCGGCGGGAAAGCTCAAGGCCGTCCATGCCGGGCATCTTCCAGTCCACAAAGCAGATATCATAGGTGCCGTTTTTTTCGATGAGGGCCAGAGCCTCTTCCCCACCGGAGGCGGTTTGCAGGGAAACCGGCATCCCCCGGGCGATCTCTTCAAAATATTCCCGGATATCGGCCGCATCATCCACCGCCAGGACCCGCAGGTTTTTCCGGCGCCGATTCGGCGCGGGGATATTCTTCTCTATCCCGGCGCCCCGTTTTATTTTTACCCGGAATGTAAAAACAGCGCCCTTTCCGCTCTCCGATTCCACCCGGATGTCGCCGTCCATCATCTCCACAATGCGTTTTGAAATGGCGAGCCCCAGGCCCGTGCCGCCGAACTTTCGGGAGGTGCTGGAATCCGCCTGTTCAAAAGAAGAAAAGAGCCGCTGTTTCTGTTCCTCCGTAATCCCTATGCCGGAGTCGGCAACGCTTATGCGGAGGGTACACAGGCCGGCCTCCTCTTTTTCCAGTTCAGCCTCCAGCCGGATTGAGCCCCCTTCGGGGGTAAACTTAACCGCGTTGGAAAGCAGGTTCGTAATCACCTGGGCCAGGCGCTGATCATCCCCGTGGAGGCCGCGGGGTATATTCCTGCCGATATGGACCGTAAAATCCAGGCGCTTTTCGTCCATGCGGAAGTTGAGGACGTTCACCACCTTTCGCAGCATCTTCTCAAAATCGAAATCCGCAGAAGAAAGCTCAAGCTTATTGGCCTCGATTTTGGACATATCCAGAATATCATTGATGACCCCCAAGAGATGATTGGAAGCGTTTTCTATCTTATCCAGACAGTATTCCTTTCTGGCGCTATCCTGGGTAGACTTTGCGATGCTGGTCATGCCTATGACGGCGCTTATGGGGGTGCGTATCTCATGGCTCATGTTGGCAAGAAAAACGGATTTCGCCTGGTTTGCCTGTTCCGCCTGGGTCAGGGCGGCATCGCGTTCCTTTTCCCTCAGGTCCCGGTTTGCGGCGCCCGCCATAAGGCTGCCCGCGGTAACCACCAACTGCCGGTCGCTTTCCGTCCATTTCCGCGGCTGGCGGCATTCCTCGGTACTCAGGACCGCCCAGAATTTGCCGTCCAGGTACAGGGGAACCATGATAAAGGCCCTAAGCCCCGCGCTCTCCAGGATCGTATACCGGGGGTCCTCCTGTATATCATCGCAGGAAATAAGGGGAATATCTCCGGGCTGGAGGCCGGGGAAGCTGCTGATAATACCGTCGAAGCCCTCCATGGCGGGGCTGGCCATAATCGCGTCCGCCCCATGCCAGGCATAGGCGGCACGGTTTAGCGCCGGATCCCTTCCGGCGGTCCGGATGAGGATCCGGCTGGTTTTAAGAAATTCCCCGGTTATCCGCAGCGCATCGTTGATGACGGAAGAAATATCCTGGGCGGAAATAAAATTCCGCGCCAGAAAGGACATGAGTTCCTGCTGTTTGAAGCGCCGGGCAAAGGCGGCCTCGTTTTTTTTATAGACAAAAAAGCTCAGAAACCCCGAGACAATGACAAAACTTATGGAAATTAGCAGCATAACCGAGAGGCCCCGGGTACGGCGCCGGGCCATCATGAGCTGTTCATCGGGAATATCCACCCCCGCCAGGGCCACGATTCTTCCGCCGCCGTCAAATACCGGCGCAAAGGCCGAAAGGATATGGTCATACCCCGGCGAATATTCCCCCAGATCCGCAGTAATCGCCCTGCCCTCGTCCATGGCCCGGCGGGTAACTTCTTCCCCCGGGATAGGCTCGGAGGCAAGGTTTACCGTGTCTTCGCTCAGATCGTTGTCCATGATGAACTGCCACATATCCCCCGCTAAGGGCCGGAGGTAGTAGGCAAAGAGCAGATTTGATTCATCGGCAAAAGCAATAAGCCGCCTCCGGAGCTCCGCAAAGAGGGGCTTTTCCATATCTTCGGGACCCATAAGTTCCGCCAGTTCCTCTGCGGTAACCAGATGCGCCACAGAACGGCTTGCGGCTAAGAGCCTTTCCTCAATACTTTCCCGCAAAAACACCGAAAGGTAATTGATAAGGACGCTGGTAAAAATAGAAAGGACCAGCACCAGCACAGCGGCGATAGAGAAAAGAAATACCGGAAGATTATCGTATAATAGCTTTTTTTGTCTCATTTTTTACCGCTAGGGCCAGTGTACCCCTAATGCCGGGAACCTGTATAGGGGACGGGGGAGGGGGAGTTAAGACAATATGAGGTGTTGGGAGTGAAGTGAAGAGAGAGGGAAGCTTATACAAAAAGAACTCCAGCTTCTCTTCCGGTTCCATATCCCCCTGGACCTTCCGTGTACTTCCCCATCCGGGTAATAACCGCCATCTCCCAGGTCCGCTTCCCCGTGTCTATCCTCACATACCGCCATTTGTTCGGTCTGGAAAAGAAACCCCGCCTTT
>JAISPH010000084.1 GCA_031275035.1 Treponema sp.
CGCTTTATTCCGGGTTTGGGCGGTTAGACGAACTGCGTCTATACGCGGAATGGGGGTAATATATACGAATTGCGTATATATACCGGGCGGGCAGATGTAACACGTATTCGCTTTATTCCGGGTTTGGGCGGTTAGACGAACTGCGTCTATTTGCAGGCAGAGGCGATATATACGAACTGCGTCTATATACAGGGAAGGATGGGAAATACCCCTTCGGGGCGTTTTCCGGGAGGTATGAATTATATGGGCGCCATCCAGGTTAGTTCATGCTTGTTGTGATAGAGGTGTACTACCCGGCTTCCGGGGATGGCCGCAAAACGGCGGGGCGTTTCAAAATCCGGCTCCCGGCCTTCCGGGGTTCCCTGCAGTTTTATCGTACAGACAAAATTGCGGCAAAGTCCCGAGGCAAGCCACTTTTCAATCCACCCGTAAAGCCGCGGGGGGTAACAGATGATGTCGGAAAAGAGCCAGTCCACGGGGCCGATGTCTTCGGGTTTCAGGGTGAACGCATCGTGCCTGATATAACGGACCCCCGGCATGGCTCCAATCCGTTCTTCCAGGGGGGCGCGGTCCACGGCGTTTACCTCCGCCCCCAGCCGGGCAAGGACCCAGGTCCAGCCGCCGGGACTTGCCCCGGCGTCGAGGCAGCGGTCCCCCGGCCCGGGCCGGCGGCCCAGACGGGTCAGGGCTTCCCACAGTTTAAGATAGGCCCGGCTGGGGGGGGTCTTGTCCTCCTCAAATTCGATAATGCCCCCGGGGAACGGGCTGGAACAGCGGGCGGAACCGATGAGGGTGCGGCTGTCCAGAAGGGTCCAGCTTCCCACCGGGGCGGCGGGGATTGTCCAGGGAAAGGGCCGGGGTTTGGCGGAGAGGGGGGGCAGCTTTTCGCCGATCAGGGCGGCCCGGCGGAAAGAGGCGAGGGGAAGGGCCGCCCAGTTCCGCTGTATGCTCCGCAGAACGGCGGCGGCTTCGCCGGTGGAGGCAAATTCCAGGCGGAAGGGTTCCAGCCAAATGTTCCGGCGCCAAAAGACCGGGGGGCCGCTGGCAGGGGGGCCGCCGGCAGGGACGCCGCCGGAATCGTCAACAAAATAGAGGGGACCCCAAACTTCCTTCCATCCGCCCAGTTCCCGCCGGAGGTGTCCTTCAAAACCGGGAACCGCCTGGAAGATCCGGCCCCCCAGGGGCTGTATGCGGGGAAGATCCCGGCCTGTCCGGGAACCGGGGGCTTCCCCGGACCCGTCCGGTCGGTCGGGCGCATGGTTCCGGGCGGTCACATTATCCCAGAGAAGCCCGCCAGGCAAGGTAATTGGCAAAAGACTGATACCGCTTTCCCTCGGGAAAGCCGGAGATAAAGCATCCTATCTCATGGAAGCCATTGCCATCCTGAATCCAGCAGGGCTCAATGGTCATGTCAAAAGGATCCGCCTGGGCCTCCGGCTCCGGCGTCAAAGTAACCCGGTAATCCTGGGCCAATTTGACATTAACGGGAAAATCCAGGGGGCATTTCAGGCAGCAACCGCCGACGCTGATATCCTTTAATGAATAAACCTGCCCATTTTCCATGCGGATAAGCGCCAGCGCTGCATACCGGATATGTTTTCTCTTTTCACCCATGGCAACCTCAGTAAATTGAAAAATCCGGTACGGCCTGCATAACGGAACGGTACTACTGTAAAGAAGAACGCCAGGCAAGATAATCAACATAACGCTGAAACAACTTCCCCTTGGGGGAGGCCAGAATGGCAAATCCTATGGAACAGGCATAGCCCTCGGAGTGTATCCAGCGGACTTCTATGGTCAAATCGAAGCTTTCCACATTGGAGGCCGCTTCGGGAACAACTTCCAGTTTATACTGCATCCCCGTTTGTACGTCCGCAAACATGGTATACTCGATGCAGCCCCCGGTAACGCTTAAATCTTTTAAAAGGGCCTCCCCGCCGCTGACGCTGGGAATCCGGGCCGCGGCAAGGGAATAGTATCTGGCGCTTCTCCGTTTGTTTACCATTTTTCTTATTGTGCCCCAGAGCGGTCCTGTTCGTCAATGGTTTTGATCTTCGTATCTGAATCTCTCAGGATATGCCGGTTCCGCCTGGGGGAAGACCGGGGGCCTTGGCCCGGTTCTGTCCGCCGCTATGAAAAAACGAAAAATACCGGTATACTGTAACTATGGACAAAAATCCCGCCGGTGGCAGACCCGTCGAACGCCTGAATCCGCTTAACGATTACCTTTTCTTAAAGATTATGGGCGAAAAGGGCGACGAGGAACAGCTCTTGGGTTTTTTGAACGCCGTGCTCCGGCGGACGGGAAAAGACAAACTGGTTTCGGTGGAGATTCTTGAGAACAAGACCTTTACCGCCGAGATTATCGGCGACAAGGGCAGTATTCTGGATCTGCGGGCGCTCCTGGAGGACGGCACAAAAATTACCGTCGAGGTACAGCTCCGCAATCTGGGGAATATGGATAAACGGAGCCTTTTTTACTGGAGCCGGGAATACTCAAAGGGCCTTGAGGCGGGGCAGGATTACCAGGAACTGCCAAACGTGATCGCCATCAATATCGTAAACTTTGAGTACCTCCGTGCTGAAGACTATCATACCAGTTTTCATCTGTGGGAAGACCGGGACAAGACCTGCCTGCTCAGCGATGCGCTGGAGATACATTTTGTGGACATGGTGAAGTTCAGGAAGCTGAGGGAACGGGACATACGGAACGACCCCTTGCAGCGGTGGCTGGCGTATTTCGACCTGGGGAGTCCTGCGGAACTGGTGGAGGAGGTGGTAAGGATGGATAGCGCGATACAGAAGGCGGAAGAGAAGATGAGCTATATCTGCAATGACAAGGAGGCCCTGCGGGCCTATCAGATGCGGGAGATGGCGCTGTCTGACTGGACGAGCGGCATAAATTACGCCAAACGGGAAGGCCGGGAGGAAGGCCGGAAGGAGGTTGCCCGGAATCTAAAAGCCATGGGCCTCACGGCGGCCCAGATAGCAAAAGCCACCGGCCTTATGGAAAAGCAGATTGAGGAGCTTTGATCCCCGGAAAACCCGGACCTGCCGTCCGCGCTGTGAGGTATGGGGCCGGTTCTAATAGAGCTGTCCAGAAACTTCAGTTTCTGTCGAACCAAGGTTCGCCAATAACCGCTTAAAGTCCAATGAGCCTCCCCGCCGCAAAAGGAGCGGGCCCCAAAATGAATATCCGGCCCCTTGCCGCCGCCCCGCAGATCCGGCTATCCTGTACTCACTATGATTAAGAATCCTGCCGCCGAATACCTTGCCTCCGTAAGTCCCGGTAATGTGAATACGGGACTTTTGGCCTATATCTGCAATCTCAGCGAGACCGCCGCAGCCGCCCCGGAGATTGCCGCCTCCATCGTAAAGGAACTGGAAAACCAGCGCCGCCGGGTAAAGCTTATCGCCAGTGAAAATTACTGTTCCCTGGCGGTACAGCTTGCCATGGGAAATCTCCTGACCGATAAATACGCCGAGGGTATGCCCCGGCACCGCTTCTATGCGGGAAACGAGAATGTGGATGCCGTTGAAGCCCTGGCGGCGGAAGAGGCCCGGAAGGTCTTCGGCGCCGAATACGCCAACGCCCAGCCCCACTGCGGGGCGGATGCAAACCTGCTGGCCTATTGGGCAATCCTCTCCACCAGAATCGAGAACCCCGCCCTGGTAAAATACGGAGAGACCAATCTCTATAAACTTTCCAGGAGCCAGTGGCAGGAACTTAAAGCGGAGCTGGGAAATCAGCGCCTTCTGGGGCTGGACTATTATTCCGGCGGACATCTGACCCACGGTTACCGCTACAATGTCTCGGCCCGGATGTTTGATGTACACAGCTATACGGTTTCCAAAGAGACGGGCCTCCTCGATTATGATGAGATTGAAAAACAGGCCCTGGAACTCAAACCCCTTATCCTGTTGGCGGGCTATTCCGCCTATCCCCGGAAGATCAATTTCCGGCGTATGCGGGAAATCGCCGATAAGGCCGGTTCGGTGTTTATGGTAGACATGGCCCATTTTGCAGGACTTGTGGCGGGAAAGGTCTTCACCGGGGAGTACGATCCTGTTCCTCACGCTCATGTGGTAACTACCACCACCCATAAAACCCTCCGGGGACCCCGGGCGGGACTGATCCTCTCCACCGGTGAATTCGCCGATGCTCTGGATAAGGGCTGCCCCCTTACCATGGGGGGGCCCCTGCCCCACGTTATTGCCGCCAAGGCGGTGGCCTTTAGAGAGGCGGGAAAGCCGGAATTCCGGGATTATGCCCGGCGTATTGTAGAAAATACCCGGACTCTGGCCGACGCCTGCATCAAAGAAGGCCTTGATGTACTTACCGGAGGAACCGACAATCACCTCTTCCTGGTTAATGTCCGGGGTTTGGGAATTACCGGCAGACAGGCGGAAAGCGCCCTCCACGAATGTAATATTACCCTTAACCGGAACAGCCTTCCCTTCGACCCCAACGGTCCGTGGTATACGTCGGGCCTGCGGATTGGCACCGCGGCGGTTACCACCCTGGGAATGGGCAAGGCCGAAATGGAGACCCTTGGGGCCGTCATCGCCCTGGTGCTCAAAAATACCCGTCCCGCCCCGGATGGCAAAGATCCTTCCAAGGCAAGCAAGGCCAAATACCTAATCGATGAAAAGGCCAAAGCCGGGGCCCTTTCCCAGGTGGAAAAGCTTCTCTCCCGTTTCCCGGTGTACCCGGAACTGGATCTGGCCTTTCTTAAAAGGGCCTTTACGGAATGACGCCGCCATCCCTGGTGTCCAGGGGCTTGGTTCTTGAAGGGGGCGGGCTTCGGGGAAATTATACCGCCGGGGCGCTGGACGCCTTTCTGGAAGCGGGAATCGAATTCCCCTATGTTATCGGCGTTTCCGCGGGATGCGGCATGGGCTGTTCCTACCTTTCAAAGCAGCATGGCCGGAATTTGAGGATCCTCAAGGAGTACCGCCGGGACCCCCGGTATTTTTCTATCCGCAGTTTTTTCAAAACCGGCGGCCTCTTCGGCCTCGATTTTATCTA
>JAISPH010000122.1 GCA_031275035.1 Treponema sp.
CCGTCTCTATCGCAAAGACCGTGCCGCCTATGGTTTCATTGATATACCCGGCGACAAGTTCCATGTTGGGATGACGATGCTTGCCTGTGAAGCGGCGTCTATGTTCGGGTCTATAAGGCTTCGGTCAACGACACGGCTTGTTGAAAAATAGGCAATGAGGATATTACCCGCATCGCCGTTTTGTGTCTCTCCGGCGTTATTGTTAGCAACAACAGCACCGGTTGAATTCCCGCTTGTTGCGGGCGAGGGTTTTTCCCCGAATTACTGGTATTACAGCCTGCTGTTGCGAAGATCAACATTACCGTTAGGCCCAAATTTAAAAATCTTTTTTCTGACATATAATCTCCTTCTCAAACATGATTTCCTTACGGGAAAGGCTGCCGCCGTTGGGCACCGGTTTTTGCTGTCCCCCTCGCCCTCCGTCCTCATCGGAATAAAGACCTTTGTGGCAATGACAAATTTTTCATGGGGTAGTTCCTTGACGGCCTCTCTCAGGTATTTCTCGCTTGTACCGCAGGAATAGCAATTTGCCGTGTCAAAAAAGTTGATGCCCAAATCATACGCGCCGAAGATCGCCTCTTTGCTTTCCTCTTTTCCGGTAACCCAGCTATGAAAGCCGGTTTTTACATCTCCAAAACCATACACCCCGGGCAGATTCCGGATACATCCAATCCCGAATTGCCAAGTTTTACATACTGCATTGTCCCCTCCTGTACGTATTCTTGTTTTTCAACGGCCTTTTTCCATTGACCCATCTTTCAAAAAAGCAGATTGAAGCCATGAAAATTGCCGGAAAAGAGTATGTTCCGGTAGACTTTAAGGAAACCCTTTACAAGGCCATCCTGCTTTTGCTCAAGGATTAGTGAAAAGCCGCTGTCGCATAGAAAATCATCGTTGCGGTTTTTTCGGATAAAAAGACGGTAAAACGGGGCATTACTAAAATGTCGGATATGGGACGGAATTTTCAAGTCCCGCGCGTTGACAATGCATAAACACGGTGATATATTGCAAGAGGGTGGTCTATGCGTTTTAGTATGCTTTTTGTTATAGTTACTTTTTGTTTCATTTCTTGTCATTCAAATCCTGAAAACATTGATGGATTAATAGATTATTCGGATATAAGCCTGTCAAAAACGAAAATGTACAATATAAACCTTGATATTTATAATAAAGACATAGTATCGCTAAAAAAGGGCGTAGTTAATGAGATTGTTAAGAGCGATGGTATAATAAATAATGATGTTATAGAGAACAGAAACAGGAATAGGATTATGATATATATTCCAAAACAGAACATTGCAAATTTTATTGAAAATATTAAATCCTACGGAATAATTGTAAATGAAGCCGTTGATTATGTGGATATAAATAGAGAAATGGGTATTAATGATATTGAAATGAGGATTGAGAATGCAGAAAACATGCTCGAAAAATTTGATAAGCTATTGATAGACGCTGATAATATAGCTGATAAAATAGCGCTTGAAAAAGAAATAAATACTGTACGGAATGAAATAGAAATGTTAAAGTTAAGGACAGAAGAAATGGAAACCAGGGTTGAGAATGTTACAATGACAATTTTAATGTACAAATAAACCATGAAACTGCAAAGAATCGGGCTGGCGCTCCTGGGAGGTCTTGCGGCTCTGACCCTTTTTGCCTGTTCGACCACGGAGACCGGGCTTGCAGGAGCCGGGACTCCGGGAGCCGCCGGGGATATGCCGGATACCGCTCCGGGTTCGGGAAGCTCCGCCGGGAAAGCGGGAAAGGCCGGGGAACCGGCGGACGTGGAAAGTCCCGCGGCCGCTTCCCTGGCGGAAGCCCTCTATCAGTCATACGGTGAATTGTCAAAGGATATCCCTGGCCGTGCTTCCATCGCCGTGATCAGTATTGCCGCCGCCGACCCGGTGGAGGGGGAATTTGCCGTGGAGGAACTAACCCTCTTGCTGGTGAATTCGAGAAAGTACAGCATCGTAGACCGGCGGAACCTCGATATTATCCGGGCGGAACAGGACTTTCAGCTTTCCGGGGAGGTGGATGACGATACCGCCGTTTCCATCGGCCACCTTATCGGTGCAACGATGGTGATTACCGGAAGCATAAGCCCCTACAACGCGATACAGTACCTGCGCCTTAAAGTTCTGGATGTGGAGACCGGTGAAATCCGGGCCATGGCTTCCCGGCGTTTTAATTAAGGAGGAACCCATGCTTGAAAAAAAGCCGTTGACTTGCCCGTGGGCCCTGCTTGCGGGGGCGCTTTTTGTGGGTGTGGTCTTCTCCGCCGCCGGTGGAGGGGCGCAGCAGAGCGGCGGTTCGGCCACCAGGGGGCGTTACCTTGCGGGGCGGGGGATCATCGTGCCCCCTGAGGAGGTGTATACCGACTCCTATATCGCCTCTATCGACTACAAGTACCCCCAGCCGGAGGCGGATCTGGGAGTCTACCTATACAACAGTTCCGGCCAGATGAACCGCCAGGGCCAGGAGGGGATCCTCCACATCGGCCTTCAGGGAAAACGCCTGCCCTTCGAGGGCCTTCCCCCCATGAACCTTGCCTTAGTGATCGATACTTCCGACTCCATGAACGAGGAGGACAAAATATCCTGGGTCAAGGAGTCCATGGCTGTTTTTATGAACAAGATCCGGAATGTGGATTCCCTGGCCCTGGTGAGTTTTAATGATACCGTTCAGGTGCTTTTTGAGTCCACCCGGATGGATAGTCCCGAAAAGCGGCGGCGTTTTCTTGATGCGGTGAACGCCCTCAAGCCCGAGGGCGGGACGGATCTTGAGGCGGGCCTTAAGGCGGGGTATGAACAGGTCCTGGCCAATTACCGGGAAGCCTCGGTGAACCGGGTTCTTTTCTTTTCCGATGGTACGGAATTTTCAAGCCGCCTTGCCAGGGCGGGGGCCCAGTCCGGGGATGTCCGGGTTTCCCTGCTCTGGAACAACCGGAACGATCTAGACATCCACGTGATAAGCCCCTGGGGGGAGGAGATCTTCTATGGTCATTCCAAGGATGCCGCCGGGGGATTTCTTGACGTGGATATGAACGTGAGGGGCGAAACCACCAAACCGGTGGAAAATGTTTTTTGGGCTCAAGGCAAGGCCCTTCAGGGCCGGTACCGGGTTTTTGTCCAAAACTACGACTACCATGAGAGGAGACGGGAACCTACCGCCTTTCAAGTGGAGATAAAAAACGGTAATGAATACAGCCGTTTTGAGGGAACTGTTTCCGGCAAGGGCCAGGACAGCAATACCGATGTCTGTACCTTTGAGTACAAGGGCGTTTCGGCGCTTAAACAGGAAAAGGCCCTGATCTATCAACTGGCGGAAAGCTACCGGCAGATGGGGATATCTATTTCTACCCTGGGTGTGGGTGTGGGCTTTGATCTGGAACTGATGCGGACCCTTGCAGAGGAAGGGGGCGGCAGTTCCCGCTTTATCAGCGACCGGGAGGAGATGCGGAAGACCTTCGATACCGAATTTGAGCGGATGGCGGTGGTCCTTGCCAGGGAAGTAACGATGGAACTGGAATTTCTGCCCGGGGTCTCGATCATCGAGACCTGGGGCTACCAGCACCGGGTAGAGGGGACCCGGATTTCCTACCGGCTCCCTGCCCTGCATCTGGGGGATTATGAAACCCTGCTGGTCCGCTACCGGCTGCCGGCCCAGGGGCCGGGGGATACAAGGCGGCTTGCCCGGTTCCGGCTTAACGCCCTGGATATTCAGGGGCGGGCCCTGCCGCCGGTTGAAAAGGATGTGAACATTGCGCTTTCAGATACCCCGGCGGACGGTATATCCAACGGGATGGTCCTCTATTCGGGGACTATGATGCGTTTTGCCGAGACCCTCAAAGAAATCGGCGGCTTCTACTATACCGGCCAGGATGACCTGAACGCCCTTTCCCAGTTGGAACAGGAGGGCGGCGCCGGAGATCGCCGCCGGAGGGAGGAACTAAGGGGAGCCTTCCGGGACCACCTGGAAAAGGCCCTGGGGCAAACCTGGGCCTTCCGGGAGGAAATGGAGAATGCAAAACTCAGGCTGGATGACAGGGAAGCTTTTACCCAGGAGCTTGAAATCCTTGGCCGTTATGAGGATATCCTGTCGAGGGAACTGGTTGAAAACGGCGGAACCCTTGCGGAGGGCGCCGGTGGCGGAGCAGGGGTTTCAAACGGCGCGGGCGGGGGAGCGGCGGCTCCGGCGGTGATTTCCCCGGAGCTGAATGTCCTCCGAAACCGGGTGGAAGGGCTCTTTAAGGAGATAAGCCTATCCTTCCCCGAGGGAGAGCGCTCCGTGGCGGCCCTTGCCCCCTTTGCCATTCGAGACGGGGGAGAACCGCCGCTCCTCTCCTACCTGAACGAGAGCGCCCTGACGGTCCTGGCAGGGGACTCCCGGCTGACCCTGGTGGAGCGGAGCCGCCTGGACGCGGTGCGGATGGAACAGAGCCTCGCCACTACGGGGATGCTGGACGCCGACACCGCCATAGGGGTAGGGAAGCTGCTGGGAGCCCGGTACATGATAACCGGCCAGGTAATTCCCATGACCAGCCAGGTGATTGTTTTTGGCAGGGTGATCAACGTAGAAACCGGAGAGATTCTCAGCGCCGCCCAAATCTATCTGGACCGGAAAACGGTGGGGGAACTGTTGTAGTTTTTTCCCATAATCTCACTATAAAAAGAGGCTTTCCCAAAACTTCAGTTTTTGGGACAGGCTCAAAACTAACCAAATTTGGCCACCGGCCTGGGCAACAGCATTTACTTTTTGCCTACACTCAAAAAAGGGTGGGGAGTGGGGAGTTGAGAGTGAAGCGTGAAAATTACCCGAATTATGCGAGGAACCCCCTCTTCCCCCCCCCCTATAAGGAACGCCTGGGCAATTTTTTGACATTTCTCCGGGATACCCTGGAGAAAATGCACCGGTACGGTAGAGAAAAACCTTGATGGGGCGGCGGAGTAAAAGCCATAGGGGGGCCCCTTTGGGGGGCACCTATGGCTTTTACTCCGTCAGGACCCCAAGAAATTCCC
>JAISPH010000164.1 GCA_031275035.1 Treponema sp.
TGGGGGCAATTACCGCCGTAAAGGGCATAGCGGGGATTGCCCGGATCATCGAAAGCATGAAGGGAATAAAAAGCGGAACGATGAACATAACCGAATCCCTGTCGATGGCCGGGGCGATGCCGGTCTATGTTACCAACTGGGGCGGGGGAGCGGGGCTTGGCATCGGAACCGGCAATACCTTCACCGGTACGGGTATTCCCGCTGCCGGCGGCGGCCTGGTGGATCAATACGGGAACCCGCTTTCCACCAAAAGCACCCCGGCGGCTAACCGGCCTGCGGCCAATTGGAAAAGGCGCCTCCCGGCGGCGAAGACTTCGGCGGTAACGGCGGCGGGCGTTCAGGCTGTTTTTTCGGCTATCGGGCTTGCCGCCGAACTGTACGACCTGTCAAAAAACGAGACCCTCAGCGACGATGAGCGCAGGAAAATCCAGGGCGGCGCGGTCGGGGACTCGCTCGGCAGCGTCGGGGGTGCGGCGGCAGGTGCGTTCATCGGTTCGATCATCCTGCCCGGCGTGGGTACCATAATCGGCGGCATGATAGGCAGCCAATTAGGCGGCATGGGCGGAAGATGGGCGGGTGAAACCCTGGGGGCCTGGAAGGACCGGACACAAAGAGAACTTGAGGCCGCCCAAACGGATTATGAAAAAGCCCTGCAAGAGTCGGCGGATACCCTCGGCAAAACCGAGGAAGAAATTGAAAATGTGCGGCGGAGATTAGCCGAAGCCGAAACACGGCTTGAAAAAGCCCGACAAGCCGATGAGGCGAAAAAGGCCGGTTATGAAGCGCTTGTAAAAACCCGGCTAAACGAATACAGCCATCGGGGCGGCAGGCCGCAGACAGACCGGACCGGTAACGATGCGGCGGTAACCTATGGCGGGTATGTCTATCGCGGCTACAGGCGGCCCGTGAACGATCTTATCGTAACGCCCCAGGGTCAGTTTACTACTCACCCCGACGATTACATCATCGCCATGAAAAACCCTGCCGCTCTGGCCGGCAGTGAAACGCGCACGGTTGAGCATGTCCCCCAGATCACACCTCCGGTAATAGCCGGGGGAGAAATTAAATTATTCTGCGAACTTGTCATTGACGACAAAGAATACCGCATGAGGCAATCGGTCGTTAAAAATACTACGCCCTATAAATTCGCAGCCGGAAACTCCCGTGAAGCGGGGGCAGCCCTGTGAACATCACTACGCGCTTTGACGCGGCCCTGCCCCCTCCCTATTCCGAAAACCGGCGGGAAGCCCGGCGGAAGGATAGCGATGACAGCCCCCGTATGGCAAGCTGCCAGGCTCCCGGCGGCGAGGCCATCCCCTTCATACAAAAGGGCTTCCGTTTTTCCGGCGGCCAGTCCCGGGATACGGCGGAGTACCCCTTTGGCGGCCTGTGGTCAAATGAATACCTCAACGAAAAACCCCAGACCCTCACCGTGGAAGGATATTTGCGCGGCCCCGCGTATATTTCCCTGCGGAACAAGCTGATAGAATCCCTTAGGGTTCCTGCCGATGACGATAATCCCGGTTATATTGATCTGCCCTTCCGGGGGAGGTTCCCGGTTGTTGCCGGCGATACCTGCGAGGTATCTGAAGACAGCGGCGAGCAGGGGCAGTGCGTCCTTTCTATCACCTTTACCCGTGCCGGGGTATCCGCCGTAAGCCGTATGGCCGCCGCCCGGACAAGCGCGAAAGAAAGTGTTGCTGCCGGTATTCCGGCGTTCACGGAAGGCTCCGGTACCGGCGGTACGGAACTCAAAGAAAGCGTTACTGCCTCCGGCATGGAGATCAAAGAGGACATTAGCTCCGCCGCCTCGGCGCTCGCCCAAGCCGCCGTTACGGATTTTGAGGGGAAAGTCCCGGAAACCGCTGATGCCTCTACGCTCCTTTCGGGGTTTATGGCCTTCAGAAAATTCCTCCTCTCCCTTACAGGAAGGATACAGGCGGCAGGGACAAAAATAAACACCCTCGTAAATACGGTAACCGGTACTATGAACCTCATATCCGGGATTATACGGGCCCCAAGGGATTTGTCCGCCGCTTTAATAAACGCCTGCGGAGCTGTTGTGGCCGGGCTTGCGGAAATAAAAAACAGCCTGGAACTCTACGGAAGCGATGACGGCGATGACGGCACGGCATCACCGTATCCCCGGCCGGATTCAAACAACGAAAAAAACGCCCTCCTTATGTTCTTATCCGTAAAGGACTTCTCCCTTACCCTGCCCGCGGAAACAGAGGCGGACCAGGCTGCCATAGCCGCAATGGAAAACCTCTTCCGTACCGCCTCCCTTATCTGCTCCGCACAGATACTGCTCTCCCTCGACCTCGTAACCTTTCAGAAAACAAGAAACTGCTGGGACCTGTTTGAACGGCTTGCGCAGAGTATCGATAAGGAAAATCCCCGGGTCTACGCCTCCCTGACGGAACTGCTGATAGGGGTGTCCCGGGAACTTGCGTCAAGAGATTTAAGGCACGAACTGACACGGCCGGTTCCCTCCCCCCTGCCGCTTTTGTTCCTGACACAGTATTTGGGATGCACTGAAGCCGGGCTGCGGGAACTAAACCGCATAGCCGATTCTTTTCTCATTCAGGGAGACATAGCCTATGTCTAGGATTATTGTCAAAAACCTGAACACCGGAAAAGAACTGCTGTGGCGGCGGGTAAAAATAAAAAAATCCCTGGACGATATTTGCCATATCTTTGAGGCGGAAATCCCTCCGGGGGAACGCCCCCGTGTCCGCAGGCATGATACAATCGAGGTACGCTATGAAAACGCCCTGGTAAAGGATTCGGGCGGGAAACGCCGGGTGGCTGCCGTTCTGGTAGATGAGATACGGGCCACTGTGGATATAACCGGGAGCGTCCTCACGGTAACCGGCCGCAGCCCGGCGCGGGACATCATCGACTCCTCCTGGGACGGGACCTTTACGGATATGACGCTCCGGGAAATTGTCAAAGAAATCGGCGGTAAATTCGGTATCATTTG
>JAISPH010000210.1 GCA_031275035.1 Treponema sp.
GGTATCGCTACCATGTGAACATGATCGGGCATTATCGTCATTTCAAGTATTTCTATGTGCCTCCATTCGCAGATTACTCTGATTTTCTTTTCCACATATTCTTTTATATCTCCTTGCAACATTCGATACCGATATTTGGGGGTCCATACCAAGTGATAACTGCATTGATACACAACGTGAGAGGCTTTCAATATCCCGCACATATACTTTAACCCCGGCGTTATCACCGGATGGCTTTGCCAGGGGCCAATGCTGATGATGGATGAAAAAGCCGAACTTGAACAATTAAGGAAGTATTACGAGGCGGCATTTCCGGAAACCATCAAGGCACTCCGGGAATTTGACAGCCGTTTCTCCTGTTATCAGCCGAAAGGGTACAGCCTGTCCAAAATCAATGACCCCGAGGCAAGCCTCGGGATATGTTTGCCCAAGTAATTTTTGTGTTAGTTGAATAATTCTAATTGCTTGTTTTCACATATTTTCGTATATCCTTCCGGATTTCGTCCTTCATTCTTTACATAGTTTGTTATTACTTGCTCATCCCCATGTTCTCCCACTGTCCCTATATAATATCCTTTTGTCCAGAATTCTCCTCCCCATAATGCTTTCTTGACCTCTGGACACAACTCAAATATCTTTCTCGCAGTTATACTTTTTATCGTCCTTACTATTTGTTCCGGGTTATATGCGGGAACTGATTGTACCAGAAAATGTACATGATCCCCTTCCGTCCCTATTTCTATAAATTGTATCTCATACCTATCTTCTATCCCTTTACAGATTTCCTTTAATTTCACATCTACATCTTCAGTTATGACTGCCCTTCTATATTTTGCCGGGCATACTATATGATACATGATTATACTTACATTATGTCTTTTATGGATTAATTGGCTCATCTCTTCATTATACGTTTCCTTTCAGCCGAGGCAAGCCTCGGGGTATTAAACCATCTAAAGATTTTAATAAAAAACACGGATTTTTGTACTATGTCCGGTACTTTGAAAACGGCAGGCTGATCCCTTCCCGCTGGAGCACCCATACCAATGACCGGACCAGCGCGGAACAATTCGCCCGTGACAACCGCACAAAAATTCTTGACGACTATTTTTACCGGAAAAACCACGGTCTTTACGCCGTTTTAAGCAATTATTATAAAGAGGGTTCACTCTACTGCGAAACCGAAAAACGCCGGGGCCGTGTTCTCAGCGCAAGAACCATGTCCATTTATTGCAATTTTATAATGAAAGTCCTCATTCCTTTTCTGCGGAAATGGCAGATTCAGGATTTTACTGAAATTACGCCTCCCGTCATAGCGGCATTACAAAACCATCTTCTCAAAAAAGGCAATAAGCCGCAAACCATCAACCGTTTTTTAGGGAGTTTCCGGGCCATTCTTGATTATCTTGTCATGCACGGAAAGCTTGAGGAAAATGTGTTTGCGAAGGTAAGCATGTTAAAAACAAATAAGAAACATTACCGTATCAGGGGATGTTACGAAGTAAACGCCTTAAAGGGCGTTTTTGAGAAATCCTGGGACGATCCTTTTTCCTATCTCCTGTGCCTTATGATTTACACGACCGGGATGAGAAACAGTGAAATTGAACGGATACAGGTACAGGATTTAACAACTGTCGAAGGGAGCCATTTTATCGACATACCGAAGAGCAAAACGGAAAACGGAACGAGGATAGTGCCGTTACACCAATTCGTCTATGATAAACTGCTTGCCTATATAAACGAAACGGGGAAAAGCTCCGGTGATTATCTTTTTTCAAAGTGCGGCCGCCATATCCAATCGACTGTTTATAAAAAAGCCAATGAGGACATGGGGAAGGTCTTAAACCTTGAAGGAAAAGATACGGAAGGCATATCGTTTTATTCCGGGAGACATTTTTGGAAGACGCTTATGAGTTCCGAAGATTTGGGAAATATTGAGGAATACTTTATGGGGCATAAAGTATCCAAAGACGTCCGGAAATTATACAATCATCTTGACAAACAGGGAAAGAAAAAAATCGCCGCAAAGGCAAAAGAGGCGTTTAAGATACTTGACAAGTACCTTTTCTGAAAATCCGCATACCGTTACTGTAACGGTCATGGGCTCCGGCCCGTGAAATAAGCCTGGTGTCCCCGCACGGGGCGCCGGGCCGCCCCCGGCAGGGGAGGGCGTTAACGTTCATATCCTTTTTCCGGCCAGAAACTTTTCGGCGTTTGATCGTCCCATGTCGTATACCTGGCCGCGTGTACCCGCAAATACGGATTCGTTATCAATTTTCCCGGTAATGAGATCAAGCCAGCCGTATAAATAATCCCCTATTGCTTCCCCCTGGTCCCTCCACGTGCTGATTAGGTTTTCAAAAAGCGCTTTAAGAGCCCTTGCATTGATCCATTGCGCCTCCGGGACCGCAGGCGCATAATATGTACCGGAAAACAGGCTCTTTCCGGCACATGCGCTGCATAAATCTTCTTCAACCCAATAACAGGGTTCCCCGGTCTTTTCAATGCACTGACGGCAGTCACCGTCGGTACATCCGCAGATCCGGCATTTCCGTCCTTTGTCCGTTTTATCCATTATTGACGCTCTCCTTCCCTTCCCATAAACCGCAGGTTCCGCATTCGTCCACTTCCGCATTTTCCGCACGGGAACACTCAATGGAATCCTCACAGCACATTCGTGTACCGTTCCTGCAGGCGGAACATTTCATAACGGAAACGTGAAGCCGGGCAAGGTATTCAGTGTGCATGACGAGAAGGATTTCAGGATAAAGGTAGAAGTGTATATCCGTATCTGATTTTTATCGAAACAAACTACTGGTATGAATTGACTGCTTGGAAGCTGGCGCAATACCGGGCGGCCTCCTGCCACAATGGGTCAGGATTAGCGCGGCTAAAGACGAAGCTAGAAACGGGGATAATGAAATCTCCTATTTTTTGAGATATGAGATGTCATTAATATTTCATTGGACTTGTTCCAAAACCAACCAGATTTTGAAACAGTCTCAAAGTAAAGAAGGAACGGCTTACACGAAACCAATACTCCGTTTTTAAACGCCATTGTGAACTCCTGCGGATGCAAAAAGGGGTTATCATGGAGAAAATGGCCCTCGATTTGGGGATGTTCGCTGAAACCCAGGATGGAACAAAAAAAGGGCAACAGGCCCGGTTGTCTCAATATGAGAGCCGGCCGGATGGACCGCGCTGGGATATGGTCGTACAGTATGCCGATTACTTTGGCCTGGAAGGGGTTGAGCGGTTTGACTTTTTTATCGAGACGCTCAGTTCGGCAAAGAATATAATGGTAGATGTTAACGTAGTACCGTGCCCGGAAAGGCGAAAACCTTGAGGGGCTGAGACACAGGGATGCGCCGAAGGGTACGAAGGCGGGCCGCCTTATGAACAAACCCGGTTCCGGCCCGCCTCCTTGGCGGCATACAAGAGTTTGTCCGCCTGTTTTATGAGGTCTTCCATGTGCGTCTCAGCCGAGGGGACCATGGACGCAGCCCCGATGCTGATGGTGGCGGCGGTGATATTCTTATTGTCCGCGGTAGGAATGCGGCAGGCCTCTACCTTGGAACGGATCTTTTCGGCAATAATCAAGGCGGCGTTCAGCTCCGTATTGGGCAGCAGTACCCCGAATTCCTCACCCCCCAGCCGGGCCGCAAGATCCCCCGGGCGCCGGGCGGCGGCGGTAAAGATCCCCGCAATGGTTCTGAGCAGCGTATCCCCCTGGGGATGTCCGTAGACATCGTTGTAGTTTTTGAATTTATCCACATCCATCATCATAAAGGAAACGGGCTTTTTGTCCCGCAGGGCCCGGCGCCATTCCATGGCAAAATGCTCGTCAAAACAGCGCCGGTTGGGAATATCCGTCAGGGGATCAACCAGCCCCAGCCTTTCGATCGTCCGAATCTGCTGTACAATCCTGATATGGGTCCGTACCCGGGCAAGGATAATGGCGTTTTTGAAGGGTTTGGTAATGTAGTCCACCGCCCCCAGCAGAAGCCCCCGTTCTTCATCGGCGTCGTTATCAAGGCCGGTAATGATCATCACCGGAATGCTCCGGGTTTCGGAGGAATCCTTCAGTTTTTTGAGCAGATCAAAGCCGTTCATGCCGGGCATGATAATATCCAGCAGGATAAGATCGGGCCTGTCTCCGGCAATCCTCTCCAGCCCTTCTTCGCCGGATTTGGCGGTAAAAACCGTATACTCTCTGGAAAGGATGGTGTGAAGCACCAGGAGATTCGCCTTTTCATCATCAATAATCAGGATTTTATATCTTTCCGGGGTTTCCATGGCGGCCTTCCTCCTGGATATATCCCTTCTGTTGTACCGAATCCCCGGCCCTTCGTCCATAGCGCAGCCCTTGACTTCATGGGGAAAACAGAAAAATAATATATTTATGAAAAACAAACCTAAAAAACTTCTTTTTGTATGCGCCGGAATTCTCTTCTTTGCCTCATGCCGGACGGAGACGGCCAGACAGGATATTCCCGGATACCGTACCCTGCTTGCCGAAAAGGAAACGCCCCTTTTTCCCGGCCGGGGCGGGGATAGTCCCAGGCTGAAGATCTCCCTTTCCCTGCTGGATACGGCGCCGTCGTCGGCGGAGTCCCTGCGGAACCTCCTCTGGAATACCCTCTATGACGGCGTAAGTCCCGAAGAGTACGGGAACCTGCTCGGCGCCCACTATGAGGCCCAATATGCCGGGGCCGCCGCGGATCTGAACGCCTCCGAAAGGCCCCCGGAGATCATGAACTGGGAATATACCGAAACGACTAAAATCGAAACCCGGACCCCTCAATTTCTGGTGATAAGCCGGAACCGGGATTACTATCTGGGCGGCGCCCACGGCATGCAGGAAAAAACCTACTTTGTCCTCTCCCCGGCGGAACCGGCGCAGCTTAAACTGGAAGATCTGGTCCGTTCCAGGGCGGAACTGCAGCCCCTTCTGGAAGAGGCGCTCCGGGCCCAGACGGGACTGAAACCGGGGGAACCCCTCCGGGGAGGAGGCTTTTTTGAGGATACCGTAACGGCGCCGGATAATTTCTTCCTTTCGGAGGAAGGACTGGGCTTCCACTGGGACCCCTACGAGATCGCCCCCTATGCCGCAGGCCCCGTAGAAGCAACCATTCCCTATGACAGGGCAAGGCCTTTTTTAAGCTCCAGGGGGGCGGCGCTGATCCCTTAAGGGAAGGCGCTGAAAAACCCCGGTTGGGTTTTCCAGCGCGTCCCTAAAGTCCTCTTTCCTCCTTCCGATAATGAGAGTACCCCGGCAGCGGGATTCGGAAGGAGCCTATGAAGCGGTACTGTATAAAAGGCCAGCCTGGCAACATTGAATATCTGGACATCCTTGACGAAAAGGAAGACGGCTTTATAATCCGGGTAACCCGGATCAGGGGCGGCTACGAGAAGATCCTTGAGGAATTTATCAGCCGTCATCTGTTTGAAATATGTCTGAAAACCGGATTTATCTCCCTGCTAGAAGAAAAGACCTCTTCGGTAGCCTGAGCCCTGACTCCCGGAAACCCTACTTTACCTCCACCGAAACCGCCTCTTTGGGGGCCAGCCGTACCCCCCCGGCCTTGAGGCCCTTTATCAAATAATTCTGGGCCTTAAAGGTTTCCTCCAGTACCTTGAGCCGGGGCTTGGGTTTATACCGGACGGTAAACGTAAATTTGGACCGGGTATCCACGTGGAGCACTGCGGCGCCCTCCGGCGTCAGGGAATAATCCTTATTCATGATCCATCCTTCGATGACGCAGCGCTTGATGCAGGGATAGCCCGTTTCCGCTTCCCTGTAAATAATGGTGAACACCGTGTCCGCCAGCACTTCCTTGTCCGCTACCCCTATCCACCAGGCGCCGGAGCCCACAAAGGATTTTTCCGGCAGATCCGTCACGGAGTAGGTTCCGCCCCTGCGGATGGTAAGAATCCGGTCAAAGGGGGAAACCTCCGCCACCAGCGCCCCGGATACGGCGGTTCCCAGATAGCCGGTCTGCTTATCGTAGCGCAGTTCCAGATCCCGCTTGGCCACTTCCTTAACGTCTATCTTGTCGAATGTGCCGACCCTGGTCCGCCGCGCCCCCCGGCCCAATTCTTCGTTGGCCGCTATTTTGCCGATAAGACCGTCGAGGAAACGAAGCGCATAGGCGGTGATATTTTTCAAGTGGCCGTTGATTTCTTTTATCCGGACCTGGATCTCCTCCATCTCCGCCCGGGCCCTGTTAATATCGTAGAGGGAGATGCGGCGGATTGGGATCTTGAGAAGCCGTTCCACATCTTCGGCGCCAACGCCCCGGGGGCCCACTTCCTTCAGGAAGGGCTTGAACCCGGAGACAACCGCATCCTCCACTCCCTTGGCGGTCTTCATCTTTTCGATACTTTTGTAGATACGTTCTTCGATGAAGATCCGTTCCAGGGTACGCTGATGAAGCTTGTCCAGAAGTTCCTTTTTTTCAAGCTCCAGTTCTCTGGTAAGGATCTTGACAAGCTGCCTGGCGTGGTATTTGATAACCTCGGTAACGGTCATTATCGAGGGAAGCCCGTCCCGGATAACCAGCAGGTTTACCGAAAGGGACTGCTCGCATTCGGTAAAGGCAAAAAGGGCGTCCACGGTTTCCTGGGAATAGATCCCCCGGGCAAGCTTGACCTCGATCTCCACCGCCCCGGTAGTATAGTCGTTGATGGACTGTATCTTGATCCGCCCTGCCTTGGCGGCGGACTCCACGCTGTTGATAAGGCTTTCGGTGGTGGAACCACAGGGCAGCTCCCGGATGACAATACGCTTGGGGTCCGAAGTGTCAAGCTTTGCCCGGACCAGCACCTTGCCGTTGCCGTCCCGGTAATCCGATACGTCCACCAGGCCGCCGCCGGGAAAATCCGGAAAGAGCTGAAACTTCTTGCCGGCCAGGCAGGCCTTTTCCGCCTCCAGCACCTCGATGATATTGTGGGGCAGGATCTTGGTGGACATCCCCACGGCTATTCCCTCGGCGCCCATGACCAGCACCGCGGGAATCTTTGCCGGAAAGAGAACGGGTTCCCTGTTCCGGCCATCGTAGGATTCCACCATGGGGGTAAGCTTGGGGTTGTAGAAGATCTCTTTGGCCAGGGGAGTGGCGCGGCATTCGATGTACCGGGCCGCCGAAGCGTCATCCCCGGTAAGGATATTGCCAAAGTTCCCCTGTTTGTCGATAAAGTACTCTTTGTTTGCCAGCACCACCAAGGCGCTTCCTATGGAGGCGTCCCCGTGGGGATGGTACTTCATGCAGTGGCCCACCACGTTGGCTACCTTATGGTACTTCCCGTCGTCCATTTCAAAAAGCGAGTGGAGTATGCGCCGCTGTACCGGTTTGAGACCGTCTTCAAGATCCGGAATAGCCCGGTCCTTGATAACATAGGAGGCATATTCGAGAAAATTCCTGTCGAATAAATTTTTTATATATGCCATCGATCTTTCCGGTACGCCAAACTTACAGAGCCTTAGTCAGGGCGCTGATTATATTCTGTTCGGCGTTTTTATTGTCCGGCCAGTAGGATACGCTGATGGTAAGATAGTATCCGTCCCTGAGGGCCCTGGTCAGGGTAAGAAAATTATAGTTCCTCGATTCCCGGATTACTTCAAAGATACGCCGTTCATACTGGAGGCCCTTGATATCGGTCTGGCCTGACTCAAGCATCTCATAGCTGACCCCCTCGCCGGGCTGAAGCATGTAGCTTTCATAGTAGTCCATATAACCGTCAATGGTCTGAACATTATCCAGGGCCTCCGCGCTGATGTCAAAACCCAGATGGCTGTCCCTGCTGGAAAACTGCAGATTGGCAAAGGAAATAAGCTCGATAAATTTATAATCCCTCCCCAGATCGGTACCAAAATTAATGTCCAGGATTCCGGGATCAACAGTCTCCCCGGGGTCCTCGCTGAAATTATTCCCGTTGATGCTGTAAAGCCACCAGCCCCTGGGAACGGTGTAAGAGAAACCCAGATACCCGTTGACATAGGTGGTGTCCCTGTCAAATTTAACGGCCTCTTTCTCGGCGTCGTTTTCTTCGGCGGATTCAGAAGAGGTCGACTGCATCTGATCGATCAGTTCCTGTACCTTCTTTGAACAGCTCGTTACGGATACAGCCACAATCAGACAGCAGAGAAACGGCAGTATTTTTTTCATAAGATCCTCCTTGCTTTGCTGGCGCCGGCGGTTACCCCGCATCGCTTACCAGGTTTTTCATAATATAATCCCGGCGTTCCGGGGTATTTTTGCCCATATAGAACGTAAGCACCTGAGGCACCGCCTTGAGGGTGTTCACCGATACCGGCACCAGCCGCATGTCCCCGCCGATAAACTGGCCGAACTCCTTGGGACTAATCTCTCCCAGGCCCTTAAAGCGGGTTACTTCACTTTGATTCCCCAATGCGCCTACCGCCTCGTCCCGTTCCTTTTCGTTATAGCAGTACCGGGTTTCCTTCTTGTTCCGCACCCGGAAAAGGGGGGTTTCCAGAATAAAAATCCGGCCGCCGGTAACCAGTTCCTCAAAATAGGAGAGAAAAAAGGTAAGCAGCAAGTTCCTGATGTGGAAGCCGTCGAAGTCGGCGTCGGTGGCGATGACTATTCTGGCATAGCGGAGTCCCGACACGTCGTTCTCGATCCCCAGGGCCATCATCATATTGTAGAGTTCTTCGTTTTTATAGATCGCCGTCCGCTTCTTGCCGTACATATTTTCCACCTTGCCCCGGAGGCTGAATATGGCCTGGGTCATCACATCCCGGCTTGAAACCATGGAACCCGATGCGGAATCTCCCTCGGTAATAAAGATGGTGGAGGCCTCCCCCTCTTTGCCGTCATCCAGATGGTACTTGCAGTCCTTGAGCTTGGGTATCTTGAGGGCTATCTTTCTGGCCGCTTCACGGGCTTCCTTCTTGACCACGTTCAGCTCGGTACGGAGTTTTTCATTGGCCTGGATCTTCTGCTCCAGTTTTTTGGCGGCTTCGGCATTTTTGTGGAGCCAGTCCTCCACCGCCTCCCGCACCTCCTGGACTATCCAGGTCCTGATGTCCGAGTTGCCCAGCTTATTCTTGGTCTGGCTTTCAAAGACCGGATTCTTCAGCTTTACTGCCACCGCCGCGGTGGTTCCCTCCCGGACATCCTCGCTGCGGTAATCTTTCCTGAAGAACGACTGAATCCCCTTGAGGAAGCCCTCCTTATAGGCGGAGAGGTGGGTCCCCCCGTCGCTGGTAAACTGGCCGTTTACAAAGGAAAAATACTCTTCCCCGTAGTTATTGGTATGGGTAAAGGCGAATTCTATCGAACCGCGGTTCGAGGGGTCCCCCTTGTGATAGCCCATGGGGTACAGGCAGTCCTCCCCGGTCTCTTCGGCAAGCAGATCGTAAAGCCCCCGCCTGGACACATAGGATTTGCCGTTAAGGAAAAGGGTAAGCCCCGTATTAAGGTAGGCATAGTTGAGCATGCGCCGTTCTATAAATTCCAGGTTGAATTCATAGTCCCCGAAAATTTCCCGGTCCGGGGTAAATTCCACGAAGGTCCCGTCCGCCTGGGAGGAGACGCCGCTTTTCCGCTTGTCCCCGGAGGCGGGCAGCCTGCCCTTGCGCTGGGACTTGAGGCTCCCCCGCTCAAAGACGGCCTCGGCAAATTCGCCGTTCCTGATGGAGGCTACCCGGAAATGGGAGGAGAGGGCGTTTACCGCCTTGGTGCCTACCCCGTTGAGGCCCACGGAAAACTGGAACACGTCGTCGTTGTACTTGGCCCCGGTGTTGATCACCGAAACACATTCCACCAGTTTCCCCAGGGGTATACCCCGGCCAAAGTCCCGGACCTTGACGGTACCGTCCTTGACCAGTACCTCGATAAGCTTCCCGTTCCCCATGATAAATTCGTCCACGCCGTTGTCGATAACCTCTTTGAGGAGCACGTAAATTCCGTCGTCAGGGTTGGAGCCGTCCCCCAGGCGGCCTATATACATACCGGTCCTGAGGCGTATGTGCTCCAGGGACGAAAGGGTTTTGATCTTCGATTCGTCGTAAACCCCGGGCTTTCCGGTCCTGGGAGCCGCCGGAACCCTGCCTTCGGCGGGAATCTCCGGAGTCTTGGCCGGCGCGGTCCTCAACGCCGCCGCCCGGGCCGCCAGGCCCTTGACAGGTTTGGCCTCCTGCCGCGCCCCGCCGGCGGCAGACTTGGGGGGCCGGCCCCGGGGTTTCTTTTCTTTTTTTACTGCCATCGCTGTAATTCCTCTATGCGCCGGTTCGATCCGGCGATATGTTCTTCAAGATCCGCTATGGCCGCTTCGCCGGCGGCTATCCGCTTTTTATGATGTTCAATGCTCCGCCGCATCCCCGCTATTTTCCGCTTCTCCTCATCAATTGCCAGGGAGGACTTAAGCTTTTCTATCTGCCCTTCACAGGTTTTTATCGTTTCCCGGAGGGCTCCGGTTTTTTCCAGCAGGAGCCGATCCTCTCCGCTCAGATCCTCCGGCAGGGGGCTTCCGCCGGCCAGGGCGCCGCCAAAACTGAGGGCCAGGGCGGAAAGATCCCCCCGCAGCCGGAGCAGGTTCTTTTCCAGGGTCTGTATACGCTTGGCCGGATAAGCCCCGGCGGCAAAGGAATCGAAGAGCTTTTGCCGTTCATCCCTTAAAGCCGCCCCCTCCCGGTTAAGATCGTCCAGGGAGGCCCGGACCCGGCCAATCTCCCCGCATGTTTTAAGGGCCTCCGCTCCGGCCGGGGGCCTTTTATTCTTTTCCGTAAGGATGAACTGCTCTCCGGCGCTTCCCCAAATATGCCGCAGGTTTCCCCGGCTTTTTCCCAGAAAGGAACGGAGCACCAAACCCTGGGCGCCTTTGCCTATCCAGGAAAATACACCGCTTCCGTCCTTATCTTCAAGCTCCTCCAGCCTGCGCTCCAGGGAACGGATCTTGGGAACCAGGGCGGCAATCTGCCGGCGGTAGGGGGCGGTAAAGTCCCCAAGGGCATCGTCCTCCAGGAGAAGCTCCCCCAGGCTGATGTTAAGCTCGGCATTTTGCCTGGTCCGCTCTGCGGTTTCCCGGTCCGCCGCGGCGATCCTCTCTTCAAGTTCCTTAAACCGTTCCATCTCCGCCCGGGCGGCCTTAATCGCGTCTTCCGAAACGGCAATTTCCCGGACCAGGCGGCGGTATTCGCCGGTCTCCGCGGAAAAACCGGAAGCTTCCCCCCTTTCCCGGCGGATCAGCAGAGCCTCTCCCAGGGTTTTAAGCATCAGGTCGAGGGATTCCAGATCCTTTTCCCGCTGCTGCTCCAGGTCCCTGATGTTTTTCCTGCGGCCGTCCATACAAACACTATACGTCATTTAAGATCTTTTGAAAATACGGGCATCTCCTGATTCCGAATATGCCTTTCCCCGGATCCGGGGCCCTTTCATCCGGGAAAGTTCAATTTGACAGGATTTTCCTTGACAATCCGCCTGGTCCGCTACATCATGGTGTATCCCCTGAAAACCTGGTTTGCAGGCATTTCCCGTTAAAGGAGCCCCCCATGAGTTATACGACGGAGCTTATCAAAAATGTTGCCATCGCCGGTCACGGAGGTACCGGCAAAACCACCCTATTTGAGCATCTGCTCTTTGCCGGAGGAGTTATTCCCAGGGCGGAGACCGTCGAATCGGGTAAAACCGTGGGGGATTCAACCCCCGAGGAAATTGAACGGAAAATTTCAATCCACGCTTCCCTAGCCCATGTTGAGCGGAACGGCAGGAAGATAAATCTCTTTGATACTCCGGGATCTTCGGATTTTACCGGAGATGTAATTCTTACTTTCAGGGCTTCCGAGTTTGCCCTCCTGACGGTGGACGGCCGCGCAGGGGTACAGATCGAGACAATCAAGCTTTGGCGCAATCTGGAAAACCGGAAAAAGCCCCGGGGCATTTTTATTACCAAGCTGGACGATGAACGGGCCGATTTTAACAAGGCCCTTGCGGATATAAAAGAAAAATTTAAAACCGACCCTGTTCCCTTTACCCTTCCCATGGGAAGCGGGGCGGATTATAAGGGCGTCATCGACGTACTCAACGCCAGGGCCTATTTTGTACAGGGACCGGGGACGCTGGAGAAAGAGGGCCCCATCCCCGCGGAATACCAGGAGGCCGCCGCCGCCGCCAGGGAACGGCTTATCGAGGCCGCCGCGGAGGGGGACGATTCCCTCATGGAAAAATACATCGACAAGGGTTCCCTGGATGCGGAAGAAATGCACCGGGGGCTTATCGAAGCCCTGGCGGAATATAAGTACGTTCCCGCCTTTGCCGGGGTGGCCCTTAAAGATTCGGGCCTTATCTCCTTCCTGGACTTTATCGCTGGTCTGGGCCCCGATCCCCGGAGCGCCAGGGACACAGCGGTGGACGCCGGGGGAACCGCAACGGAAGTGCCCATCGATCCCGGCAAGCCCTTCGCCGCCCTGGTGATCAAGACAAGTTACGATCAGTTTTCCGGCAAACTGTCCTGGATAAAGGTGATCTGCGGCAAACTCTCCGCCGAGTCGGAGGCCCTCAATGTTTCGGAAAACAAAAAGGAACGGATAGGCAAGCTCTATACCGCCCAGGGAAAGAAGCTTGAGGAGGTCAAGGAACTCTGGGCCGGGGATGTGGGGATCATAGCCAAATCGGCAACCTGCAAGACCAACGATACCCTCAGCGCCGGGGATGCGTCCCTCAATTTCCTTCACCTCAGGCTGCCCGAACCGGTTCATTCGGTGGCGGTAAATGCGGCGGCAAAGAAAGACGACGACAAACTGGGAGAATTCCTCCTCCGGGCTACGGAAGAAGACAAGACCTTCCGGTATCTTTTCAATGCGGAAACCAAAGAGACGGTTATCTCCGGTATGGGCGAGCTCCACGTCAATATCATCCTGGACAAGATCAAGCAGAGCCAGAAGATCGAAGTGGAGACCCATATACCCCACGTGGCCTACCGGGAAACCATCACTAAAAAGGCCGCCGCCGAATATACCCACAAAAAGCAGACCGGCGGCCACGGCCAGTACGGCAAGGTGGTGCTGGAAATAGCCCCCCGGGGACGGGGCGAGGGCTACCAGTTTATCAACGCCATCTTCGGCGGGGCGGTTCCCAAGAACTATATCCCCGGCGTCGAGAAGGGCATCGCCGAAGGCATGGCCCGGGGTACCATGGCGGGTTATCCCGTGGTTGATGTGGAGGTTAAGATCGTAGACGGCAAATATCACCCGGTGGATTCGTCGGAGCTTTCCTTTAAGCTTGCCTCCCGGAACGCCTTCCGGGAAGCCATGAGGCAGGCCGCCCCCACCCTGCTGGAACCGATCATGAACCTGACGGTTTTTGTGGAGGAAAAATACCTGGGAGACGTAATGTCCGACCTTTCGGGCAAACGGGGCAAGATCCAGGGACAGGACTCGGTGGGGGGCATAGGCGAGATAAAAGCCCAGGTTCCCCAGGCGGAACTTCTCCGCTATTCCATAGACCTCAGATCCATCACCAGCGGCACCGGCTCTTTCAGCGTCGAGTTCGATCACTACGCCCCCATTTCGGGCCGCATCGCCGAAGACGTAATTAAAGCGGCGGAAGCCTTCAGGATTAAGGAAGAAGAGGAATAACGCCGGGCCCTAAGGGGCGGCAGACATTCCGGCGGGCCCCATAACGGGATCCGCCGGCCTTCGGGCGTTCCCGGCTCATTCCCGTCCGGCCAGGGGAATATAGGGCATCCGGGACTGCACGCACTTGTAGGCGGGGCGGATGATTCTGCCGCCGGAGATGATCTCCTCCATGCGGTGGGCGCACCAGCCCGCCACCCTGCTTACGGCAAAGATGGGGGTAAAGAGATCCGCCGGGATTCCCAGCATGCGGTAGACAAAACCGGAATAAAAATCCACGTTGGTGCAGATATTTTTATCCGATTCTTTTATCTTCTTAAACAGCTCCGGGGTAATCCGTTCTATAAGCCGGTAGAGTTCGAATTCCTCGGTAAGGTTTTTTTCCACCGCCAGCGCCGCCGCCTTGTCCCGGAGCAGAATGGTCCGGGGGTCCGACTTAGTATAAACCGCATGGCCCTGTCCGTAGATAAGACCGGTCCGGTCATAAGCTTCACCCCGGAGTATGTCCGCCAGATAGTCCGCCACTTCTCCCACATTGTCCCAGCGCCTCACATGCTTCTTGATGTTTTCCATCATCCCCATAACCTTGATATTGGCCCCCCCGTGCTTAAAGCCCTTGAGGGAGTTGATCCCCGCAGTAATGGCGGCGAAGGTGTCGGTATCCGCGGAAGAAAGCAGATGAACCGCAAAGGTGGAGTTATTTCCGCCGCCGTGTTCGGCATGGAGAACCAGAGCCAGATCGAGGATCTCCGCCTCCAGCCGGGTATACTGCTGATCCGGCCGGATCAGGGAAAGAATGGTCTCGGCGCTCTGGCAGGAGGGGGCGGGAAGGTGGATGATCAGACTTTCGTGATCATAGTAATGCTTTTTCGCCATATAGGAATAGGCCGCAATGGTGGGAAACCGGGCGATAAGCTCCAGGCACTGGCGGAGTACGTTCTCCGGGGAGTTGTTGTCCGGATCGTCGTCATAGGAGTAGAGGGTCAGTACGGAACGGGCTATCTTGTTCATAATGTCCCTGGAGGGAGCCTTCATAATGGAATCTTCGGCAAAATTTTTCGGCAGTTCCCGGCAGTCCCCGATGAGGGCGGAAAATTTTTCAAGCTGGTCCCTGGCGGGAAGCGTCCCGAACATGAGGAGGTAGACGGTTTCTTCAAAACCGAAACGGCCCTCCGCCGCGGCGCCCCGGACAAGGTCCTCCACGTTAATGCCCCGGTAGTAGAGCTTGCCTTCCACGGGGATCTTCTCTCCCTCGTCAATGATATAACCGTGGACATCCCCAATCCGGGTAAGCCCCACCAGCACCCCGGTCCCGTCGGCATTGCGGAGTCCCCGCTTCACATTAAAGCGGCTGTAGAGGCTTGGGTCGATCAGATCGTTATTTACAATATTAGAAATATATTCTTTGGCGCTGGACATGAAGCCTCCGTATATTTATGCGAAATTGTAGCGTAAAATGAATATTTTTACAAGATCCAATATGGCCGGACCAAAATAGAGAAGGAACTATCTTATAACACCGTCCCAAAACTTATTAGACCTGTCCGGAAACTGAGGTTTCCGGACAGGCTATTCTTTTAGGCTTCGTCTTCTTCCCGGATCTGAACCCGCCGTATCTTTCCGCTGATGGTTTTGGGAAGCTCCGCCGCGAATTCCACAATCCGGGGATACTTATAGGGGGCGGTGGTCTTCTTAACGTGGTTTTGCAGCTCCACCTTCAGCTCTTCCGAGGGAACCCAGCCCTTCGCTAAAACCACCGTAGCCTTAACCACCGTACCCCGGTCGGGATCGGGCACCCCCGTGATGGCGCACTCCAGGACGCCGGGATGTTCCATAAGGGCGCTTTCCACCTCGAAGGGGCCGATCCTGTAGCCGGAACTTTTTATCACATCGTCGGCCCGGCCCACGAACCAGTAGTAGCCGTCTTCGTCCCGCCAGGCCATGTCCCCGGTATAGTAGATCCCGCCGTGCCATACGCTGGCGGTAAGCGCATCGTCCCGGTAGTAACCGCCGAACATACCCGGAGGCTGCCGCTTACCGGTACGGACCACGATCTGCCCCTCCTCGCCCATATCGCAGGAGGAGCCGTCCTCCCGGAGCAGATCGATATCGTAGCCCGGAGAGGGCTTACCCATGGAACCGGGCTTGGGCTCCAGCCAGGGGTAGGTACAGAGGGTAACGGTCAGTTCGGTCTGGCCGTAACATTCCCGGAGCTTAATCCCGGTGGCGGCCCTGAACTGTTCGTAGATCTCCGGGTTCAGGGGCTCCCCGGCCACGCAACAGTAACGGAGGGAGGAAAAATCATATCTAGACAGATCCTCTTTGATAAAGAAACGATACACCGTAGGGGGCGCGCAGAAACTGGTAACCCTGTGCTTGACGATAACCTCCAGCATGGCGGAGGGTACAAAGCGGTCATAGTCGTAGACAAAGACCGCGGACCCGCAGATCCACTGGCCGTAGATCTTGCCCCAGGCGGCCTTGGCCCAGCCGGTCTCCGCCACGGTCAGGTGAAGGCCGCCGGGCCGAACATTTTGCCAGTACCGGGCGGTGAGGATATGCCCCAGGGGATAGGCAAAGTTATGGCGGACCATCTTGGGCATTCCCGTGGTACCCGAGGTAAAGTAAAGGAGCATGATGTCCCCGTTGATTCCGGTATCGGCCGGGCGGGTCCATTCCTCCGGGGCCTTTGCCGCCAGTGCATTAAAGTCTACCCAGGGGACCATGCCGTCCTTGGCGCTGCCCCCGTAACGGGAAACAAAGAGCTGCGCCGCGGCCTCCGCGGGGTCCTGGTCCGCCGGGGTATGTACGGAACGGACAAAGGCCTTGCAGCGCAGACTGCACTCGCCGGTATTGTCGGAATTCCGTTCTATTTTCGCCTCAGCCTCATCCACCCGGCACATCAGGCCGGGATCATCCACGCAGATTATTCCCGCGATGTCCGCCGCTTCGGAACGGTAGATAATGTCTTTAGTGGTTAAGAGGTGCGTAGCGGGAATGGCGACTGCTCCCAGCTTATGCAGGGCCAGCAGGATAAACCAGTACTCATAGCGGCGCTTGAGAATAAGCATCACCGGATCTCCCTTGCCTATGCCCGCAGCCTTCAGCACATTGGCGGCCTGATCGGAACGGCGCTTTATATCGGCAAAGGTAAACACCGCTTCGGCGCCCTGATCGTCGCACCAGACCAGGGCTTCCTTTTCCCCCTGGATACGGGCCAGCTCGTCCACCACATCGTAGGCAAAGTTAAAATGCTCCGGGACATTTACGGTAAAGTTGGCGTAGAAATCCTCATAAGAATGAAATTCTTCCCGGGGGAGAAAACGCTTTAACAAATCATCCATGGGGCGCTCCTATAGTACCATGGCCAGAAACCGGGCCCGTTTTCCGCCTACGGCCTTCATGCCGTGAGGTTCGCTGGAATCGTAATAGATACAGTCCCCGGGACCTAATTCGGTCTCGTGGCCTCCTACGGAGATCAAAAGACGGCCCTCCAGGACATAGTCGAATTCCTGGCCGGGATGGGTATTGATGCTCAGGGGTTTATCTTCGGTACCGGGATCGGCCTCCACCAGAAAGGGCTCTCCCTTTTTATGGTGAAATTTATAGGCCAGGTTCCAGTAGGTATACATGGGCCGGCGGCTTACCTCGGGGGCTTCCCCCGCCCGGGTAAGACAGTAGGTTTTCAGTTTGGGGGTCTGCCCGGTGATAAGTTCGGTCAGATCCACCTTAAACCGGACGGCAATTTCCACCAGGGCGCCGATGGGGAATTCCACCGCCCCCGATTCCCATTGGTTGTACTCGGCGGGACTAAAACCCAGTTCCCTGGACAGGGTTTCCCCGGATATTTCTTCAATCTCCCGCAGCACCTTAACGCGCTGGGCTATTTCCCGTACTTCTTCGGTCATGGCCTTCTCCTTTGCAAACTAATCCCTGACTTCCACGGCGCCGCCGGCGCGGCCGATAAAGACCCGGGGATGAAGCCGGGTAAAGAACCCGTTCTCCACCACCCCGGGGATACGGTTAAGCTCCGCCTCCAGGGCGGCGGGGTCAACCGGCTCCTTAAAGCGTATATCCACCAGCAGGTTCCCGTGCTCGGTGATCACCGGGCCGGCCTTTCGTACCGCTTCCCGGAGGACCGCCTCCGCCCCCAGGCTTTCCAGAGCCCGGATCACCGGAATCCTGGCCTCGGGGATAACTTCCAGGGGGAGGGGGAACGCAAGGGCCAGGTTCTCCACGATTTTGGACTCATCCACCACCACCGCAAACGCGGCGGAGGCATAGGCGGCGATCTTCTCCAGGAGCAGAGCCCCCCCGCCGCCTTTAACGCAGTAACCCCGGGGATCTACCTCGTCGGCGCCGTCAATGGTAAGATCCAGCCTGCCCCCTACCTCCCGGGAATTCAGGGTGAAGAGAGGTATCCCCCATTTTTCACATTCAATCGCCGTCTGAAAACTGGTGGGTACCGCCAGGATATTCTGCAGCCTTCCCTCCTGCAGCAGAGCGCCGATACGGCGCACCGCGGGCATGGCGGTGGAGCCCGTACCAAGTCCCAGCTTCATCCCCGAACGTACCAGGGAATCCGCGGCGGTCCTTCCGGCTAATTCCTTCATCGTCTGTTGATCCATACATCCTCCGGCCTGCCTGCGCGGCCCCCGCTATACTTTGATCCGGTCTATAAGCTGTTCCGGAAATTCCTTCTTGAAAAAAAGACTGTACTGATACCGGGCCTGACGGAGAAACATATCATGGCCGTTTAGCACAGCGCAGCCCGCTTCCTTCGCCCGTTTCAAAAACGCGGTCAATTCGGGCTTATAAATCATGTCCATCACCAGTTCCCGGCCGGTAAAGGGGTATATCTCCAGCGGGTCCTTGTCCGTCTCCGGTTCCATTCCCACCGGGGTAGTCTGTATGATGATGTCCGTATACTTCTCCATCAGTTCCAGTCCCTGATTGTCCAGACGGCCCCAGCCAAATCCATAGGGAGCCGCCAAATCCCGGGCCCTGGTTATGGTACGGTTCAGGATTACCGCCCTGCCCTTGAGGCGAAAGACCTCCGCCGCCGCCGCCCGGGCCACTCCGCCGGCGCCGATAATGGTAATCCCCTTCCCTCTCAGGTTTTTTCTCTTCATAAAATGCAGCAGGGAATCGGAAAAACCCCGGGCGTCGGTATTGTATCCCATCCAGCCCTGAAGACTCTGCACCAGGGTGTTGCAGGCTCCAATGGACTGCACATTTTCGGAATGGAAGTTCAGGGCGGCAAGGGCCGCCTCTTTGTGAGGTACGGTTACGGAAGCGCCCCCTATACCCAGTTCCTCCGCCAGCCGCAGAAAGACGCCGATGGAATCCGACGGAAAGGGCAGGTACACCGCATCGATGTTTTCCATGGAAAAAACGCTGTTAAAAAAAAGCGGACTTGAGGTTACCGCCAGGGGAAAGCCGGTAATGCCGAAAAGCCTGGTCTTGGGGGTGATCTCCCGGAACCGGTAGAGCTTTACCAGTTCCCTGGGGTCCAGCTGTCCCGGCGCGCCCGGGGAAGTATCCGGCTCTCCCGCGGCAAAGGCATAGGTCAAATGGGACCCCAGCCAGGCGGCGAGGATACGGGTACTGATGCCGTAGCGGCCCATCCCCAGGAGGATCTTGTCTATGCCGGCGGTTTCCTTTGCCGTCCTGAAGATCCGTATTACATCCTCCAGGGATTGGGGCGTTACCGCGATCTTGACGATTTCGTCCCCTACGCGGCGCAGGGAACGGATCTTGGCGGCCAGATGTTCGTCAACCCCCTGGAGATTGTGATAGGAGCGAATGATCCTGGTACCGAAGGTACGGGCCGCCTCTTCCAGGCTGGGAACATCGAGGTCCTCTTCAATATCGACATAGGCAAAATTACGCCGCCGGTTTGCATCCGCAAAGGCAAGCCCCTTGGAAAAAAGGACTATTCGGGATCCTTCGCCGCCTATATACCGGCCCCCGTCGATTTTTCTTCGGATGGTCAGGATAACCGGCACCCCCGCTTTTTCGGGAAAACTGCGGATAAGGAAGCGCTCGTCAGGATCAAGACAGTCCACCCGCAGCTCGGCAAGATCGATCAGCTTGCGGTACTTGTCAAGCAGTTCAAGATTCCGCCCCAGGGTCCTTCCGGTTAAACAAAGACATATCCTGGACACCCAGCACTCCTCGGCAGCATTAAAAATCGGAACGGTACACAAAAAGGGCGGATACCGTTCCCGCGGCGTTTACATTTATCCGCAGCGCCATGGGCCAGCCGCGGCTCGGCAGGGGAAAGAGGATGTGGTCGTCATGGTTTTGATACCCCTCCCCCAGGACCAGCAGCGCCGTTGCCCGCCGGTCCCCCAGGGAAATGCCGTAGGCGGCTTTCAATCCCACCTGCCAGACCCGGTCCTTGTTTATATAGAGATCCCGGTCTTCGTATTCAAAGACCACGTCATCCTGCCAGACCTCAAGACCCCGGACAGAATGGACCGCCCTGGGAACCCCAAACCGGGCGATGACCCCCTCCAGGGTCAGGCCGACGATCAGGGCGGGATTGGCCTGCAATCCTTCCGTTTCGCTCCCGGGGGAGGGACCGGCCGGTACTCCCGCCGGAGATTCCCCGGTCTGGGCAGGGAGGGAACCCCCTAAAAACAGCAGAACCGCCAGGACCGGGAAAAAACCCTTCATTACAGCTGATCCGGGAAACCGGCATTCACCCCGGCCCGCACCTCTTCCCGGTATATTTCCCGGTCAAGAATGGAGAGGATCAGGGTGGAGCCTATGGGCAGACGGTAGGGAACGGTAAAGTTCCCCCCGGCATAATTGACCGATGCCAGGATACGGCGTTCCTCGTTGGGAAGCTGGGCCTCCAGCCGGACCGGGAGGGGATACACATTGGGGGCGATGGTATAGCTGAAAAGGGCGTATACCTCGCCCTCTTCCAGCCGGGACGGGGCGGCAACCTCAACAGAAACCAGGACATCCGCCGGGGCCATGGTCAACGGTTCCGGCTCTTGGGCGGCCACTATGCCCCCCCGCTCTCCTGCCTGGGCGGGCCTGAGGGAAAAGACAAAATTCACTTTGAAACGGTCGATCTGTTCCAGAGCTTCGGATACCGAGAGGCCTATCAATTGGGGAACCTGCACCATGCTCCTCTCCGGCCCCCGGCTGATTACAAATTCCAGTTCCGCCGGCCCCGGCAGCGCAGTACCCGGTTCGGGTTTCTGCTGGAGGATGGTTCCCGAAGGAGCCTCGGAATAGGCGTACATAAAGGGTTCCTTTAAGGAGAGCAGGGGCTGGGACATGGAAACAAAGAGGGCCTGGAGATCCATCCTGACCTCCTCGATATTCCGGCCCACATAATCCCCCACGCTGTCCAGAACCACCCCCTGGCTGACCACCAGCCTGATCCGGCGGCCCGCCTTAACAATGGTGCCCCCCGGCGGGTCCTGTTCCAGGATTATACCCTTGTCCCGGGCGGACTGGGAATACCGGAGCTGTATCCGGGGATACAATTCCTTAACCTGCAGTTCCAGCAGCGCCCCGGTAAGGTCCTTCCCCACGACTTCGGGAACCATGGTCTGTTCCATACCCCGGACCGCAATAAAAAAAACCGAAAGGGCTATGATGCCCACAAACACCAAAAGGCCAAGGGTGAGGAAGATGAAGAGCCTGAGATTATTGTTAACATACCCTTCAATAGCGTCCAGATCAAAACCAAATTTCATAACAACCCCTATAAAAGCCGGGAACCAATAAAATCCTTGGCGCCGTTAAGAAAAACCTGCCATTGAAGGGCCTTCTTTGTCCGGTATTGCAGCCGGGTAATCCCCAAAACACCCTCCCCCGTTTGTACCAGGATACCCCGGTTCTTGTCTACGCCCAAAACCGAGCCGGGAAGAACCGCCGGCATGGAGGCCGCCGGCAGCCCCGCATCCTCCCAGGGCCGGGCCTCAAGGATCATGAGAACCCGATCCCCCTGAACGGTCCAGGAGAGAGGCCAGGGGGTGTAGGCCCGAATCCGGGCGTCAATATCCGCGGCGGAACGGTTCCAGTCGATACGGCCGTCCTCTTTGGAAATGAGGGAACAGTAGGACGCCTCCCGGTGATCCTGGGGCCTTCCCCGGAGATCCCCCCGGGCAAGCCCCGCCAGAACCTGCCTCAGCAGAGCCGGAGCCCGCCGGGCGGCGATTCCGCTCAGTTCCTCCGTCGTTTCCCGGCCCGAAAGGGGAATGCGCTCCTGAAGCAGTATGTCCCCCGCATCCATTTCCGTCGCCAGACGCTGGATCGTAATCCCCGTTTCCGTTTCCCGGTCCAGGATGGCCGCCGGGATAGGAGCGGGCCCCCGGTACTTGGGCAGAAGAGAGGGATGAATATTGACGCCCCCCAGGGGAAAAAGGGCCAGAAATTTCGGCCCGAAGATACGGCCGTAGGCAAAGGAAACCAGCAGATCCGGCTTGAGGGCCGCCGCCGCCGCCCGGGAGGCGGCGTCAAGCTTTTCGGGCTTGAGGATCCGCCCCCGGTCTAGAAACGCCGCCGCCGCAGCGGCAGTCTCGGTGGGAATCGGCCCGCCCCGGCGGCCCCGGGAAGCGTCGGGGTTGGTCAGCAGCCCCGCCAGTTCCCAGACCCCCTCCGGTTCCCGGACCAGGCTTTCCAGAACAGGTACGGCGATTGCCGGACTTGCCGCATAGAGTATGCGCATCTAGGCCTTTTTCCGCTTTTCCAGCTTGGCCAGGATCCGGTTCCGCCTGGGCCCGGACAGGCGGTCAATAAAAAGGATACCCTCCAGGTGATCATATTCATGCTGAATGATCCTGGCCAGCAGCCCCCCCGCATCCAGCGTGAAGGGCCGGCCCTTTTCGTTCCAGGCCTGTATCCGTATGGCGGAAGGCCGGACAACTTCGGCCCAGACACCGGGAACTGAAAGGCAACCCTCCTCATATTTTACCATATCCTGGGAGGTCTCTATGATGGAGGGGTTGATAAATACCCGGGGGACATCCCCCTCGGCATGGATCACAAAGATCCGCTTTGAAAGGCCAATCTGGGGCCCCGCGAGGCCGACCCCTTTCCCCTGATGCATGGCCTCAATCATCTCCGCGGCCAGCTTAACGTACTCCGGGCCGATACGGCCCACCGGTTCCGCTTTTACCCTCAGCAGTTCATTCCCGACAGTAAGAATTTCCCCAATACCCATACTTAGCATACTATACAGGAAAAAGCGTTTCGGAACAATGTCCGTACCGGCGGCATCCATGCCGGCGCGCCAAATGCCTGCATTGACCCCTGCCAACCGTCCCCTGCCCGGTATAGGGGCGTAATTCGTATATATCGCCACCTCAGCACTTATAGGCGTACTGCGTATATATCACACCAGACCCGTCCCAAACCCGCCGGTAAACGCCTCAAATATCCCTGAACAATAATGACATTTTAACAAGAAATGTCATTTTCTGGCTTTCCTCCGATTTTTTAATTTTGAAGGATACCACTAAATGATAGAGCTGAAACGGCGGCGCCGGAAAAACAGTCAAAGGATTCCGTATATGGAAAACAAAAAAATGAATTGACGATGGCCAATGACGGTTGTTATTCATATTACATGAATAGCAGTGTCAGCGGGTTCATTTATGAGAGCAAACAAAAACTGCTGGAAAGTCCCGAACTTCAAAAACGGATTCTGGAAGCAGCGTCTTTTCTCGAAATGGTGGAGAATCACCAGCACAATTACAAAGTCAGCATTATAAATCTGGAAAGGGAGCTGGAAGGATTTTATAACAATATCAATTTTACAAACGTTACAAAAAAATTATACCGAAGATGGTTACAACATTTTCTTTCATGGTGTAACGCCAATAAAATAGATTGCCTGAAACTTATCAGGGAAGAGGCGGGAAAATATATAAAATATTTAAGCACTGAAGAATACAAACCGGGAAAAAGATATTCCACCGGAAGTATCAATTCAATAGTTATGTGTGTGCTCATTCTACAGGGAATTAAAAGAACGAAATCCATTTACCATAACGATTAATCCGTTTCACAAGTTAAAACTTCCGAGAATAAAACCGGAACGGCGGAAAGATAAGATTACTGATAAAGATATACAAACATTAAAAAAAGAATTTAAAAGAATAGGGTGGGAAGATATTGTTTGCGCCATTGATATATTTTGAAACTATGGATATGGATTAGGAATCTTTGAAAAAATGGAACTTGACAAGATAGGAAACTTTACGGCTGAAAGTAAATGTCAGGATATTGAGAGGAAGTCTACAACGGAAGAAACGAAAAGAATATTTAAAATGGGATTATTGGAGTTACGAAAGTGTACGATACAAAATATCATTTTGAAGTACACCGAAAAACTGTTTAAAAAGGGGAAAATCGGTTGTCCCTTTTCAGCACATGATTTACGGTACTATCACATAACAAAATACCAGGAGCGAAAAAAATAATAAATCTTTCGAGAAGGTTTCACAAGAGGCTAGAAACCACTATGGGATATTATGATGATTAGACAGGGTTAAAATGATGTAAAAATAGAATAAATAGGGTTTTCAACCATAAGATATATAAAAGGAGATTTTTAAATATATAGTTGGAAACTATTTACGGAAAAACAGATAAAGGAACATCTGATTGATGTGTTAATGGAAGAAATATCAGAATAAGATTTATGGAAAGTTGAATGAAAAGTCAACAACCACCACCAAAGGTGGTGGCTTGAATGGTGGCCCCTGAAAGGGGCCTTGAAACCTTCCTACTTTTCTTAATTACCGTCATTCCTTGCAACAAATTTTGCGTTGTTTCCATCCGTCTTTTTTTCAAAATAATTGCTACTATCCCCTGCCCTACCTTCTTGCTTTTCTTACGGTATAACCATCAGTACATGACCACCGCCAAAGGC
>JAISPH010000066.1 GCA_031275035.1 Treponema sp.
TAGACCTTGATTTCTTTGGAGCCGACCCGGGTTTTGCTGGTGAGCTTTTGGGTGGGCATGAAGAAATTAAGCAAGGGAACCAGGGGCGCATAGACGGCGGCCAGGAGGGCCTGTTCCTCCAGGCCCTCAAGCCGGTCATAGCCGACGTATTCACGGACGATGGCGCCGTTTTTTTGTTCGACTCGGACCGGAGGTCCGCAAACAGTTGTCGTTTTTCCGGTGGTCCCGGCTGCGGGAGAAGGGGAGGCGTGTATTGGCGCACCAGAGTTCGGTGGCATGATTGATAAACTCCGAGCCATTGTCGCGCGGAAACTTTGTTTCCGATGGAACTCCAAAACGGGGAGCGGGACGGTGGTTTTGATGTCCGAGAGGGCCTTAAAGGTCCAGGAATGGGCGTTATTGAGGAGGGACCGGAGTTCTCGGACTAAAAGTCCGCCCCCAGCCAGAGGTAAGGTCGGTGGCGGTCAAGGTATGGACATACTGGCCGAATGTGGCCTGGCCGCAATGGTGGCGGACTGAAGTCCGACGTGTCAATTTGCCAGAAACCGGGCTTTTTCCGCTCCCCGCTGGTGTAAAAGGTCCGTATGGGGATACGGCTTTTCAGGGAATGAAGGGGTTTGGTGAGGCTTTCCCCCTTCAACCTGAGGGCGTCCTTGTCTTTTTTGAGATACCGGTCGATAGTCGCGGGACTGACGGTTGAGAGTTTTTCAGCGATGTCGGGGGTAATGGTGAAGGCCGGCCAGCCGGCGATGGAGGGCATCTGCCGCCGTATGAGGGGGGCCAGGATTTGCGGAAACTTCGTTTCCGACCGCATTTGAACCGGAAGAAGGTCCAGACCAGGCGGAGAGCGGCGATGACCTCACCGGTATAGACCCGCTTGCCTTTCCGGTTGGGGGCCGCTTTATTTCCGGCTTGAGCTGTACCGCCTTCCCGCCCGCATACACCATGACCGGTTTGACCGGCTTGGCGTTTAAGATGCGGACGGCGGATTTCCGGTGATAGCCGGTGAGCCGGGTAAATTCGTCGAGCAGAGCCGACTTCGCTTTTTTTGCTGCCTTTTGATAGCGCGGTTTATATTCCCGTGTTACCGCCTGTTTTTCTTTCATGTTTAACCCCACTGGGACGCCCTCCATTCGGCATCCCTAGTATAATTTGGGTAACATTTTTGATGAGGCAATGCGCAGGCTTGTATTATCCCGGTTTTTTGATTATCCTTAAAGAAAATCCAGGGAACCCTTGAAAACACGGACCCCCGGTCCGGCGGTTTCGGGGGTTCCCTTCAAACTGAGGAGGAAAAGCATGTCCGATTCGGACGGCGGCGGTAGTTTATCCGGCCCTAGACAAAACGGCATGTGATTCCTGTGCAAGACGGGTCCTTCCTTTCTTCTATGGGAACCATGTTTACAGGAGAAACGTATGGAAGAGACCATTCTCTCGATTATTAACGAAAATCCCATCCAGGTAACCAGGCTCCAAGCGCTCTTTGCGGATATGAATACGGTGGATATCGCCGGACTCTTTCAGGATATCGGCAGGGAAAAGGTGGTCCGCATATTCAGGCTTCTGCCCAAGAACATCGCCGCGGATGTTTTTTCCTACATCGAGCCGGAGGAGCAGCAGATCATTGTAGAGGCCCTGACGGACAGTGAGGTCGGGGATATTATGGACCATCTGTTTATCGATGATGCGGTGGACGCCATCGAGGAGATGCCCGCGGATGTGGTAAACCGGATGCTGCAGAATGTCGGCGCGGAAAAGCGAAAGCTGATCAACCAGATACTGCAGTATCCCGATGATTCCGCCGGCAGTATTATGACCACCGAGTATGTGGAACTCCGGGAGGACGCCTCCGTGGGCGAGGCGTTTGAGCATATCAGGGCTACGGGGATCAACAAGGAAACCATCTATACCAGTTATGTGATCAAGCGGGACCGCCTGCTGGTAGGGGTTGTCTCCGCCAAGGATCTGCTGCTTGCCAGTCCCCAGGACAAGATACGGGACATCATGGATACCAATCCGGTCTTTGCCTATACTACCGACGACCAGGAAGCGGCGGCGGGGCTCTTCAGGAAGTACGGCCTCTTGGCAATGCCCGTGGTTGACCGGGACCGGCATCTGGTGGGGATCATTACCGTGGACGATGTGGTCCAGGTTATCGAGGAGGAAAATACCGAGGACTTTGAAAAGATGGCCGCCCTGACCCCTTCGGACGAGCCCTACTTGAAGACCAGCGTCTTCAAGCTTACCAGGAACCGCATTGTCTGGCTCCTGTTGCTGATGCTGTCCGCCACTGTTACCGGCGGGGTCATTGCAAACTTTGAAGGAGCCCTGGCGGTGCTTCCCGCCCTGGTCGTTTTTATTCCGATGCTGATGGATACCGGAGGAAACGCCGGTTCCCAGACTTCAACCCTGATTATCCGCGGTATGGCCCTGGAGGAGATACGCTTCAGGGATCTGCTGCGGGTCCTGGGCCGGGAACTTTGTATCGGTCTGCTCTGCGGGCTGGGACTGGGGGCCATTAACTTTGTGCGGATCTATTTTATGTATGGAAAAAATCCCTTCATGTCCCTGACGGTAACCCTGAGCCTTCTTATAACCGTAGTGATAGCCAAAAGCATAGGCTGCGTGCTCCCGATGATTGCGAAAAAATTGAAAGTGGACCCCGCCATCATGGCGGCGCCGCTGATCACCACCATCGTGGACGGCGCTTCCCTGGTGGTTTATTTTTCCATCGCAAAGATGATCTTTAAGCTTTAGGGAAGCGGCGGGGACCGGGATTTCAGTTGCGGGGGCGGTCCTTCCGCCGCGGACCGGGGGCGCTTCCTGCGGGGGGGCCTTTTTTGACGACGATCCGCTTTGCCGGCCCGGAGCCGGAAGACGTACCGGGCCCGCCGGTTTTGCCGCCCCGTCCCCTGCCGGCGGCCCTGCCTCCGGCCGTTCCGCTCCGGGTATATGTTCTGCCCCCGGGGCGTCTTTCCGGCTTTTTTCCGGCTCCTTCCGGTTCAGGGCGCCTTCGCCGCTCCGGTCCTTCCCCGGCTTCTCCGCTTTCGGAACGCCTGCCCCGCCGCTGTTCCCGCGCCGCCTTCTCCATGATCCGCAGGGCTTCGTCAAAACCTTTAAGAAAATCCTGAAGATCCTCCGCAAAGAGGACTACCGACTGCCGTTCAAAGCCGCCGGTTTCCTTGTTCTTGCTTTCCACAATGTTAAGGTAAAGATCGCCCAAGCGGTTTTCCTTCACATTGAAAAAATAGGTTCTGTTCTGCAAAATTACCCTGGTGGAAAAAAGTTCCCCCCGTATACCCATGGTCCTGTCCTTCTTTTATCGTGAAACGGCCCTAGAGGGAATCCGCCTCGCCGACCAGCCTGCGCTGCCATTCGATAAGATCCCGCTCAAGCCGCTTGTCCTGCCCTTCGGCGTCGGCCATGATACGGAATACCGGTTCCGTTGCGGAGCCCCGCATCCAGATTGAAGCGATCCCCCGGCCGGCTTCGTTGAAAAAGATGATCCTCAGTCCGCCCCGGCCGGCGGCGCCAAAACGGGCAAGGTCCCGCTGTTCCTCGGTTCCCCGGTAGGCGGCGGCCTCCCAGCCGGCGATGCCGTAACGGTTTTTAAGCTGATCCTTCCGCTCCTCCCATTCCCGCAGAAAGATCTCCTGGTAACGATCCTTCAAAAGGCCGTGATCCCCGCAGCGTACCTGGAGCAGCGCTTCCGGCGAATAGGCGCCGGTGGTTACAAAGGCGGGGAGGGAAGCGATAATGTCGGAAAGGCAAAAATCGGAATGATAGGTTTCGGCCTGATCCGAAAGATCGCACCATAATTCAAAGAAGCCCTTCCGGTCCCCCCCGCTCCTGATGGTGAGGAGCTTGATTATTGCCGAAAGGGTATCTATGGGGTCCCGGACCGCCGACGGATGGGTGATGGTTCCGCCGGCGGAACCTTCGCCCAGGATGCGCACTTTGTAGCCCCGGTCCCGGAGTTTCCGGGCGAGGCCCACGACATTGGCCTCGCCCACCTCGGAGCGGAAGACGGACACGTCGAAGGCGGCGGCGATACGGTCTATGCGCATGGAGGTGGGATCATTCACCACCACCGCCGCCTTGTCCAGGGCGTTGCCTTTGTTGTCGTAGCGCAGTTCCCCGGTCCACACCAGATGGGCCAGTTCGGAAACGCAGACCAGGGCGAAGACCTCCTGGGCCTCAAGGCTCCGGGCCCGCCCGCCGGCTTCGTCCCAAAAGACCAGGTTCCCCCGGTCCCCGTCACAGTCCGGTACATAGCCCAGGACCGCCGCGGGATTCTCTCTGTGCCGTTCTTCCAGGAAGGACCGGCAGGGCTCCAGAGATTCCCCCTCGGGTACGATCCGGTGGACAATCTGCCGGGGCCTGCCGTTTATGCTGCGAAGCTCTATTCCCAGGGAGGAGAAGAAGTCCCGGTCAATGGACATGGTCCTGGCGGAACCGTTAAAGTCTGCGGCAAGCTCCAGGGGCCGGGCCCTGATCCCCCGGATCAGGGTATCCTCCAGATCCGCGCCTCCCCCCACCACCTCCCGGGTAAAGGCCAGGTAGGCTTTGAGGGCCCCGGCTTTTACCGCCGGAGCGCCGCTGTAGACCTCCTTTACAGCGGCGGGGTCCGCCCTGCCGATGGCGGCGGCGGCTTGACCGGTCCACCCGGTCCGGGCGGTATAGGCGCGGAAACCAGCGATAAGGGCCGCCGCCTCTTCCCCGGAAAGGACCCCGCCGTCGCGGAGGCCGAATTTAAGGCCGTTGTGGCCGATGGGGTTATGACTGGCCGAGATGTAGATAAAGCCCGCGGCCTCTCCGTTCCGGGCACAGGCCATAATCTCCGGCGCGGCGGCGATAAAGGCAAAGCGGACTAGGCAGCCCTCGGAGAGCAGGGCCCGGATCAGCGGATCCGCTATGGCCGGGCCGGTGGGCCTGGTATCCATCCCCGTTAAAACGACGGGATGTTCAAGGCCAAGATGTTTTTTCAGATAGTCCGCAAAAACCAGGGCGGCGGCGGCGGCAATGGCCCCGTGGGCCGGGGAAATTTCCCCCAGGGGACTCTCTTCGGCGGGGGCAAAAACCCCGCGCCATCCCGAGGCGGAGAGTATCATTTCCTGCAGGGCCCTGTCCGCCGCCTCCTCAAGACCGGGTTCATCTTTGAGCGGTATACGTTCCGGGTCCCCAATAGGCAAATCCGGGCCGGGATTCCCGCCGGATTGGGGAAAGTAGATCATCGCCATAGGAGCTCCTTACGCCATGGAAAACCACGGGGGAAGCAGTATACCCCGATAAGAAAAGTATTGTAAATGGGTTTATTCAGTGGTAGAGTTAGGAAAAGGAGATGATCATGAGTAAAATAGTATTAATCGGAGCCAACCATGCGGGTACTGCGGCGGCCAACACCATTCTGGATAATTATCCGGGGAACGAGCTGACTATTTTTGACAGCAATAACAATATCAGCTATCTTGGCTGCGGCACCGCCCTCTATGTCGGAAAACAGATCGACGATCCCCAGAGTCTTTTTTATAGTTCCAGGGATACCCTTGCCGCAAAGAAAGCGGTGGTCCACATGGAAACCGAGGTTAAGCATATTGATTTTACCGCCGGTGAAGTACAGGGCCTTAACAAGGAAGGCGGGGAGATACGGGCGGCCTATGATAAGCTGATAATCGCCACCGGCTCTCTGCCCATTATTCCCAGGATTAAGGGGCTGGATCTTCCCAGGGTTGAATGTGTCAAACTTTTTCAGGACGGGCAGAAGATATACAAGCTCCTTGACGAGAAGGACATCAAAACCGTGGCGGTCATCGGCGCAGGCTATATAGGCGTGGAGATTGCCGAAGCGGTGAGACGCCGGGGAAAGGAGGCCCTTCTTTTTGAGGCTCTGGATACCTGCCTTTCCAGCTACTATGACGACTGGTTCAGCCGCGACATGGATAAGATCCTCAGCGACAACGGGGTGATACTCCACTTCAGCGAGCTGGTTCAGGAGATTAAGGGCGGCGGCAAAGTGGAGGCCATTGTTACCGATAAGGGTGAATATGCGGTGGATATGGTGATCATGGCTATCGGCTTCCGGCCCAATACGGCCCTGGGAGCGGGGGAGCTGGAAACTTTCGGCAACGGGGCCTACAAGGTCAACCTCAGGCAGGAAACCAGCAGAAAGGGGGTCTACGCCATAGGGGACTGCGCCACGGTGTACAGCAACGCCCTTGGCGCCGATGCGTACATCGCCCTGGCGACCAATGCGGTGCGGAGTGGAATCGTGGCGGGCCATAATGCCTGCGGAACCGCAATTGAATCCGCCGGGGTCCAGGGTTCCAACGGCATCTGTATTTTCGGCTACAAGATGGTGTCCACCGGGCTTAACCTGAAGGCGGCGGAGCGGGCCGGTTTTACCCCCCTCTACACCCAGTATGAGGATACCCAGAAACCAGCCTTCATCAAAGCCGACAATCATAAGGTGAAGATCAGGATTATCTACGACAAGGAAACCCGCCGGGTGCTGGGGGCCCAGATGGCCTCGCTCCAGGATATTTCCATGGGGATACATCTCTTTTCCCTGGCGATTGAAGAGAAGGTTACCATTGACAAGCTGAAGCTGCTGGATATCTTCTTCCTGCCCCACTTCAACCAGCCCTATAACTATATCACCATGGCGGCCCTGTCGGCGAAGTAAGTCCTAATTCCCATAGATATGGGAAAATTCGTGAAGCAGCTCCAGGGCCTTCTCCTTGCAGCCCCCGCAGACGGTGCCGATCTTGGTGGCCTGCTGCAGATCTTCCCAGCTGCGGGCGCCGTTGTGAAACGCATTCTCGATGTCTTTGTCGGTAATGCCCAGGCAGTTGCAGATCACCGTTGCCTGTTCTTTGAGAAGCCCCGGCCGTCCGGTTTTGTTCAGATAGTCGTTGATAGCCTCCCGCAGGGCCTTATCCCCCAGGACGGAACAGTGGATCTTGTATGAGGGGAGGCCCCCCAGTTTTTCCACCAGATCTTCGGGCCGTATCTTATAGGCGTCCCGAATATTCATGCCCTTGATAAGCTCCGAGAGCATGCTGGTGGAGGCGATGGCGCTGGCGCAGCCGTAGGTTTTCCACCGGACATCGGTGATAATGTCATCTTTAATTTTGAGGAGCATCAGCATCTGATCTCCGCACTTGATATTTCCCGTCTGCCCCCGGGCGTCGGCGGAAAAACTGGACTCATCCTCCAATAAAACATTTCTTGGATTGGTGAAGTGATCCTTCACCGTATCCGAATACAGCCAGTCCGACACAATAATTCTCCTCTCTCAGAAACACCGCCGGTCCCCGCTCAGGCATGGGACTGCACGGTAGACATTGCCCGCAGCCGGGCGACAATGGGGGGCAGGGTTTTGAGTACATAATCGATGTCCCCTTCACTTATCCCCCAGCCAAAGCTGAACCGGATTGAACCGTGGGCCAGCTCGGGCCAAACCCCAATAGCCATAAGTACGTGGGAAGGATCGAGGCTTCCCGATGCGCAGGCGGATCCGGTGGAAACTTCAATTCCCGCCAGGTCCAGGGCGAGGAGCATGGCCTCGCCCTCGGCGCCGGGGAAGGAAGCGTTCAGCGTATTGGGAAGCACGTCCTCCTGGTGGCCGTTTATTTTGACATGCGGCACCCGTTCCAGCAGCCCCTCCCGAAGCTTTTTGCGGAGGGCCCCTATTTCGCTGCCGTAGCGGGGAAGATCCTCCAGGGCAAGCTCCGCAGCCTTTCCCAGACCCAGGATGCCGGTATTGTTATAGGTCCCCGCCCTGAGGCCGTCCTCCTGGTGGCCCCCGTTGATCAGCGGGAAGAGGGGGGCCCCCTTCCGTATGTAGAGGGCGCCGATACCCTTGGGGCCGTAGATCTTATGGGCGGACATGGTCAGGTAATCCACCCCCAGGGCCTCCACGTCTACGGGGATCTTTCCCACCGCCTGGACCGCATCGCTGTGCATCCAGGCCCCCGCGGCCTTGGCCAGCCGGGCGATTTCCGCAATATCCTGGATGGTCCCAATTTCATTGTTGGCCATCATCACCGACACCATGAGGGTCTTCCCGCTCAGGGCGGCCTTAAAGACATCCATGCGGATCTTGCCTTCCTCGTCCACCGGCAGAAAATGGATCTTGTATCCCAGGGTTTTAAGATATGCCGCGGAGTTAAGCACGCAGGGATGTTCTATGGCGGTGGTGATAATCTCGGTCCGTCCCTGGGGAAGCACCCTGCCGTCGGGCCCCGCCCCCAGACGCCGCATGGTCTGGAAAACCGTATTGTTCGATTCCGAACCGCCGGAGGTAAAGAGAATACCGGACGGGGGGGCTCCCAAAAGGGCTCCCACCGCCCGTCTTGCCGCCTCGATCCGGCCCCGGGCTTCCCGTCCGTCGGCGTGCATACTGGAGGCGTTGCCGAAAACCTCCAGATCCTCAATCATGGCGGCCTTTACTTCCTCCCGCAGGGGAGTGGTGGCGTTATAATCTAAATATATTCGGCCAGACATACTATGCTCCCGGATCAATGACTCTCCCCGCCTTGAAAGGCAGGGTATGGGCCCGCTTGCGAATGACTTTCCCCGCCACAGAGCCCGCAAGCAGCGGGGTATCTTCGTTCCGAGAGGAATGTGATTATATGTGGGGCTACATACCACATTTCGTAGACGTTGCACTGATTAACCGCCCAAGGCTCCCCCGCGCAAGCGGGCTCTTGGGTATGTACCCCACGGACGGAATCAATTCTTACATTTCTTATCATATTAATATAAATTTAATATAATACGCAAACATAGTCAAACCGCCAATGATGGCAGGCCGGTTCCCGCGCTTGCCGGACGGGGAACAGCGTCTGTGTTTGCAGGGTGAGCGGGAATGATCCGGAAGTTACCCATTCTGGAACGGAGGAACGGATCCCTGGGCCCCTGGACTATCCCGGCTATGCGGTTCGCAGGCGGCGGCATGGGGTTGCCTCCGGCGCGCTGCGGATTATCAGAAACTTCGAGAAGGGAAGGAAGATGAGCCCCGGGGAGCTTGCCCGCTTTCTCCGGGACCGGGCATTAAACCACAGCGCCGGCCCGGACAGGGAGTATTTCTCCCTCCCCGGCAATGTTAAGGCGCAGGGCAAGGAGGACAACGAATTCCCGGAGGCCCCGGCCGGTATGCAGGGCCGCCGCCGGTACGGGCCCCGCTTCCCGCGGGCCCTCCGCTTTACCCTCCCGCGCGCCGCCGGAATCCGCGGATCCGGCCGCTACCTTAGTTCCGCCAGGGTCTTGGCGTCCAAAACCGCCGCCATGCCGTCGCTGTACTGGGTCAACAGCCGGTTTTCCTGGAAGATAACCGACGCATGGGGATGGACGGCTATGGCGGATTTGGCCTGGACCGCAAGATCCGTATTGAACCGGGCCAGATTGAGGACCCCCCTGGAAACGGTAACGGCATAGAGATCGCCCCCGTTAACCCAGAGAAGGCTGCCGGGATGGATATCGTCGTCCCCCTGCCGGACCATTTCCAGGGTCTGGGCGCTTATTTCCACCAGCCTGATGGCGCCGTTACCCCGGTTCTCCCCGGCCACCGCCAGCAGTTTACCCTGAATAAACGTAACGGTCCTGGCGTTTACCGTATTCAAAGAGGAGGACCGCAGTTCGCTGCCTATGCCGGGATTTATCTGCACAATCCGGCCCAGGGACGAATCGGCATTGGCGATCCGCACCCCCAGGACGCCGGCGGCTGTCTGCGGCTGGGCCGCGGCCTGATCGATAAGCTCCTGCTGATCCCGGGCTATATCCTCCCGTTCCTGCCGGGCTTCGGCGGTTTTCTGCTCCGCCCGGGCTTCCAGGGCGGCGGCTTCGGCCCGCTGCTGGTCCAGGGCCTCCTCCCGCCGGTCCAGCTCCGCATCCTGTCCGGCGGCCTCCGCCTCCCCGGCGGCGGTCCGCCCCTGTTCCTGCCCGGTCCGCCCTTCCCCTTCACGCTGCCGGGCCGCCTCTTCCCGCTCCCCGGCAGCGGCGGCCCGCTCTTCGGCGATCCGCCGTTCCTCTTCGGCAATGGCCTCCCGCTGGAGGGCCGCTTCCTGGGCGGCCTGTTCCGCCTCCCGCTCTTTCAGATCAACCATATCCTTGCGCTGTTCAATGCCCCGGTCGTCCTCCCGGCGCAGCTCCTCCACCACCTCCCGGGAACCGATGGAACCGGTGTCTATGGCGCTCAGGGAGCCGCTCCTCCCCGTACCCAGGGGAATCACCATGAGGGTCCGGCCCGGCCATTCGTCAAAACGGATGGAAAGCCCCGCCTTTTCGGGGTTCAGCTCCGCCAGCGCCGGCCGCTTGTACCGGGAATCAAAGTAGTCCCAGCTTCCCCGGAATACCGCATTGTAAATGGTAATGTACTGGGCCAGCAGGGCCGCATCCTCCGCGGAATAGCCGTAGCTTTCCTGGAGGTAGCCCTGGATGATGGTTCTGAGGTTGCGGATATGATCGACCCCTACATCGACCCCAAGGCCGAAGATATCCGCGTCAAGCCGGTCCCCGTCCGGGCCGGATACGGAGTGGATGACAAAGTACCGGTTCAGGGGGCCGGTCCGGGAACTGCCGTTCCTGACGGCTGCGCCCAGGCCGGCGCCGATGGCCCTGATCTGCTCCCTGGTTTCTATCCTGGCGTAGGGGCCCGCGTAGTTGATAAAGACCACCGGCGCCTGGTTTTTTTCCAGTTCATTGCTGTCCACCGCCTCCTGGGCCCCCGCCGTACCCAGGGGGCCGCAGAGGAACATACCCAAAAGCATCATCCTGAACAATACGGTTCGTCTTTCCGGCCCGGTCCTGCGCAGTATGTTGGCGTTTTTCATCATCCCGCTCCTTTTCTTCTATAGTAAACGAATACCGGGGAATTGAAAAGCCGCCGCCCCGTTTTCCCGCCAAAAGAGGCCCCGCCGGGGGAAATTTCCGCCCCGCCCGTGGACCCGGCCGCCCCGCACACTGCCGCCGTTGCCCTAGGGGGGGAAATTTCCGGCCTGAAAATTCAAATTTTTGACCTGGAAATTTGAATTTTTGACCTGAAAATTTCACCTTTCAACCTGAAAATTCAAATTTTTGGCCTGGAAATTTCAACCTTCGGCTTGAACGTTTGAAGGCCCGCCCCGGACGGGGACCCGGCAGCCCCGCCGGGGAGCGCCGCCGCCCCGCACGTAGACCCGGCCAGCCTAGCAGGCCGCATGTCCGGCGGGAGAAAGGCGCGGCGCCGTTTGGCGGGGGGGACGGCGGGAAGACGGTCTGTACCGCCGCCCGGATTGAGAGCGGCGGCAAGGGGCCGGGGGGTACGCCGGCAGGCGCGGCGATTCCGTGAGGGCGGGGAACCGCGGGCCGCACAGCCGGGATGTACCGTTTCATTGCCGGGCCTGTTCCCGGAAAGCCGGCGTTTGTGAATAAGGTTTCAATGATCTCCTTTTGTTTAACTTCATTCTTCCAGTTATTCATACGCCTGCCTTTTCATCAGTGTTCTCTTTTACCCATTTTTCAGGATATCCCTTCGGTAAAGAACCCGCCTCCGAATTCGGGCCTTCGGTATGTTCAGGCCCTCCAGAGTGTTAAGCCCGATCCCAAGGAACCTGGCCGCCTCGCTCCTGTTCAACAAAAACGGCTCAATAGAATTCAGCAGAATTTTGCTTCTTATTTTCAGACGCCTTCGCCTCCGGGAATGGAAATGAATAATGAGAACACTTTTAATGTTAACATTATTATTTAATTCCCATCTCCTGGATTTGAAAGAAGATTTTAGGATAATTTTAAGATAATTTTTTTAATTGACTCTGCGGGATCAACGCCCCGAATACCTCCTGCTGGGCCTGCCGTATCTTTTCCCGATCCCCCGCAAGTTCATGTTCCGAATAATACTTAAGCATCTCTAACGTCTTATGCCCTGTCTGAGATTGGAGAAGTTTCAACTCCAACCGATCCCGCATATAGGATGTGTAGAAATGCCTCCACCCATGAAATACATAAACCTTCGCCGCATCACGGTTCATGCCTAACTTAACGAGAGCATCCCGTAAACCGTTTACAAATACGATCTTTTGCATCGGGCCTGAGGATAACCCCTTAGACCAGAATACAAAACTATGACTCTCCCCGCCGCAGAGCAGCGGGGTATCGTCGATCCGCAAGGTATGGATATTATGCGTGTCCATACCCCCAACAAACAAATCGTTACCGGGTCCAAATCGCCCCAGAGGGGCGG
>JAISPH010000047.1 GCA_031275035.1 Treponema sp.
TTGAACAGATGAAAAATGAAGTGGCGGCATGGACCGAAGCCCGGAACCAAAGCGCGGGTAAAATCAATTGGAGGTTTACCACGGATGACGCACGGAGTAAACTTAAACGCCTTTATCCATAATTAGAATAGTAACATGATACTAGGAGCACATCAGCCCATGCTAGGGTCAGGCACCGCCAGGGGGCTGACCCCATCGGCGTCTGCTTTTTTGCCTTAGCCGCTCCCCTCGGCGTCCCGGCCCTCGCCGGGCGGCGCATCCCCGGCCCCCGGCCTCTTCCCCACCGAAGCCGCGTTTGCTTTTTGCTTTTTCGACCATGCCGCGGGGGAGGGGAAATTTCCCCCTGAGCGCTTCTGGAATTCCCCGCCGGAGGAGACCTAAGGAACCGGAGGTTCCGGGGCTCCGCAGGCGGACTCTACAGGTGCGCGAACGGGGGGAATTTCCCCTCCCCCGCGGACTTCGCGGGTAAAGCGCAAAAAGTAAACGCGGTCGCCTGACACCGGCTCCATACTGTGATACAATCAAGCTATGAAGCTACGGAGAATCGGGGCGGCGCTCCTGGGGGGTGCTGCCGCCTGGGTGTTTTTGGCGTGTCCCACCACGGGGGCTGTTGTGGCGAAGACCGGGAATGCGGCCGGGGGGCTGCCGGAGCCCGTGCCGGTGTCAGGCGCCGGGGCGCCGGTGGGGGAAGCCGGGGTAACGGCTGGACCGGCCGCCGGGGAAAGGCCCCTGGGGCTCACGGAGGCCCTCTATGAGGTATACGGGGAGCTGTCCGGGAGCATCCCCGGCGGCGCTTCCCTGGCGGTGATCAGCATCGCCTCCGCCGACCCGGCGGAGGGGGAATTCGCCCTGGAAGAGCTGACCCTCTTTCTGGTAAACTCGCGAAGATACAGCGTGGTGGACCGGCGGAACCTGGATATTATCCGGGCGGAACAGAACTTCCAGCTTTCCGGGGAGGTGGACGACGATACCGCGGTTTCCATCGGCCGCCTTACCGGCGCGGGCATGGTGATTACCGGGAGCGTGAGCCCCTACAACGAGGCGAAGTACCTGCGGCTTAAGGTCCTAGATGTGGAAACCGGCGAGATCCGGGCCATGGCCTCCCGGCGGTTTGGCTGGTAGCCCGGCGGGTTTTGGGGGGGAGCGGAAGACTTGACGCTGACGCGTCAAGTCTTTTCGGAGTTTGCAAAGCAAACTCCATAACTAATTAATACGGCAAGGCTGGAGCGCGGGGGGGGCGGGAGCCGCGGGTTCCCTGCCGGAGCGCGGGTTTGGAAACAGCCCCCCCTCCGGCTGCTTTTATACGGTAGGGGGAAAACCATGATCGAGAAAAAACAGGGGGCCTGCCTGCGGGCGCTGCTGGCCGGGGCGCTGCTTTTGGGGGCCGCCTCTTTTGCCGCCGGCGGGGGGGCGCAACAGAGCGCGGGTTCGGCCACCAGGGGGCGCTACCTTGCGGGGCGGGGGATCATCGTGCCCCCCGAGGAGGTGTACACCGACTCCTACATCGCCTCCATCGACTACCAGTACCCCCAGCCGGAAACGGACCTGGGGGTTTACCTGTACAACAGTTCCGGCCAGATGAACCGCCGGGGCCAGGAGGGGATACTCCAGATCGGCCTCCAGGGGAAGCGCCTGGCTTTCGAGGGCCTGCCTCCCATGAACCTGGCTTTTGTGATCGATACCTCCGACTCCATGAACGAGGAGGACAAGATCGCCTGGGTTAAGGAATCCATGGCGGTCTTTATGAACAAGATCCGGGACGCGGATTCCCTGGCCCTGGTGAGCTTTAACGAGCGCGCCCGGGTGCTTTTTGAGCCGGCCCGGATGGACAGTCCCGAAAAGCGGCGGCGTTTCATGGAGGCGGTGAACGGCCTCAGGCCCCAGGGGGGCACGGATCTGGAGGCGGGCCTTAAGGCGGGGTACGAGCAGGTGCTGGCCAACTACCGGGAGGGTTCGGTGAACCGGGTCCTCTTTTTTTCCGACGGCACGGAATTTTCAGGCCGCCTCGCCCGGGAGGGGGCCCAGTCCGGGGACATCCGGGTTTCGCTGCTCTGGAACAACCGGAACGACCTGGACATCCACGTGGTAACTCCCCGGCAGGAGGAGATCTTCTACGGCCGTACCCGGGACGCCGCCGGGGGCTTTTTGGACGTGGACATGAACGTGCAGGGCGAAAGCACCAAGCCGGTGGAGAATGTTTTTTGGGCCCAGGGAAAGGCCCCCCAGGGCCGCTACCGGGTTTTTGTCCAGAACTACGACTATCACGAGCGGGATCGGAGCCCCACGGCTTTTCAGGTGGAGATAAAAAACGGCGGCGAGTACAGCCATTTTGAGGGGGTTGTTTCCGGCGCGGGGAAGGGGAGCGATACCGAGGTTTGTACCTTTGAATACAAGGGCGCTTCGGCGCTTAAACAGGAAAAAGCCCTGATCTACCAGCTGGCGGAAAGTTACCGGCAGATGGGGATCTCCATCTCCACCCTGGGGGTGGGGGTGGGCTTTGACCTGGAACTGATGCGGACCCTCGCCGAGGAGGGGGGCGGCAGCTCCCGTTTTATCAGCGACCGGGAGGAGATGCGGAAGACCTTTGACACCGAATTTGAGCGGATGGCGGTGGATATTGCCCGGGATGTTTCGATGGAGCTGGAATTTATGCCCGATGTGGAGATCATCGGGACCTGGGGCTATCAGCACCGGATAGCGGGGAACCGGATCTTCTACCGGCTCCCCGCCCTGCACCTGGGGGATTACGAAACCATACTGGTACGCTACCGGCTGCCGGCCCAGGGGCCGGGGGACGAGCGGCGGCTCGCCCGGTTCCGGCTTGACGCCCGGGATATTCGGGGCAGGGCCCTGCCGCCGCTTGAAAAAGAGGCGAAGATTGTCCTTTCGGATACCCCGGTGGACGGCATATCCAGCGGGATGGTCCTCTATTCGGGGACCATGATGCGTTTTGCCGAGACCCTCAAAGAAATCGGCGGCCTCTACTATGCCGGCCAGGACGACCTGGACGCCCTCTCCCAACAGGAGCGGGAATCCGGGGGCAGGGAGCCAGCCGCCGGGGCCAGCCGCCGGCTGGAGGAGCTGCGGGGGGCCTTTCGGGACCGCCTGGCCCGAGCCCTGGGAGAGACAAGAGCCTTTCGGGGGGAAATGGAGAACGCGAAACTCAGGCTGGATGACCGGGAGGCCTTTACCCCTGAGATCGAGATTCTGGCCCGCTATGAGGAGATCCTGTCGAGGGAACTGGTTGAGAACGGCGGAACCCTCGCGGAGGCCGCCCCGGGCAGCGGGGGCAGGGGCGGAGGGGCCGCGGCCCCGGCGGCGGTTCCCCCGGAACTGGACCTGCTCCGGGACCGGGTGGCGGGGCTCTTTAAGGAGATAAGCCTCTCCTTTCCCGAGGGGGAACGCTCCGTGGCGGCCCTGGCCCCCTTCGCCATCCGGGACGGGGGAGAGCCGCCCCTCCTCTCCTACCTGAACGAAAGCGCCCTGACGGCCCTGGCGGGGAACCCCCGGCTGACCCTGGTGGAGCGGAGCCGCCTGGACGCGGTACGGGCGGAACAGCGCCTGGCCGAATTGCTGGATACCGAAACGGCCATCCGGGCGGGCAGGCTGCTGGGGGCCCGGTACATGATAACCGGCCAGGTGATCGTCTTCGGCAGGGTGATCAACGTGGAAACCGGGGAGATCCTCAGCGCCGCCCAGTTGTTCCTGGACCGGCGGACGGTGGGGGAGCTTTTGTAGGGGGGGGGAGCGGGGAATTCCAGAGCCGTGAGCCGGGTCCTCTTTACATTTCCACAATATAGTGTACAATATATATGACATGGAAAACCAAACTTTTTGAGCGCCAAAGCCTTTGCCGAAAGCCCGGGGCCTTTTAAGGCTATGGGATGCCGGATTTCAAGCGGCTTCCCAAGGGCCGTATTTGAGCGGTTCTCCCCAACCTTCTGTGTCAATCTTCACCGGTTGGTTCCGGTTACATTTGGAGCATGAGATATGAAACATAAAGAAAATACCCCCCCCCCGTGAGGCTGGCGGTAATTTTAAGGCATGGATATGCCGTATCATCCTCATGTTTACGGGAACCGTTTTTCTCTCCGCCCAGCAGAACCCTCAAACCCTGGATGAGGCAATAGGGAGCGCCGCCGCCTATTTTAGCGAGAGCGGGCAATTAAATAACGGCGCTCGTATCGCGGTACTGAACGTCCAATCCGGCTGGAAACCGCTTTCGGATTATGCCATTGATGAACTGACCAGGCATATCGTAAACGGTAAAACATTTACCGTGGTTGAACGCCTGGATTTATCCCGGCTGCAGGAAGAACTGAATTTTCAGTTATCCGGCATGGTAAGCGACGAAACAATACAAGGTATAGGAAAGCTATGGGGCGCGCAGGTTATTATCAGCGGCTCTTTTGAAACCCTTGGCGACCGTTACCGCCTGAATTTTAAAGCCCTGGAAGTGGAAACAGGGCGGATTGCCGCGCAGGCCGCTTTTGACGTATATCCCGATTCAAGGCTCAACTCCCTGTTAAGCGGGACGGGCGAAAAGAAAATAACACGCTTTAGCGCATGGCTTAACAGCAACGACTCATGGAAACACAAATGGCTTTACCCCGGCATACGGGCAGGCGTCTCTTTTTGTGATTATACCTTAAACGCATCCGAGTCAAGCATTGCGGCGGATACACACGCCGCATTTAATGTTTCCGCATTGCTTGAAGCGCAGCTGTCTCAATTCCTCGCGCTGCAAACAGAGGCGGCCTTTTCGGAAGATAAAGTTGCCGTTCGCGGCGCGCCAATCGGGGACATATCCCTGCAATCCTATACATTAACGGTTCCGGTTCTCTTAAAATTCACCTGGCGGCCAAAAACTTTCTACCTTGCCGCGTTCGCGGGTCCCGGTTTTGTTTTGCCCCTGGGACAATTGAATATGACGGCTAACGGCGCGTCAGAATCCTATAATTTTTCTTCTACTATAGAATTAACGGCAGGCGCAAATATCGGGGTAAAAGCCGGTTCCGGCATTCTGTTTTTTGATGTCCGTTACAACAGAGATTTTAATTTTGTCCGTTTTGATAATTCAGCGCAGTACCGCAGAAATACCGTATCGCTTTCATTGGGGTATCAGTACGGAATAGCAAATAAAGGAGCAAGCCATGAATAAAATCGGCCATATTCTACGCGGCGTTTTGTGCGCGCTGGCGGCTTTTGCAGTATTTTCTTCCTGTGAACAGCCCAACGCGCCCGGTTCTCTTTTTATCCCCCCGCCGGTACCGGAGCCTCCGCCGGATCTAAGACCTGCCGCTCCCGCCGCTCCCCGGGTAATTGCCGGAGACGGCCTTATTACGGTTATATGGAACCCGGTTGAAAACGCCGGCGAGTATGAAGTGTATCTAAGCAACGGAACAACGCCGCCGGAGGCGCCCTCCAGGGCGGTGAGCGGCAGCCCCGCGGTTGTTTCCGATCTGCCCAATAAAACGCCGCACTATGTCTGGTTAAAAGCAAAAAACGAACACGGTGCAAGCGGCTTTAGCCCTTATGGGTACGGAACCCCCTGGCCTTCCGGCGAAGCGCCGCAGACACCGGGACAGCCAACGGTAAGCGCCGGTGTGGATCAGCTTACGGTTCAATGGGATGCCGCGGGCGGCGCGTCTGAATATGAAATATACATCAATACCACCCCAACGCCGCCGTCTTCCCCCGCCGTAACCACCGGTAATACCAGCGGGACGATTTACAGTCTTCAAAACGGAACAATGTATGTCTGGGTAAAAGCCGTCAACGCCGCCGGTTCAAGCGATTTTAGCCCTGCCGCGGCCGGCATACCTAAAACATCCGACGCCCTTCCCGCTGTTCCGTCAAAACCGGTTCTCGCCGCGAGAAACCAGGGGATCGCCGTGTCCTGGACCGCGGTTGATATGGCGTCCGCTTACGAAGTGTGGATAAGCACATCGGCTGATTCTTCTGCCGCGGAAAAACAGGCGGAGGTAAACGGCAATACGCTACAGGCAATAATCGGCGGTTTAACCAACGGGACCGCCTACCACGTTTGGATAAAAGCGAAAAATTCATACGGAGCAAGTGAATTCAGTGAAGGGGCAAGCGCGGAACCATCGGCTTTTATCGAAACCCCCGCGGCGCCGGGCTCCGCGCCGGTAGTTACCCCCGGCAACGGCCGGCTTACCATAAGCTGGGATGCTGTGGACGGGGCAGCCGGGTACGAAGTATGGAAAAACAATCAGGAAAATCTTGCAAGCGCCGCAAAACATGGCGGGGATATTACCGCAACATCCACCGATATTACCGGATTAACCAACGGAACAATCTACTATTTCTGGATCAAGGCGAAGAACAGCGCAGGGACAAGCGAAGCAAGCCCAGTAGCAAGCGGGATGCCTGAGATTTCTGTCGCGGGGCAGACCCCGGCGGTTCCGGCGATAAGCATTGGGGACAGCCAGTTGACCATTACCTGGACAGCCCTTCCGGGAGCGGCGGTTTATGAAATCTGGATGGCCCAAACAAATAACACTGGGTCAGCCTCGAAACAAGGCGGCGATATTACCGGAACCCTTTCCGCAACCATAAGCGGTTTGACTAACGGCACAACCTACTACTTGTGGGTTAAGGCCAGGAATTTTACCGGGGAGAGCAACTTTAGCCCGGCCGCGGCCGGAAGACCGATTGCAACGCCGGGAGCGCCAACCCTGACGGCAGAGAACGGACAGTTGACCGCAGCATGGACGGCGGTCACGGGAGCTGATGAATACGAGGTATACTACGGTATTGGTTCCGCAGTTACGTTATCCGGCACGGTGAGCGGGACAAGCGCGGTAATTACCGGATTGACGAATGGAACCATGTATCAGGTACGTCTGCGTGGGAAGAATGAAACCGGCCTTTCGGCCTATGGCCCAAGCGCAGGCGGAACGCCGCAAATCTCCGCCGGGCTCTATAAAGGCGCATCCCCGCAAGGCGCCGTAAAGATTGGGGATCAAAACCTTGCCGATTCATTGACATACATATCAACCAACGCGGTTATCGGAGATAATTACTACATTGTTCTTGGAGCGAATGAATCGGCTGCGCCAAAAAACCTTGGATTTTCAGGAAAAACCATAGGTATTACGCTTATGGGAACAGGGGGAGAACGGCAGATAGCGCTTAATACCGCAGGTTCACTGTTTACCGTCAACACCGGCGTTACCCTTACCCTTGATGACAAAATTACCCTGGTTGGGCGGGCAAGCAATTCGGCTTCTCTGGTTACGGTTAACAGCGGCGGTTTTCTTGTTATGAATACCGGGTCAAAAATAACAGGCAATAGAACTTCTTCTTCTTTTTGTAGCGGCGGTGTCTACGTTTCCGGGACCTTTACCATGAAAGGCGGAGAGATAAGTAGCAATGCGACTTCTTATTCGGGCGGCGGCGTCTACGTTTATTCCGACGGGGCTTTTACTATGGAAGGCGGAGAAATAAGCAACAATGCGGCTTCTTCTTCGGGCGGCGGCGTCTGCGTTTATTCCGATGGGGCTTTTACTATGGAAGGCGGAGAAATAAGCAACAATGCGGCTTCTTCTTCGGGCGGCGGCGTCTGCGTTTCCGGGACCTTTACCATGGAAGGCGGGGAGATAAGCGGCAATACGGCTTCTTCTGGCGGCGGCGGCGGCGTCCTCGTTTCTTCCGACGGGTTCTTTACAAAAACATCAGCAGGCGGTATTGTTTACGGTAACAACGCTTCGCCTGTTTCGTTGCGAAACAGCGCGGCGGGCCGGGGTGATGCGGTATATAGGTTGCCTAATGGCAAGCGGCGCAACTCGACGATAGCCGCCAATGAAGCTTTTAACAGCAGCCAGAGTACGGGGTGGGATAATTAGAGTCTGTCCATAATGCATCTGCATTATGGACAGACTGCCTTAAAAAAATCAGAGGAGGAGGAGAACAAACATGAAATGGTTTAATAATTTGTATGAACTTAATATTCCTGGGTATATAGAGATACAACAGGAAAGACGGGCGATATATGTAGAAAAACTAAACAAAATTCGGGCAAGACCCGAAAATATGGGTAATATCCCGATGGAAAGATTGATAAATGACAAAAAGTATGAAAATTCTGCTGTCAAATTTCCTCTGTTTTCTCCTGAAGAAAAGCAAGCGATAATAAAAGACGATAGAAAATACAAGGCTAAATTGAACGATTTGATATGGAATTTTTGGATAACAAGAATTGCCTACATAATTACTGCTGTTATCAGTATGTTGGCTCTTATTGTAAGCATTTGTAAAAAATAATGTGCCAAGCATTCTTTTCAGGATAATTTTATTATCGTGGCTGCCAACGAAGCGTTTGACGACAGCCAGAGTACGGAGCGGGGTAATTAGGGGAGGCATTAATTATGGAGTTTAAGGACATATGGAATGATATGTGTTATCATATCATGCATAAAAACCGAAATGCTTCAGAACACGATTTTCAAACTATAGCGGAATCCTTGTTTGAAAAACTGGGCTGGTTACAACACAAAGGTGAGATAATTACTCAGAAAGCAATACCAATTGGATCATCCGGTAACTTTAAACCGGATATTGTTATTCAAACTAATGGCCAACGACTTTTCGTTGTAGAGCTAAAAAAACCAAATATACCAATATCCGGACGAAACGGAGAACAGCTTTTTTCTTATATGCGTCAGTTAAAATTAAATTTTGGCGTTTTACTTGGCGAAACTTTACAGGTTTATTACGAATTACCAAATGATAATAAACCGCCTGTCAAAATAAATGAGATTCCTTTTGACAACGATTCAACCGAAGGTATAAAATTTATAAAAATTTTGAGTAAAAATGAATGCTCTCTTGAAAAACTTCAAGAATATTGTAAAGATAAATTAATAAATATAGAAAAAAAAGAAAAGGCTCAAAAGCTTATAATGGAATTATGCTCCCCAAAAGGGACGGGAATTATGATAAATTTATTAAGAGAAAAACTTTCAACTAAATATTCGGAAGAAATTGTTACGTCTATAATAGACGAAATTGACATTCACATTTTAAGGAAAGGAATTAAGCCTCCGTCTCCAACACCTCCTGGAGGACCAAAAAAAAGCAAGGCAAAATCGCTATGTAAAGAAAATGGGATTAACTTATATGAAAAAATAACATTTGCCTCAAAAAATACAGGGGGCCCTTTTTATTATGCTAATCCAAACATCAAATTTCTCACCCATGATTGGTCGTTATTATTAAACGATCGGGAGCATAACAAATTGCATGTTCTCAATATTCCTGCAAATTCAATAAAAAATAATCAAGTGAGACCAAGAGGTGATATTCCGTCTAAAATTGATTTGCAAATTAAATATGAAGATGATTTATTTGAAGATAGCCGAAGCGGAATTCAATTTGTTAAATGGCTTGTAAAAACAATTTCCTATGAAAAAGGATTCCTGAATGACAGATAAAATGTATGATGAGGATAACATGGCGGTTGCCATTCATGTAATAATACAAAAAATCATAATTTTATCATCCGGGTTTTAAATTTAAAGCTTTTGGTTCATGGAGGGTAAAATGTCAGGAAAAAACTATATCCTTGGCGCAATCGCCGGTGATATTATCGGTTCTCCGTATGAGTTCAACAATGTAAAATCCCTGGATTTTGAATTATTTACCAATGATACATATTTTACCGACGACAGCGTTCTTACGACGGCAACAATGTACGCAATCCTGCATTCTCCCGCTCCTGGTTTAGCCGATTACGCCAAAACGTACCGGCGCTTTGGCAGAAGATACCCGCACAGGGGATACGGCGGCGCTTTCAAGGCATGGCTACGCGCCGATAATCCCAAACCCTACAACAGCTACGGCAACGGTTCGGCCATGCGCGCAAGCCCTGTCGGGTGGTATTGTAACAGCATCAATGATGTGCTGGCCGAGGCTAAAATAAGCGCGGAAGTTACCCATAACCATCCGGAGGGCATTAAAGGAGCGCAGGCCGCCGCCTCCGCCGTTTATCTGGCCCGTACCGGCAGGAGCAAGGGTGAAATTAAAACCTTCATCTCTGAAAAATTCGGCTATAACCTTGACCGCACCCTGGACGAAATAAGGGCAGGTTACGAATTTGACGTTAGCTGCCAGGGTTCCGTCCCGGAAGCAATTATAGCGTTTCTGGAAAGCGCCGATTTTGAGAACGCCGTCAGGCTGGCGGTATCAATAGGCGGGGACAGTGACACAATCGCGGCTATCGCCGGTGGAATTGCGGAAGCGTTTTATCAGGAAATCCCGGAAGACATTGCCGACTTTGTTCAGGTTATTCTGGGCCCGGACTTAATGCAGGATGCGGTCATACCCTTTTCCGAAAAGTATAGAAAATAATTTGAGCCGGTTCCAAAAACCTGGAGAATTTTTCCACCGGCCCAATATTCGCGCCCACGATAATGTCGTTCTCAACAGCGGCTTTCCCAAAACTTCAGTTTTTGGGAAAGCAACCTTGGATTTATGGGAAAAAACGGGCCTCAGACCGTTTTTTCAAGAGCCTTCCACAAAACCAACCGGGTTTTGGGAAATGCTC
>JAISPH010000142.1 GCA_031275035.1 Treponema sp.
ATTGAAGAGACCGTCAAGATCCTGGACATAAACGCTTTCGGGCGGGCGGTGGAAGTCCTTGCCCGGGCAAAACGGGTGGATGTTTTTGGCTTTGGCGCATCAGGGCTGGTGGCTCAGGACCTGCAACAGAAATTTCTCCGCATCGGAAAATACTGCCTGGCCTGTACCGATGTGCATTTACAGTTTACCGCCGCGGCTTCCCTTACCAAAGATGACGCCGCCGTGTTTATATCCTATTCCGGCAAAACCAAGGACATTATCTCCTGCCTGCGGCTGGTACGTGAACGGGGGGTCTGCGCCATTGCGATTACCAAATACGGCTCCGCGCCCCTGGCAAAACTGGCGGATATTGTGCTTTCCGTCTGCTCCCCGGAGATCATGCTCCGATCCGGAGCCATGAGTTCCCGGATTACCCAGCTTGCGGTGGTAGATATGTTGTTTACCGATGTAGCGGGGCAAAATTTTGAAAAAAGCCAGGAACTGTTACAGTACAGCCACGACAGCGTGGCGGAGAAAAAATATAAATAGTGTCTGTCCACAAAGTCGGTTACTTTGCGGACAGACATTGTTGTTGTAAGGAGGTTTGCCTATGGAAATTCGGCCCTACACGGCAGGAGACGCGGAAGCGGCCCGTGAGCTTTGGAATGTATGCCTGCCCCCGGATAGGATAAACAGCGATAATTTTTACCGCCGGATTATCTACGACGTAAATTTCGATCCCCGCAAATATCTGTTCGCCATGAAACAGGGCGAACCCGTTGGTTTTGTGTACGGAGTAAAGCGGCGGATCCCCGACGAAACAAGCGGCCTCCAGCCGGACCAGGGATGGATCGTTGCCATGGGGGTACATCCTTCCCGGCGCGGACAAGGGGTCGGGAAGGCCCTGCTTGAGGCAATCGAGGGGCTCCTTGCCGCCGGGGGGACAAAAAAAATAGATCTGGGGCCCTACGCCTCAAACTACTTTTGTCCCGGGGTCGATAAGGATGCCTATGAATCGGGGGTCCGGTTTTTTACCTCCCATGGCTATGAAACGAAGGGAGAAAGTTTTTCCATGGATATGAATCTCCGGGGATACCAGCGGCCGCTTCGTTATATCGAGAAAAAAAAGGCCCTGGAAGCCGCCGGGTATCGCTTTAAGCCCTTTGAACCCAAGGACTTTTTAAGCCTCTTTGCCTTTATGCGGGAGGATTTTAGCTGGTGGCTTCCCGATGTCCGCGCCTCAATTCTGGCGGGCCGGGCGGAGAAAACCCTCATCCTGGCCCAAAACGCCGAAGGAGCAACCGTAGGGTTTGTGCTCCGGGCCATGGACGGAACCGATGAACGGTTTGGCCCCTTTGGAACCAAACCATCCTTACAGGGGATTGGGCTGGGGACCACCCTGTTCCACGACATGATGGAAAATATGACGGCTAACCGCGTTTTTTATACCTATTTTTTATGGACCAGCGGCCGGAATTTGGATATTTACGGTACCTGGGGCATGAAGGTCTATCGCGGCTATGCAATGTTAAGCAAAACAATCACGGATTAGTTTTTTCCATGTCCCGGGGCGGGGGAATTTTTTGTATTAGAGTTGTTCGGGAACCAACCGGGTTCTTGAACAACTCTATTTTGATAAACCAGAGGAGGATGTGATTTATGAAACGTATTTTTAGTGTTATCACCGTTTTATCGCTGTTAGCGCTGGGCTCATGCGGCAATTCGGCAAAACAGAGCGGCAGCGCCGCGGAAGGATCGGCAGGCGCCGCCGTAACGGTACCCGCCAACGTAACCTGGGATTCCCCGGAACTGGCCTGGCGTCAGGATACATCGCCGGTTACCTACAGCCTTTTCCTTGATATTGCCTGGGCGCCCATGGATGTATGGGGCAACGATCATGTTTCCCAAAAAATAACCGAACTTACCGGCGTCCGCTTTGATGTTACCAAACGCCAGGACGCGAATCACCTCAATACGATCATCGCTTCCGGGGAATATCCCGATGCGATTTTTGTTTTTGCAAACAAATACAAGTACGAGGATCCCGCTATTTCCCAGCCCTGGAACAAGCTGATACAGCAATACTGTCCTGAATTTGAACAGTTGATCGATCCCAGCGCCATCGCCGGGGCCACCAAGGAAGACGGGAACTATTATACCCTCTATACCCACTTCCGTAACGCCGCTTATTGGGCGGACCCCGCCCAGCCTGTTTCTTACGGCGAAGCGGATCTGATGTTCCGAAAGGATATAATGGAGGCTCTGGGCAGCCCCAAACTTGAAAGCCTGGATGATTTTTATAATGTCCTGAAACTCTGCAAAGAACGGTTCCCCGATTATACCCCCTACCTGGAGCCCAATGTGAATTCCGAAGCGATCATGAGCTGGATGGGGGTTGATTTCCGTTTTTCCGACTTTGAGGCCGGGGCCGACGGCAAGTTAAGCCTTATCATCCGGGACAAGGAGAAAATGCGGGAATACTTCGCCTTCAAAAACAAGCTGGTCCGGGAAGGATTGGTGAGTGTGGAGGGGCTTACCTACAATTTTGAACAGCAGAAACAGGCCATCCTGGCGGGGAAGATATTTGCCACCGCCGCTCAAATTTACGATGTGGACCTTTTTAACTCCGAGCTTGCCTCCACGGGCAGCAGTAATTATTACATCGCCCTTGACAAGCCCCTTTCGTACAACGGCGCTATCCGGTATGCCCCGGTGGATGCCAATCCGGGTTTTGCGGGGCTTTACATAACCACGGCCTGCAAAAATCCTGGCAGGCTTATACGGCTGATGGAATTTATGTTCAGCCCCGAAGGAGATCGCCTTACCCAATGGGGTGTGGAGGGCCTTGACTATACCCTCAATGCTGACGGTCTGCCGATCATCAACAATGATATTGACTGGAAGACCCGGGGGGATAATGTATGGTATTTTGGCGCCACCTTTATGACCGAAGTTCAAAAGGCCCTGGTTCCGGCGAATCCGGAATTCTCCCAGGTTACCCGGCTTATGTATGACTTCAAAAAATACTGGACCGGGGACCCCCTGTTGGGCAAAACCGTTCCGCTGCCGGAAACCCCGGAGAATGAGATCAAAACCTCCATTGCTACTTTTTACAACAACAACCGCAACATCATTATTTCGGCCCGGAACGATGCTTCGTTTGAATCGGCCTTTAATTCCTTTTATACCGAACTTGAATCCCTGGATCTCGATTCGTACCTGGCCTATGCCCAGTCGAAATACGACATTGCCAGGGCAAACGCCCGGTAGAACGGCATAATGGGCAAAAACCAATATGGGGAAAAATAAAAAAACGGAACTACGGAGAACCTGGAGGGGGATCAAAAGCCAGCTTTCCCTCCAGGTTTTCGCCCTGCTGGGAATGGCCTTTCTGCTGATCTTTGCCTACATCCCCATGTCGGGGCTGATCATCGCCTTTAAAGATTACCGGAGCGTTACCGGGTTTGCGGGTTTTTTTACCAGCCCCTGGACCGCCAATTTCGGGTTTAAGCATTTTATCGCTTTTTTTAAGGACCCCTGGTTCGCCAGGGTTTTGCGCAATACCCTGGGGATCAGCGTCATAAAACTGTTGTTTTCTTTTCCCGCACCGATTGTATTCGCCCTTGCCTTGAACGAGCTGCGGTGCAATAAATTCAAGCGGATCGTACAAACCATAAGTTATCTGCCCCATTTTATTTCCTGGGTAGTTGTCTACGGCCTGGTATTTACCTTCCTGAATACCCAAAACGGCCTGGTAAACCGTTTGTTGTCGGATACGAACCTTGTCTCCGGGCCGGTCAATTTTCTTGCCAACCCGGATACCTACTGGGCCATGGCGGTTATTACCGATGTCTGGAAAGAACTGGGCTGGTGGTCCATCATCTTTCTTGCTGCCATTACCGGCCTTGATCCCGCCCTGTACGACGCCGCAAGAATTGACGGCGCCGGGCGGCTTGCCTGTATATGGCATATTACCCTGCCGGGCATTCGGGGAACCACCGTGGTCCTTCTGGTCCTCGCCCTGGGGGGCTTATTCTCCGGCGGCATGGGGGGCTCTAACTTTGAACAAACCTTTCTTATGGGTAATTCCGTAAATTACCAAAAATCCATGGTGATAGGGTACTATGCCTACCAGGCGGGTATTTTGAACCAGCGGTATTCCTTCGCCACCGCCGTGGGGCTTTTCCAAAGCCTTATATCGGTTACCCTGGTGCTTATTTCCAACAGGGCCGCAAAAAAAGTAACCGGTGAAGGAATTTATTAGCCCGTGTTTTCGGAGCTTCCCTGAGGAGGAATGGTTTTGAAGCAGTGGAAAAAACGGATCCGCAAAAGCACGGAAGACCGGATCCTGGACGGGGTGATACTGGTTATATGCACCCTGGTACTGGTAATGACGGCCTATCCCTTTTATTATGCCGTCATCATTTCGTTAAACGACGGCAAAGACGCCCTGCGGGGCGGAATATACTTTTGGCCCCGGGTCTTTTCCCTGGAAAACTACAAGGCGGTATTGCGGATAGACTACATTTATACCGCCGCCATGGTAACCCTCCTCCGCACCCTGATCGGTACCCTTTGTACCCTTGCTTTTACCGGCCTCTTTGCCTACAGCCTCTCCCACCGCAATTTGTATTTCAGGCGGTTTTATATGGTGGTTATGATTATTACCATGTATTTCAGCGGCGGCCTTATCCCCTACTACATGACCTTGAAATTCCTTGGACTGATGAATAATTTTCTGGTGTATATCATCCCGGGGCTTTTGAACGCCTTTTACGCCATAATCATGATCTCCTTTTTCCGGGAGATCCCCGATTCCCTGGAGGAGGCCGCCAAGATAGACGGAGCGGGGTATTTGTCCATCTTTTTCAGAATCATACTCCCGGTGTCGGCGCCGCTGCTGGCCACCATGGCCTTGTTTATCGGGGTGTATCACTGGAATGCCTGGAGCGATGCGGCCTTTTTTGTAACCAGCAAGTCCCTTAAAACCCTCAGCTTTGTACTCATCAGTCTGATAAACCAGACCGAAGCGGCGGCCCAGCTTGCCCAGACCGGCATGGGAAGCCTGGCGGTTAAACAATCCGCAATCGTGGGCGAAACCCTCCGGCCCGCGGCGATGATCATTGTGGTGGTTCCCATAATTTTGGTATATCCCTTCCTGCAGCGGTATTTTGTGAAGGGTATTATGATTGGTTCCGTCAAGGGTTGAAACCTTTCGGAAAGGAGTGATGCTTTATGGAAAGACAAAAAAAACATGTTATGGCCATCGGCGCCCATATCGGCGATGCCGAACTGACCTGCGGTAAAACCCTGGCGACCCACAGCCTGCTGGGCGATGCGGTTACCACCGTGGCAGTTACCGCCGGTGAGCGGGGAGCGCCCCCTGACAGGGATACCGCGGAATTTGCCCAATACAACATCCGGTGCGCCGGAGAATTTGCCCGGGCCCTGGGGGGCAGCTTTATCTGCCTGGGTTATCCCGACGGCGAAGCCCCGGACAACGACGAGCTGCGGCACAAACTCTGCGACGTGATCCGTGCGGAAAAACCAGACCTTATATTAACCCACTGGCAGAACAGCCTGCACAAGGATCATATCACCACATCCCGGGCCGTGGAGGATGCAATTTTTTATGCCTCCCTCCGCGGTTTTGAACGCCGGGACCCGCCCCATTCCGCGGCAGGTCCCTATTATGCCGAAAACTGGGAAGACGCCCCGGGGTTTGAACCCTATATTTTTATTGATGTAACTCCGGGATACGATCTCTGGCTGGAACATATCCAAAAATTGTGGCTTACCAACAACTCCCCCTGGTTCAAGTACCGGGAATATTACGACGCCCTCTCCCGCTCCCGGGGAGCACTGGTCCACAAACAACGGGCGGAATGTTTTGCGGTTAGCCCTTACAGCAAAAGGCTGGTGAAAGAAAGTTTTTGAGGAGCCGCCAAAAGTTTCGGCAGGGTCTTCAATTTCCTGTTGGGTCCGCGGGTCTTTGCGCCGGGTGGGGCGAATTATTTGTGTGTCCTTCTGTAATTCGCGGGGGTTAACCCGGTGCTGTTTTTGAAAACTTTTATAAAATGCGGTACGTTTGCGTATCCGACTTTTTTGCAGATATCCTGTACATTTGCATTTCCTTCGACAAGATATTTTTTTGCTTCTTCTATGCGCAGGGCAGACAGATACTCGTGAAACGTCCCGCCCGTTTCCTCTTTTACTATTTTGCTTAAATAATTCAGGGAGAGATCGAAAGAGAATGGTACCCCAGCCCGTTCCCTGCCATACACCGGATAAAACATAAATCGTCTTAAACCACACAGGATTTGTAAGATAATCAATGCGGGGGCCGCCGAAAAAGACAACAAGGCGGTTGATTATCCCTGCTTCCCTGTTGAGGAAAAGGGTAAGCATACCGGCCAATACTACCGTGGAAATAAAATGCGGCGCATAGGTGATCATTTGGACCGCTTTTTTAAATGCCCTGCCGTTTATCTCATTGATCATAAAGGTCAGCATAACAGTTGCCGGGAAACCCACCGCCAGCTGGTACACGCTGATCGTCAGGGTGTTTTTAAGAATATTCCAAAATTCGGGGTAACGCCAAAAACGCAGGAAATTTTTCATTCCCACCCACCTGCTGCCGATAATGCCGCGGACAGGGCTGAAATCCTTAAAAGCTATCTGGACGCCGTACATGGGGCCGTAATTGAAAATGATGATATAAACAAGGGCGGGGAGAAGGAGCAGATAAATTTGCCAGTATCTTCTGAAAATTGCCGGCTTTGCGGTCATCCCTTATAATCCCCCTCAACAAAAATCAGTTTCGATTAATATTCGGGGATGTGCGGGGATCTGTAAATAACGTTATTTCACAAAAAATAGCGTTATTTAGAGTCTGTCCATAATGTGTCTACATTATGGACTCTATTTATGGTGCCGGAAGAAAAAACCGGTTTCAGCGAAAGGGCTGCCCAACCGGCTTCGGCCGCCGGGTGATACCGCCTGCTGCCGGGCCGGGCCATTCGCCTATCCCTCCTTCGTGCGCCGTCCGTCCGTCCGGTTTAAAATCCTCTTCCGGGCTGCTCCTCTTATCCTGTTTTTTAGTGTTGTCAGAATACCGGGCGGGCGGGCGGAAATATTGTAATCCCCTTCCGGATATGGTAGTCTAATTCTTAAGACCATGGGTTCCGGCGGGGAGGCTTCTATCAGGAGACGATTTAGGTTTTTGTTGAAGCTGCCTGCCCTTGTTCTGGCGGCGGGGATTTGGTATCTTTCCTCCCAGCCGGTGCTGCCCCAGCCCAAAGGTCTTCTGGGATACGATAAATTTCAGCACTTCCTGGCTTATTCCGCCCTGAGCGCCGCTATTGCCCTGTGGTTTTCCCGGGAAAAGTGGCGGCGGGGTTTCAGGTTTCCGGCCCTTACCGCGGCCCTGGGTTCGCTGTACGGCCTTGTTGACGAGATCCACCAGTACTTTGTCCCCAGCAGGAACTGCAATATGGGGGACTGGTTCTCGGATACGCTGGGGGCGCTTGCGGCGGCGGCGGCGGTAAAGCTGGTCTTTGGCCGCCGGGTGGGGTGGGACGGTGACAAAAACTGAGAGACTTTCCCGAAACCGGCTCGAACCGGAAGTCCGCGTTTTAAGAATGGTTCCGGGAACAGGGGATTGTAATGGCAAGTGATGAGTTAATCGTGAAACCGGCGGAGAAGCCGCCGGCGGCTTCCCGGGCTCTTACCAACATCCTGGTTACCGGCGGGTCGGGTTTCATTGGCGGCAATTTTATCCGGCTGCTTCTGCGGGATATTCCGGAATTCAAGGGCCGGATTATCAACCTGGATTCCCTTACCTACGCGGGGAACATGAAGAGCCTTGAGGACATTGAGGCCCGCTTCGGCAGCGGCTCCCCCTGCCCCCGTTATATCTTTGAACTGGGGGATATCAGCGACCGCCAGGGGGTGGAAAGGATATTCCGGCAGTACGCCGTTGATACGGTGGTGCATTTTGCCGCGGAAAGCCACGTGGACCGCTCGATACTGGGGCCGGAAGCCTTTATCAAGACCAATGTTACCGGCACCTATACCCTGCTGGAGGCGGCCCGGGCGGTTTGGCTGGAGGATCCTCCCGCCGCCCCCTTCGTCCCCTTAACGCCCGGTTCCCCCCCGGCCTTTCCCGGCGGTTCTTTCCGGCAGGATGTTCTCTTTCACCACATAAGCACCGATGAGGTGTACGGTTCCCTGGGAGGTTCCGGTTCCTTCAGCGAGACCAGCCCCTATGCCCCCCGTTCTCCCTACTCGGCCACCAAGGCGGGCAGCGATCACCTGGTAATGGCCTACCACCACACCTACGGGCTTCCGGTTACCCTTTCCAACTGCTCCAACAACTACGGCCCCTACCAGTTTCCGGAAAAGCTTATCCCCTTCATGATCCTCTGCATGCTGGAAGCCAAGCCCCTTCCGGTTTACGGGGACGGGAAAAATGTCCGCGACTGGATACATGTGGACGACCATAACCGGGCGATTTGGACTATACTGAAGGGCGGAAAAACCGGGGAAAAGTACAATATCGGCGGGGAGAATGAGTGGGAAAACATCAGGCTCCTGATAACCCTGATCGATATCGCCTCGGAGAAGGCGGGCCTCGATCCGGGGAAGGTTCGCAGTACCATCACTTTTGTCAAGGATCGTCCCGGCCATGACCGCCGTTACGCCATCGACTGTTCCAAGATAAAGCGGGAACTTGGCTGGACCCGGCAGATGGACTTTGAAGAGGGTCTTGCCCGCACGGTAGACTGGTATATCGCCCATCCCGAGTGGATTGAGTATATCCGCTCCGGGGATTACCGCCGGGGTACCGAAGATATCCAGCCCCGGTAATGGCGGTTTCCCGTGATTTCTCTGGGTAACCTTTACAAAACCTACCCCATGGGCAAGGTCTCCGTGGAAGCCCTGAAGGGTGTCAGCCTTGAATTTTCCACCGGCGACTTTGTTTCCGTGGCGGGCCCCTCCGGATCGGGCAAGACCACCCTGATGAACATCATCGGGCTTATCGACAGCCCCAGCGGGGGAAGCGTTAAAATTGACGGCAGGGAAACGGTGGGCCTGGGCCGCCGGGAACTTACCCGGCTGCGGCGGGAACAAATCGGTTTCGTCTTCCAGTCCTTTAACCTGCTGCCGGTGCTGACGGTTTTTGAGAACGTGGAGCTTCCCCTGACCATCGGCAAAAAGACCCTTTCCGCGGCAGCGCGCCGGGATCGGATAGAATACCTGCTTGACGCGGTGGGGCTTACGGATCGGAAAAAGCATACCCCGGCGGAGCTTTCCGGCGGCCAGCAGCAGCGGGTGGCCATTGCGCGGGCCCTGGTAACCCGGCCGAAGATCGTCATCGCCGACGAGCCCACGGCGAATCTGGATTCCGCCAACGGGGAACTGGTGCTGGAACTGATGCGGAAAATAAACCGGGAAGAGGGAACCACCTTTATCTTTTCCACCCACGACCCGGAGATCTGGAATATGGCGAACCACGTGGTGTTTCTCAGGGACGGGCTGGTGGAATCGGAGCAGCGCCGATGATCCTCCCTTTTATCCTGAGAAATATTGTCCGTAACCGGAAAAACAGCCTGGTCATCGTTTTGCTCATCGGGTCCATCTGTTTTCTTTTTTTCCTGGGAAACAGCCTGGTGGGCCGCTCGGATCGGGGGATGCGGGAAGCTTACGTTGACAGCCTTACCGGAGACCTGGTTATCCAGAAAAACGGCCCGGTTACCATGAACATGTTCGGCGCGAACACGCCGGTTATCGACGAGTATTTCAAGATCCCCGAACTGCCGGCCTACGACCTGGTCAGGGAGATAGCCGCTTCAGAGGCCGGGGTGGAACGCCTTACCAGCCAGGTTTCAACCAAGGCGTACCTTGATATGCTGGGCATACGGGAGCCGGTACTGCTCTGCGGGGTGGAGGCCGGTACTTACTTTGACGCTTTCCCGGGGATAGAACTGGTGGAAGGCCGTTTCCTTGAAGACGGGGAATACGGGGCCATGATCACCCTGGCCCGCGCCGAGAGTCTTGAAGGGCAGGGGGCCTCCTTCCCCCGGATGGGGATCCCCCTGCTTTTTACCGCCGCCGGCGAAGCGGGGTTCAAGATACGGGAGGTTCCCCTGGTGGGGATCTACCGGTACCGGAACCCCGGCCAGTACATGAACGAACTGGTCATTGCCGATCCCCAGACCGCCCGGGTTCTCTCCGCCATCCAGGTGGCGGGGGCGGATGTGGAAATCCCCGAAGCTTTTCAGGATCTGTTCGGCGCCTCCCTGGACGATCTCTTTAGCGATGCTTTCCCCGCCGAAGACCGGAGCCAGGAGGCTTTTTCGGTGGAATCCCTGGAAGCCTTCCTGGCCGGCGCGGATGACCGGGAGGAGCTGGCGGGAGGGGGCTGGAATTTCATCATTCTCCGTTTGGAAAAAGGGGCCTCCGCCGCCGCCGTTGCCTCGTCGCTGAATAAAAAAATCGCCTCCTTCGACGTGCTTGCCGTAGACTGGCGCGTCGCCGCGGGGAATTCGGCGATACTGCTGTTTCTTATCCAGTTCCTCTTAAACGGCGGGGTTTTTCTGGTAAGCGTGGCGGGGATCATCGCCGCGGTAAACATCCTCCTGATTTCTCTGTTCAAACGTACCCGGGAGATAGGAACCCTCCGGGCTATCGGCGCGGGGGACGGGTATATCTGCTTCCTGGTCCTGGGGGAGAACCTCGTCCTGGCCGCCGGGGCCGGTGTTTTGGGGCTCCTCCTGGGTTACGGTTTTATCCGGCTTGTCAACGCGGCGCTTATCGCCATTCCCAATGACTTAATCGCCTCCCTCCTGGGCGGGCCGGTACTGCGGCTTTCCTTCATCCCTTCCGTCGCCCTTTCCTCCTTCGCGCTGGCCCTGGTACTGGGTTTCGTTACCGCCATTTTCCCGGTGGGAACGGCGGTCCGTATCGATCCCATTGTCGCCGTCAGGCGGGGTTAGCGGATGAAGCTCTTCCCCCTTACCCGGCTGGCGGGCAAGTACCTTATCCGTTACCGCCGGCGCTACCTCTTCCTCTTTCTGGCCCTGAGCTTCGGCTTTGGGATTGTAACCCTTATGACATCGGTAAAGGACGGCATGTACCGGAATGTGTACAATTCCGCCCAGGGTCATTACGCCGGCGATATCGTCGCCGTGGGCTACGACAAGGGTCTGGCGGCCGACGGGCCTTACCTTGACCGGGAAAACATGGACGCGGTGTTTAAGGCCGCGGAGGCGGTAAAACTGAACCCGGTCCATTCGGCGGCAAGGACCATCTTCGGGGAACGGGGCGTTCTCTATTACAATGGCGCGGCGGTACGGCTTAAATACGTAATAGGGGCCGATTGGGACAAGGAGGCGGCCTATTTTAACGGGCTTGAGTACCTTGAACGCCGGGACAGTTTTGAAGGGGAGGACGCGATCCTGCTCTCCGCGCCGGTAGCCGAAGAACTGGGCGCCCGGCTGGGGGATCGCCTGATTCTGGAGGTGGATACCCGGGGCGGGCAGAAGAACACGGGGGTATTCATCGTAAACGGCCTGGTAAAGGACTCCACGATCTTCGGTTACCACAAGGTGTATATCCCCCGTATTACCCTCAACCGGCTCCTCCTCTTTGGCGATGATGAATGTTCGTCCATCGGTTTCTTTTTGGCCGATCCCGGGGAGGCCGGGAAGAAACAGGCTTTTCTCCAGCGGGAGCTTTCAAAAACCGTTCCGGCCGGCCCGCTTGTCAAAGACCGGGAGGAGCTTGCCCTGGAACGCAACCGGCCCTGGACGGGGGTAAAGGTCTTCATCCTGACCATCCCGGTGTACCTTTCGGAAGTGGCGGATCTCCTGGGGGCCATACGGATCATCGCCTACTTCCTTTACGCCGTGATGCTTCTGATTATTTTCGTCAGCGCCCTGGTTACCTGGCGGCTTATCCTCCGGGAACGCTCCCGTGAGCTGGGGACCATGCGGGCCGTCGGTTTTTACGGGACGGATCTGCTCTACGTCCTGCTGGTGGAAACCCTGGCCCTGGCGCTGGTTTCCCTGATTGCGGGTTTCTTTTTGTCGTTCTTTTTCTCCTGGCTTGTAACCTGCATCCCTTTTTCGTGGTTTCCCAGCTTTGAAATCTTTATGAAAGATGGTAAACTAAGATCCCTGTACCTTCCGGAAACCATGCTGATAAATATCGCCGCGGTGTTCGCGGTTTTAATTGCCGCGGTCTGGGAGCCTGCTTTCCGCTCCTCCCGGGATCATCTGCCGGAAATGTTAAGCGGGAGGCTTGTCTAGGAGCCTGTCGCACTGGTAGGTTTTTACGGTTTTTCGTTGAAAAATCCGTAAAAACCACGATTACTGGGCATCCTTCCGGAGTTTGCAGGGTAAAAAATCGCCTTGCAGGCGATTTTTGGGGTTTTATGCGCGAAGCGCAACAAACTCCTAGCAGCCTGTTGCACTGGTAGGTTTTTGCGCCACCAGTGACGCAAAAATCCCGATTATCCGGCTGCTTGCGAACCAGAGGTTCGACGGGGTTTGCGGGGTAAAAGCCGCCTTGCGGACGATTTTTGGAGGTTTTATGCGCGAGGCGCAACAAACGGCCGGTATCATGCGGTTTTTTTTGTTTTTTTGCCTTGTCCTGTTTGCCGGAATCCTTCCCCTCCCGGCCCTTACGGATCTGGAGCTTCTCCGGAAGGTGGACAGCCTGGTCAGTTACATGGACACGGATTTTTCCGCCGAATACACCATCGTCCAGGACAGACCCGGCCAGGGCCGTTCCACCACGGTTGCCGGGGTCTTCCGCCGGGACAGTATCGAGACCTATGTCATCGTGATTCTCCAGCCGCCCATCAGCCGGGGGGAGGGCTACCTGAAACAGGGCAAAACCCTGTGGATCTACGATCCCGAAAGCCGGCGCTTCAATACCACCTCCAGTTCCGAGCGTTTTCAGAACACCAACGCCCGTAATTCGGACTTTACCCGCTCGACCCTGGCGGAGGACTACAAAATCGTCGGGGGAGAAGACGCGACCCTGGGCCGTTTCAAGTGCCGGCTCCTGAGCCTGGAGGCCCTAAGCACCGAGGTTACCTACCCCCGGATGAAGATCTGGGTAAGCGAGGACGGCCTGGTACGGAAAACGGAGGATTACAGCCTTTCCGGCCAGCTGCTGCGAACCAGCGCCGTTCCGGACTACTACCAAATCGGGAACCGCTTTATTCCCAAGCGGATGCTTTTTGTGGAGGCCCTGAGGGGGGCGACCATTGACGGAAAGTTCGTTAACGAGCAAACCCAGATCAGCATCAACAAACCTTCTTTCGGTAAAGTTGCCGATTCCACCTATTCAAAAACCTTCCTGGAAACGGTGAACAAGTAAAACCCATGAAAAGACTTTCCCTGCTCCTCCTGTTTCTTTTCCTCCTGCCCGGCGCCTTCCGGCTCGCCGCCCAGCAAAGCCGGCCCGCCGGAAGCTCCGGCGATACGGATCTCCTGGACCGGGACATCGACAGCCTCTTTGACGACATCGAAGCGGAGGACGGGGCGGAGGACGGCGGGGGTACCGGCAGGGAAGCGGACGGGGACGGCGAGGACGCCGGGAAAGGGGAAGGGGATCTCCCTTTCGCCGGCAGTATTCTGAGGGACCTGGTACGTCGGAGCGGTTTCGCTCTGGAAGGCTCTTTCCGCTTTTACAGCGGTTTCGCCCCGGGCTGGAGTGAAACACCCTGGAACTGGGATGAAACGGAGGAGGAGCTCACCCGGCCCGTACTGGGGGGTATGTCGGCGGATCTGATCCTGGATTTCCAAATCTCCGAGGTGTTCCGGGTCCGGAACAGTTTTGGGTTTTCCTATCCGGCTCTGACCCTGGCGGTTAGTGAGTTTTTCTTTGATTATAATATCAAAGACCGCCTCTTCCTGCGGGCAGGAAAATTTGCCCCCGGTTGGGGCCGCTCTTCCAACTATCCCTTCGCCAATCTCCTCTCCCGCCTTCCCGCAGGAAACGCCGGGGGAGACGCCTATGTGTTTAAGGCGAACCTGCCTATCGGCGTAGGGGGCCTGGAGTTAATTACCCTTACCCGCAAAGGTTTCATGGAGAAAGATTTGCCCACTCCCACCGAACTGGGCTACGGGATCAAGTACAACCTGGCCCTCCCCTGGGCGGATATCGATCTGGGGGCCTTTTACCTTGACGCCATGCCCTTTCGGGCCACCGCCTCGCTAAAGACCACCCTTCCCTGGGACACGGAAGCTTACACCGAGGGACTTGTGGCTGTTCCCCAGGACACCTGGGACGACCTGGTGTTTTCCGGCAGCCTGGGTCTGGCCCGGGATTTCTTTGGCGATCTCTTTACCTTGAACGGGGAGATATTCTACAACGGCGAGGAAGAGGCAAGCTGGTTTAGCCCGAAAACGGATCTGCGGGAGGCCAAGGCTGTCCCCCTTATCAGCGGTCTTAACGGCGCTTTCAACCTGGTGATTCGACCCCGGCTTTTTTGGGATTTCAGGATCTTTAGCCAGGTTTTTTACGGCGTAGACGAGAACAGCGTCCAGCTCGTGCCGGGCTTTTCCTGCAAACCCCTTTCCCACCTGGAGTTTTCGCTGGCGGTTCCCATGGTACTGGGCAGCCGGGAAGGAACCTATTACCGGGACAACGTAGACAGCAAAAACCGCCCCTTCGCGGTGGTCCTGCTGGTCTCCCTCCAGGGAAGCCATCGCTTTGATTATTACCGTTAGCTTGACAGAAATTTTGAAATAAACTATACTTTATTTCCCGCGCTATGAAGGCGTGGTTTTTCTTCCTTTCCTTAAGTAAATGTTCCACGAAGGAACAGGCTGCCTGTGTCTCAACATGGTTGGGCATGGCCGTTCTGGAGACGAACTCCCCCTCATTTTATTTCCGCATTAGGAGCAGTGGAATGAATATGATTCCAAACGCGGGCGACAGCGGGCTATGGGAGAAGGCCGTGGAATTCCACGGGCATATCTGTCCTGGTTTGACAATCGGTTACAAGGCCGCGCTTTACGCGCGTGAATTGCTGGGCCTTGATTTTTCAGTGGACGAGGAACTTGTGTGCGTAACGGAAAACGACGCATGCGGTGTTGACGCAATTTCCGTAATACTGGGATGCAGCGCAGGTAAGGGGAATCTTCTTTTCCGGTTGCGCGGAAAGCAGGCGTACTCTTTCTTTAACCGGAAGACGGGGAAAAGTATCCGCCTTGTAATGCGCGATGTGGCCAGGGACGGTAAATCGCGCGATGAAGTGCAAAAAGAAATGATGGCTGCGCCGTACAGCGAAATGTTCGATGTAAAAACACCGTCTTTCAATTTGCCCGAAAATGCCCGGATTTTCAAATCCATTGAGTGCGAGCGTTGCGGGGAAAAAACCGCGGAAAATTATTTGCGGTTCGAGGACGGAAAAAAAGTATGCCTTGACTGTTTTTCGCCGTACAGCAGGTTCATGTAGGAAGGAGGCTGATAAAATGAAACACTTTTCCATTATATTCCTGACTCTGGTATTTACGCTTTCGTTTCCCGCGTGTTCCAGGACCGCAAACGATGGTTCTTCAAAACCAGAAACCAGAATTGTAACCGATGTGTGGGGCAGAGAAGTGGAAATTCCCCAAACGGTGGAGACAATTATCTGCCTGGGTTCCGGTGCGCCGCGCATGGCCGCGTATCTGGATGTTGTTACTATGATGATAGGAGTCGAGGAGCAGGACGCAAGAGGCATGACTGTTTTAAGGGATTACAGTCCCGTTCATTATGACGCGATCAAAGGACTGCCTGTTGTGGGAGCGGGAGGCGGCAGCGGAAACAATAACGGCTATCCCGAAGAAATAATCACGCTGGCGCCCGACATTATCCTTGCCGGTTTCTCGCATGAGGCCGCCGACGAACTGCAGACCCAAACCGGTATCCCCGTCATTTCCGTCCGCTATATCAGTAACGGTTTGGCAAACGATACCTTTTATGACGCCATGCGGGTGTTTGCCGAGGCTGTCGGGGCGCAGGATCGCTGCGAGTCGGTACTGTCTTTTATCGACACCTGTAAGGAAGATCTTAAAAGCCGGACTTCCGATATTCCCGACAGTGAAAAACTAAAGACCTACACCGGCGCCGTAACTTTCAACGGACGACACGGGTTTGCGGGAACCTACTCAAATTTCGGCCCCTTCACGGCGATCAACGCGCGGAACGTAGCCGATGAGGTTAAGGAAGAGGGGTATTACGAGACCGATCTTGAGAAGATAATTGTGTGGGACCCTGATGTTATCTTCCTTGACCCGGGTAACATGAACCTGGTAAATGATGAATACGCGACCAACCCCGAATATTTCAGATCGGTGCGCGCTCTGCGGGAAGGGCGGGTTTACACGATGCCCTCCTTCAATAACATGGGAATGAACATTTCTTACGCCTTGATAAACGCCTATTATGCGGGTATTGTTTTATTCCCCGCCCGGTTCTCCGATGTTGACATTGCTAAAAAATCCGCCGAGATACTTACCCTTTTTCTGGGCAAAGATATCTACGATGTTATGGTTGGCGGCGGACTCTATTACGGAACCATAACGATAGGAAATTAACCGAATGTATTCTGAAAGCCCGGCGGCAGGCAAAGGCGAATATAGCAAGTACATATTGGGAAAGTGGGCGGCGCTGTTCATTCTCGCGCTTGTCCTTTCCGCCATGTTCGTATTGTCCATATCCGTGGGCTCCTCCGGGCTTTCTATCGCGGAAACATTGAGGACGATTTTCGGAGGCGGCTCCGCGTCAAGCAGGGCAATTATCTGGAATGTACGCATGCCGCGGATTGTGACGGGTATAGGCGTTGGTATCGCGCTTGCAATGACGGGCTGCATAATGCAGAATGTACTCCGAAACCCGCTGGCCTCCGCGTCAACATTGGGCGTATCCCAGGGCGCTTCCTTTGGAGCCGCGTTTGCCATCGTAAATCTGGGGGCGGGAACCCAGGTCAATGCCGGCGCCGCGCTCACCATTACGAATCCCTATGCGGTTACCGTTTGCGCGTTCCTGGGAGGCATCCTCACCACAGTCATGATTTTAGGCTTGTCCCGCGTCGGCGGCGTTACACCGTCTGTCATGGTCTTGGCGGGTGTCGCGATTAGCTCGCTGTTTGCCGGTGCAACCGCGCTGGTACAATACTTCTGCGATGATGTGGTAGTAACCACTATTGTGTACTGGACATTCGGTAACCTTGGCAGGGCGGGATGGCCGGAGATTGCCCTGATATTCTTTCTTGGTATTGCCGCGTTTCTGTACTTCATTTTTAACCGCTGGAACTATAATGCGATGGAGACTGGTGTACATACCGCGAAAAGTCTCGGCGTACCTGTTGATACGCTGATTCTTGTGAGCATGACTGTCTGCGCCTTGATTTCCGCTGCGGCAGTAGCTTTCGTGGGGATCATCAATTTTATCGGCCTGATTGCTCCTCATATTGTACGCCGGTTTGTCGGAAACGATTACCGTTTTCTAATTCCGGGATCAGCCCTTATGGGGGCTGTAATTATACTGGCCGCCGACATAGTGTCGAGAATGTTAATCGCTCCCACCATCCTGCCTATAGGGGCGCTTACTTCTTTCCTTGGCGCGCCGCTGTTTCTGTACATGATAATTAAAAAGGGAAACACCAAATGATCAGTGTTAAAAACATTTCTTTTTCTTACGGTGCAAATGATGTTTTAAAAGACATTAGTTTTGATGTTCCGCAAGGTGAATGTGTTGGAATTTTAGGAAATAACGGTGCGGGAAAAAGCACCCTTATCACCTGCCTGAATAAAATACGAGCCCCGAAAACGGGCAGGGTTTACATCGACGGCCGGGACATTATAAAGATGGGGCGGCTGGAAACGGCGCGTCATATATCTTATGTGGCGCAAAAGAATGAACTAAGCCAAATGACTGTGTTTGACTCCGTGCTGCTTGGGCGTAAGCCCTATATAAAATGGGCGGTTTCTCAGGAAGATATGGATATTTGCGGCGCGATGATAGATCGGGTGGGTTTGTCGAAATTCAAGTTAAGGTACATAAACGAGCTTTCCGGAGGCGAATTGCAAAAAGTGGTGCTGGCAAGGGCTCTGGTACAGCATCCCAGACTGCTGCTTTTGGACGAACCCACCAGCAACCTCGACCCAAGAAATCAATACGAGATGCTTGCGCTTATACGCAGACTTGCGCGGGAACGAAGCATCAGCGTACTGATTGTTATTCACGACCTAAATCTTGCCCTGCGGTACTGCGACAAGTTCCTGTTTGTCAGAGGCGGCCTTGTCTTCTCCTACGGCGGCGGGGAGGTTATGACACCGGAGAATATTGCCGCCGTATACGGAATGACGGTGGCGGTGGAAACGGTGAAGGGCGTACCGGTGGTTATCCCGCAGCCTTTGGAAGCATGATACCGCGCTTAAAAACGGAATCGTGGATATTCAGACCGGCCTTCCATGGACAAAAATTCTTTTTATGTTTATTTTGTCGTCAAAAATTACCATATCGGCGTCCTTTCCCGGCAGCAGAGAGCCTTTGCGGCTTAATCCCAAAATTCCGGCGGGGATCCGGGTCATCATGGCGACCGCTTTTTCCAGGGGAAGCCCCGCCTGTTCCACCATCACCCGGACCAGCCGATCCGCGGTGGACACGCTTCCCGCAAAGGCGGAACGATCCGGCAGCTTTGCGACGCCGTCTTCAATGATAGCCGGGAAACCTTCTTTCAGACTACCCAGGATGGTGGGGCCTTCCTTTTCACCGGCGCCCCGCATACTGTCGGTTACCAGGCAGATTTTCTCATTGTCCTTGCATTTCACAATCAGCCTGAGCAGTTCCGGCGGCAGATGAAAGCCGTCGGCAATTATCTCCACCGTCAGGCTGTCCATAAGATAGGCGCTTTCGATTATTCCCGGGATCCGGTAACCCTTCCGCCGGATAATACTCGACATACAGGAATAAAAATGGGTGATATGGGAATAACCGTTATCCGCCGCCGCCAGTACTTCATCATAAGTAGCGTTACTGTGCCCAATGGACATAAGGATACCCCGGGCGGAAAGCCTCCTTCCCATTTCCAGGGCTCCTTCCAGTTCCGGGGCCACAGACCACCGGAGTACGCTTCCCTCTGCCAGTTCCAGAATTTTTTCGTAATGTTCCGGGGCCGGGTTACGGATATAAGCGGGATTCTGGGCGCCGCACTGTTCCCTGCTAAAGTAGGGTCCTTCCAGGTGCAGTCCGGGAAGACAGGGGAGTCCCGCCGTTTTTCTTGCTTTCTTAAAAAGTTCAATAGTTTTAAAGAGATCCTCATCGGTACTGGTTAAGGTAGTGGGCAGCAGGGTAGTTGTTCCGTGGCGCAGATGAAGCAGGGCGGCATTTATAAAGGCCTCTTCGGTACCATCCATAAAGTCATGGCCGTCCCCGCCGTGGGTGTGGATATCGATAAAACCCGGCGAGAGGTAGAACCCCTTACAGGGAATCCGCCGCATATCTCCCGCCGGCGCCTTGTCCATGGGGCCGGTCTCAAGGATAAGCCCCTTGTCTTCGAGCAAAAATCCGTCCGCCAGTATACGGTCATTCAGTACCAGCCTGGCATGGGTATAACAGTTCACCATCCCCCCGCTTGGGCCATATCCGCGTTGGCAATTATGACATTCCGGGCCCATTGCTGCCATTCGGGGACTACGTTAATATCCTGCCAGTTTCCGTAATCCATGGCGATGAGGGAACCGCCGTGTTTTTTGAAACAATTCACCATGTTCAGCGCCCCCTCCTTAATGACGGTCTCGTTCCCGGTAGCCATGATCTTTTGAATATCCACGGGACAGTAAAAAACTGCCCTTTGCCCGAATTCTTCCGCCCATACCCGGGAACCGCTCAGTTCAGGCTGATCAAACTGAAAGACATCAACCCCCGCGTCGATAAGATCGGCTACGATGTCGTAAACCCGGCCGCAGGAATGCATAAAAAATCTCATCCCCCGGTTGTGAAGCTCGCCGGCCAGCTTTTTGTAATAGGGCATAAAAAGCTTACGAAAAGTGTCGGGGCTAAAAAAGAGGGCGTTTTGGGTTCCCAGGTCATCATAGATGATAAGCCCCTCGACACCGTTTTTATGAGCGCGATCCACAATTTTAATGGCCAGGTTCAGTATCCTGTCCAGAAAGGCTGTAACATAATCCGGTTCCAGAATGGTATCCATAAGGGCCTGGTCTATGTGCCTCATATCCCGGAGGGAAGCCCAAATGGCAAAGGGCATAGCCCCCAGGACGAATTTGTCGCTTTGACCGTAACCGGCATTTTCAAATTGCCGGTCCTTTTCATCGTTAATGCGGGGAAAAACCAGCGTTTCCAGAAGTTCCCAGCCATCCTGCAGTGCCCCTTTTACACATTCCCCCTGGGTCTTTTGGTTGAGGCGGCCAAAGATGTTTCCCATGGGGTTCATCTTGAGTTCTCCCGGGAAACCCGGAACCCGGGCCGCCAGGGATGGATCCCGGCCCCATGTTTCCAGGCGGTTTCCTTCCGGCCGGCTCAATACGGCGGTGGGGGCATGGAGAAAATCGGAAGGGTTATTTTCCTTAAAATCAAAACCTATCCGGGGGGGCAGATCGTGATCGATTATCCGGTTAATGATTTCCTTGCTCGTCATGGCTTTCTCCGCCTAAAAGAATATTTCCCTGCCGGTTTTTACGGATTCTTCCACGGCGCTTATCATCTTTACCGGCAGAAGAAGATCCTCGTAGGAAGAAGGCATTTCTCCGGTACGGATCATGTGAACCAAATGCTGTACTTCCAGAGCATAGGCCAGAGAAATATCTACATGGTGGCCCACATCGATCTCCCGGAAGATGTTGCAGTTTTTCGCGAAGACGAGAGCCCCGGATTCGTGGGTATCCCTTGTATAGTTCAGGGTGATATCGAAACCCGCGTAACGCCAGACGGAAATACGGCTGCCGTTCTTTTCCACCGTGAGGAGGCTTTTTACCTCCTTCCCGAATATCTCCAGTACAATTTCGGTCAGGTGGGGGGAGTAGAAATAGAATCCGTCGTATTCACTGGCCGGGTCCGCGGCATAGTTCAGGCTGGCACTGATAAATTCACCCCTGGCGATAAGCCGCCGGACTATATTTTTAAGCATTGCCACATCCATGACCAGTTTGGCGCTGGAACCCCCGCAGAGTTTGGCCCCTGATTTCTTCGCCGCTGTGATGAGGCGCTCTCCCTCGGTCACATCGGAGGTGAAAGGCTTATCCACAAAGAGGGGCATACCCTTCTCCACAAAGGGAAGGGCGTAGCGGTAATGGAGGGAACCCTTACGGCAGGTGATACACATGGCGTCAACTTTGCCGTGGAATTCCCCCGGGTCCCGGGCGATAAAATCAACCCCCGCCTCGTCCATGATACGTTTTGTTGAATCCCCGTCAGGACCGTAAACCCCAACTACCCGTACATCGGGATAGCGAAGTTTACCGGTTTCGGGATCAGGTACGTTGATGATCCGGGAAAATGCCAGGGCGTGGCTGTTTTCCGTTCCGATAATACCAATCCGGTACATAATTCCTCCTTGCGGTTTTGCCGTACCACAGGCTGATTGGGCAGGCTGCCTGGTTTACTCTCTCCGGGGCAAGGGATTCTGCCGGTGGGCTTCTTCCATGACCCAGATCTGCTGACGGACCTGTTCGGGGGTAACTACCAGCGGCTTTCCGTTCACCAAATGATCGTAAACGGTAGCGTAGAGTTTCGCTACCGCCTCGTTGAAAACCGCCGTCCCGCTGCCTTTCCAGGAATCCTCCCGCCAGGGCAGGTCTTCCCGGCAGTAAAGGGGGTTCCAGTCCTTGTCATGCAAAGGCTCCCGGAGAAGTTCCTGTTTGGGAGCGTCCGGGGGCACAAACCAGCGCCACCTGAGTTCCTTCATATCCCCCTTAAGGCCCCCTGAGGAACCCTGGACATTATAGGTAAAAGAGGGGTAGGCGTCGCAGGAAGAAATTTCCACATCAATAAGAGGACGTTCCGGGGCAGTGAGAATGAGTTTGACGTAATCCTCCGCGTCACCCCAGGTATTGACCCGATCCATTTTACAGAAAACGGCGGGGTTCCCCTGGCGATAATCCAGAAGGTCGAGGGCCTGATCCACCGGGTGGGGGCCGGTATTGTAAAGACTGCCCCCGCCGTATTCCTGCAGGGTCTGCCAATCCCAGCGGCGGGCGTAACCGTTGAACTGTATGCCGATCTGCACGATCCTTCCCAGTACCCCGGAGGCGATAACATTTTTCACCTGTTCAAAATAGGGGGCAAAGCGGGACTGCTGAAAAACAGCCAGCATTTTACCGGTCTCTTTCTGCCGGGCGATAAGCTGGTCTACCTGGGCGGCGGTATGGGCAAAGGGTTTTTCGCAGAGTACATTGAGGCCGTGATCCAGAAGGTCCAGGCTGATGGGCAGATGCTGATGGCTGAAACTCGCGTTCACCACAAAATCAATATCTTTCCTGCCGAAGAGTTCACGGTAGTCCGCAAAGACGGGACAACCGTATTCCTCCGCGGCCTTTTCGCGCCTTTCCCGAATAAGGTCCACCACACAGGCAACCCGGTACTTGCCGGGATCGGAGAGGATATACTTGCCGTGTATATCCCTGCCGCTGCGCCCCTGCCCGATAATAGCGATGTTAAGCTGTTTCATTCGATACCTCCTTTTTTAACCCCCGGACCTCCCCTAGTCTGGCCCCCGAATCGCTGTCAAGGTACATTGCCGCGTTTCCATGGTTTCGTAAAATTGACGCGGGGTATCTTTCTCCGATATCCTGGTCCAGAGAGGAATAAACCGCTTCCGCCTTATTTTTAGCCGGGACCATGCAAAAAATCTGTTTACCCTTAAGGAGGGAGGGTACCGTCAGAGTGAGGGCATGGGTAGGCACATCCTCTAGTTTAGCAAAACAGCCATCGTTTACCTGCTGCCGGCGGCAGACAAGATCCAGGGGAACCGGCTTAACAGCTTTTGGATCCTGAAAATCCGCCACCCCCGGATCGTTAAAGGCGATGTGGGCATTTTCCCCGATGCCCATACAGACAATGTCAATAGGCGCTTTGTTCAGCAGTTCCGCATAGCGGCGACATTCCCCTTCGGTATCCACCGCGAGGCCGTTGAGGTAGTGAACTTCCTTAAAGGGGCATTTGGAAAAGATACGATCCCGCAGAAAATTGCCGAATCCCTGGGGAGCGCCGGCGGGAAGTCCCACGTATTCGTCCATGTGAAATGCAATGATGCGGCTGAAATCAATGCTCCGGTCATGGGAAAGCGCCGCGAGAAATTCGTTCTGCGAGGGAGCGGCGGCAAAGATCATGCGGATATTTTTCTTCGTTTCCAGAAGTTTTTTGATCGCCTCGGAAACATCAGCCGCCGCCCTCTCGCCCAGTTGTTCTCTCGTGGGGAATTTCTTTATGATTAACCGGTCTTTTTGAAAAGTTTCCATACAATCCTTATGAATTCGCCTTGTAAATGTCGTAAGCCCTGTTGAGCATCTCCAGGAGTTCATCCAAACCCGCCCTTTTGATATTTGTAACGAATTCGTCAAATTTTGAAAGGGGTTCCTGCCCCATGATAAATTTGTCGATCATCGGATCCTTGTAGGTATCAATTTCGGCAATAATGGAAAGACGCCGGGAAAGCTCATCCTCGGTTAGGCCAAGGGTCGGCATGGGCGCCTCCACCAAGCCCGGTTTTTGATAAATTTTCCAGGCCTGGACCGTCCAGGGGGCGGTAGCGGCCATGGATTGGAAATTCGGCGCCCAGGCGTTTTGGTAAGGCAGAAGATTCCACCGAATTCCGAAGTGGATTTGTGCGGTTTCAGGATCCTTGCCTTCGGGGTTCCGCATGATAAAGTCGTTAAACTGGGGCTCACCGTTCACCATGGTATACGTTTCCCCCTCTATTCCCCAGCTTCCCAGCAGTTCGCCCTCGGGGCTGAAGAGATAATCCAGGTACTTTGTAATTTCCACCGGGTATTTTGTTTTTGCGCTGGCGCTGGTACGGTACAGCACCGCGGCTCCCGCGCTGTTTGTATCCTTGTACTGTTTTCCGCTGGGGCTTTTAAGGGGCGGCATGGGCTCAAAGTGATAGGCGGAATTTATTTTCTGCAGCTCCGTATTTGAAGAGCCCAAACCGCTTCCGGGCCATACAAATTCCAGGCCCATCTGGTTGCCGCCGGCCCGGGCAAACCACTGATCATTTGTCGCGGTAAGGTAATCCTGTTCGATAAGCCCCTCGGCATAGAGTTTGTTGAGGTACTCAAGGGCCGTCCGGTAAGCCGGTTCTATGGGGCCGTATTTTATCGTCTTGTCCGCCGGATCCACGTAGAAATTCATGTGGGCGTCAAAGGCGTTTACCAGAGGGGTAATCCTCCCGGTTTTGCCTCCCTGGCCCGCGCCAAGGGGAATCTCGTCGGCTTGACCGTTTCCGTTGGGATCTTTTTCCTTGAAAGCCTTGAGAACCGTGTAGAGTTCATCCGCGGTACTTGGCATCGAAAGTCCCAATTTCTCCAGCCAGTCGGTTCGGATAGCCCAAACCGCGCCGATGGCATTGGATGCGGACACAATGGGGATATTGTATATATTGCCGTCTTTTGCGGTAATCTCGCCCCATACGTTGATGCTATAGGGAATCTCGTCGCCCTGAAGGGGGTTATTGAAAACAGCCGTCATATTTGGGGCGTACTGTTTGATAAGATCGTTAAACGCCAAAAAGATCCCCTGCATTCCGTACCGGTTGATTACATCGGCGCCCATAGCCGGACCGACAAGATCGGGAACATCCCCCGAAGCGATAACGGCGTTAAACTTCGCATCGCGATCCGCCGCGGCAATGGGAAGGGATTCCCATTCCAGATGAATGTTTGTCCGTTTTTCAAGTTCGGCAATGGTTCTGATGTTATTGCTCATGGTTCTATCGGTGCGGGTTTCCGAAAGG
>JAISPH010000197.1 GCA_031275035.1 Treponema sp.
TAATAACTATTACATGGTCCATTTCTTTTAATGCTGTAGAAATAATATATTCATGCCCTTTATGAAAGGGGGCATATTTACCCAAAGTAACTCCTACTTTCATCAAACCCTCATTGAACTATTATAATCAATTTAAATACCTTGGTCAATATATTTTCAAGATTTTACAAAAAAATTTAAGGTGGTATTGTGCATAACGTTCCTGCTGTATTGAAGCCGCTTATGCGGCATTAAGGGGTTTTTGTAGCCCGAATAAGAGTTTTGCGAAGCATCGTTTCACAAGAACGCGACCAGGGCGGACAAAATGTACCGGAACAACGGCGTGGGAATGAAGCGAAGCGGAATGACCTAGGTAAACCGTAGCCCGAGCCGCCTACTGGCGGCGAAGCATATACAGTCCTGTTATGCGAAGTACCGCCGTACTCCATTGTTTTATAATTCTATTCCTATTTTCTTAAATTCCTTTTTACCTTTTTCTGTTACAATATAAATAGTTATTTTATTTCTTCCTAATTCTATCCAGTTATTTTCCAATAAACTATTTAACAAAATTGACCCTAATTTACCACCCAAGTGATCATAACATTTTCTGCCTTTTATTTCTTTGTTCTTTTCCATAATTGGACATGTGAGATAACCCGGTTGGTTATCTCACATGTCTCCCCCAAAACGTGGATTTCATTAAGAAATCCACGTTTTTTGTTGTTTTTAAACGGTAGTTGTTCAGAAACTGAAGTTTCTGAACAACTCTATTCAACTTTGTTTGTATTTCATCGTTTAATATTTCATCTTTATTGCCAATAATATCATTGGCGACAATATCTTCTATCCGGGTTATATGCCATATATTCCATAATATGGACGTTTCTTTTATATACCAAGCAGGGGGCAGTTAGACGAACTGCACCTATAGGCGGGGTGGCGGATGTAACACGCATTCGTTTTATTTCCGGGTGGGGGGCGGGTCCGGCCTTTACTGGGGAAAAGAGGCGATATATACGCAATACGTTTATAAGCGCTGAGGGGCCGGTTAGACGAACTGCGTATATATGCCGGGCGGCGCAGATGCAGGCGCCCGGTACTCTTTGTGGTTTCTCTTCCCTCCCCACACTTCCCATTTCGCCTTTCACGTTTATCCGGCAATTTAGTCTTTTCCGAATACTAAAGGGAACCTCTGGAAACCCCGGTTGGGCTTTCAGAGGCTCCGGGGTAAGAAAATCTCTAAAGGTTGAATTCTTTCCTGAGAACCTCTTCCATTACATCTACCGGAGCTTCAACGCCGGTCCAGAGCTTAAAGTTCAGGGCGCCCTGGTTTATCAGCATCCCCAGGCCGTTGATGGTCCTGGCTCCCCGTTTTTCCGCTTCCTGGAGGAAGAGGGAGCGGGGGTCGTTAAAAATGACGTCGGTAACCGCCATTGCGGCGGCGATGCCGTCGTAGTTGATCCTGGGCTTTTCGTTAACTCTGGGGTAGAGCCCCACCGATGTGGCGTTGACCAGGATGTCCGTGTCCACGGGGACGGCGGCGGTTCCGCTCCACTGAATAAAATCGCCCCGGGCCTTGGTTTTACCGCTTATGAGCCGGGCCAAATCCTGCCCCCGTCCGGCGTCCCGGTTGATGACGGCGATGCCCGCCGCCCCCGCCAGGGCGCATTCCACGCAGATGGCCCGGGCGGCGCCGCCGGCCCCCAGGACGCTTACCTTTTTCCCCTTTACGGAAACCCCGGCCTTTTCAAGGGCGGTAAGAAAGCCCTTGCCGTCGGTATTTTCTCCCGTCAGCCTGCCCTTGTCGTTGATCACCGTGTTTACCGCCCCGATGATCTCCGCCGCCTTGGAGAGCTTGTCCAGATACTTCAGCACCGCCACCTTGTGGGGAATGGTCAGATTGAAACCCCGCATATTGAAGGCCCTGGCGCCCCTGACGGCGTTTTCCAGGTCCTCCTTGTTTACCTTTACCGTTATGTACCGGAAATTGAGGCCCTTGGCCGCATAGGCCGCCTCCTCCATCACTCCCGTAGGATTCTCGTCAACCGGACAGCCGAAACATCCCGTCAGCTCCGCCCGGTAATTTTTAGCCATGATGAACCTCCCCATTATAGAATTTTGAAACGGCTCTTCTACTATATATCTTTACGCCGGTTTGGGATATAATGTAATTATCCATGTTTGACGACTGCATTATAATGGCCGGGGGATCCGGGACCAGGCTCTGGCCGGCAAGTACCTCAAGACTGCCCAAACAGTTTCTCTCCATCGCCGGAAGGGGCAGCTTCTTCCGGGCCGCCCTGGAACGGGCCCTGGGGGTGATCGACATCCGGGGAGACGGCCGGGTAATTATCATCGCAGGCAAAGGCCATGTGCCCCACATTATCGAAAGCTGCCGGAATTGCTGCGGCGAAAACATGAACCGCCTGGTCCTGATCCCCGAGCCGGAGGCAAAAAATACCGCCCCCGCCATAGCCTGCGGAACCCTCTATACGGACTGGGTATCCGGCCGGGACCGGAATATTCTGGTCCTTACCAGCGATCACATCATCGAACCGCTTGATATCTTTAAGGCCAATGCCGCCGCGGCCGCCGCCTTTGCCCAGCAGGACAAGCTGGCCGTTTTTGGAATCATCCCCAAGGCCCCCGAAACGGGCTATGGGTACATCGAAGCCGCGGAGACCCTGACCATTCCCCATCAGCGGGTAAGCCTTAAACGCTACGACAAGCCCGCGGAGCCTGCGGCGTTCAAGGTGGCCTCCTTCCGGGAAAAGCCCGATCAGGCCGCGGCAGAACAATTCCTTAAAAGGGGGAACTTTTACTGGAATTCGGGGATGTTCGCTTTTTCCTCCCGTTTTCTCCTGAAAGAATTCAACCGGAACGCCCCGGAGCTTATCACCCCCTTTGAAAAACTGGTGGCCCCCAACGAACAGTCCTATGCGCTTGAACAGGGGTTGCGGATCCTTAAAAACTGGACCGGTCTGGAAGAAGCCTACAGGACGGTCAAGGGCGTTTCCTTTGACTATGCCATTGCGGAAAAGTGCGCCCAGACCATTATGGTGGCCGCCGGTTTTGAGTGGTTTGATGTGGGGAGCTGGGATGAATACATCAAACTGGCGGATGATCCCGGCTCTGAGGTGTACTGTTCCGGCTCGGAAAACTGCTTTGTGGATGCGGATATGCCCGTGGCCCTCTGCGGGGTTGATGACCTTATCGTGGTGGTCCGGTCCGGCAGCGGCGGCTCTCCCCCGGCGGTGCTGATTGCAAAAAAGGGAGAAACCCAGCGGGTCCGGGCTATTGTGGAAAAAATAAAAACAGCGGGGAGAAGGGATCTGCTGTAAATTTTATGGAGGTTTTTGATGGTCATTCTCACATTAAACTGCGGTTCTTCCTCCGCTAAATACCAGGTTTACGACTGGGACGCCAGGGATATTCTGGCGGTGGGCATTGTGGAAAAGGTTACCCTGGGGGGTTCCTTTATCAGCCACAAGGTGAAAGGTAAAGAAGAGTATACCGCCGAACATGACTGCCCCACCCATACGGATGCGGTGGATCTGATCATAAAAACCCTGACCGATAAGGAGCAGGGGGTAATCAGCGACATGTCGGTGATCAAGGCCGTGGGCCACCGGGTGCTCCACGGGGGGGATAAATTTACCAAGAGCGTTATCGTGGACGATGCGGCCATGGCGGCCTTTAACGAGGTCAGGGATCTGGGGCCCCTCCACAATCCCGCCAACATCATGGGTATCGAGGCCGCCAGGAAAGTGCTGCCCCGGGTTCCCCACTGCGCCGTCATGGATACCGCCTGGCATCAGACCATGCCCCCGGAAGCTTTCCTCTATGCGGTGCCCTACGAATGGTACGAGAAGTATTCGGTCCGCCGCTATGGTTTCCACGGAACCAGTTTTCTCTACACGGCAAAGCGGGCTGCAGCGCTGCTGGGAAAGGATCCCTTCCAGACCAATCTGATCATAGCCCACCTGGGAAACGGCTCTTCAATTAACGCCGTCAAAAACGGCTGTTCCTTCGATACCTCCATGGGGATCACCCCGCTTGAGGGGCTTGTCATGGGAACCCGTTCCGGGGACGCCGATATGGCCATGCCCTTCTATGTGATGCGGAAAACCGGCATGAGCGCCGCGGAGATGGAAAATACCCTGAACAAAAAATCCGGCCTTTTGGGGGTTACGGGCAAATACGCCGACCGCCGGGATATTCAAAAGGCGGTTCTTGCCGGAGACACGCGGGCCGCCCTGTCCCAGGATATGGAAGCCCACCGGGTGAAAAAATACATCGGCGCATACCAGGCGGTGCTGGGCCGGGTAGACGCCCTGGTCTTTACCGCCGGGGTCGGAGAATTCGCCGCCTTCATGCGGAAGAAAATCCTCGACGGCCTTGAGGGTATCGGCATTGTATACGATCCGGCAAAGAACGAGATGGCCCATACCCGGAACGCCGAAACCATCATCAGCAGGGACGAATCCAAAATACCAATCTACATCATCCCCACCGACGAAGAGCTGGTGATGACCGAGGACGCCTATGCCCTCATGGCGGGAACCTACGACATACACACCAAGTTCAGTTATTCCTTCCAGAGCAGGGACTATGTGAATAAGGGCCGCGCCGAAGGGCTCAAAGAAGAACTGGCAAAGCACCCTGAACTTAAATCGATCATCGCAGTTCCCAAATAGGGCCGTTTCAAAGCGGCGGCCCTGGAATATTCCGGCCCGGGGGCGTTTCAGGAAGCCGGGGACAAGAGTACCTGCTGGGCCAGTTTCTTCGCTTCCCCTTCGTTAAGGAATTTGGCGGTAATCGCCGCGGCCCATTCTCCGGCGGTTCCCGCCGCCCGGCTGGTGATAAAGCTGCCGTCTACCACTACCCTGTCTTTGGACCACTGGCCGCCCCGGACCTTGTCTTCCATGCCGGGGAAACAGGTAAAACGGCGGCCCTCCAGGAGCCCCAGGGGGGCCAGTATCACCGCAGGGGAAGCGCAGATAGCGGCTATTACCTTTCCCGCGGCGGCCATTTCCCGTATCAGCGTACACGCCGGGGTGGAGGCGGCTATATTGGCCGCTCCGGGCATGCCGCCGGGAAGCAGGATGCCGTCCCAGGCCTTGGCGCCGCCCTGGCCAAGGCCGGCAAGTTCGGTAAAGGTTACGTCGGACATTACCTGGATACCGTGGGCTCCCCTTACCGCCGGATTGGGGCCCACCGAAACCAGGGTTACCTCAATGCCGGCCCGGCGGAGATAATCTGCGGGGGTCAGAGCCTCGACCTCCTCAAATCCGTCGGCTAAAAGCAATAACACCTTTTTCTGCATACGACAAACTCCTCATAGGATATTAACCGTCCCGCGGCGGACAACCTGGCGGGCATATCAATAGTATAAGCTTGAACTTCTCCGTTTCCTACCCTAAAATGACGGAAAGAGGGCGATAATGAACTATGTTTTTATGACCGATGAAACCCGCCGCCGCTTCCAAGCCGCCGTTAAGCCATACCCGGACCTTTAATCATGCGTTTATCCTGTCTCCATACCCACACCAATTTCTGCGACGGCGGGGATGATATTGAAACGATGATCCGCACCGCCTGGGAGCGGGGGTTCGCCTCCATCGGTTTCAGTTCTCATGCGCCGGCTGCCAAAAAAACGGGGATGATCACGGATTGGCACCTCTCCGAGGACAGGCTGGAAGAATACTGCGGCGCCGTCCGCCGGGCCCGCCGTGCCTGGGAGGGGAAGATAGCTGTGTTTCTGGGCCTGGAAGCGGACTATATCCGGGGGCTTATAAGCCCTGCAGACCGGGACTTTCAGGAACTAGGCCTGGATTACATCATCGGGTCCGTCCACTATATTCTTTCCCCCCGGGGAGAGCCGGTTACCATAGACGGCCCCCCGGAAAGTTTTGAAAAGCTGGTCCGGGAACAATTTGCCGGAGACGGGGAAAGGCCGATGCGGATCTATTGGGAGGCCCTCCGGGAGATGATCCGGGCCGGAGGCTTTGATATTCTGGGCCATGCGGATGTGATAAAGAAGAACAACCCCGGGGGAATATGGTTTTCCATGGAAGGGGAATCTTACCGGGAAGAGCTTGAGAAAACGGCGGCTCTGCTGGGTTCGGAACTGCGGGCCGGACGAAACCTGACGGCGGAGATCAACACCGGAGGACTCAACCGGAATAAAACCCCCGACACCTACCCTTCCCTGCCCCTGCTGCGGCTTTTTGCGGCGGAGGGCGTACCGGTTACCATCAGCGCCGACGCCCACCGGGCCTCCGAACTGGGGGGACACTATGACCGGGCCCGGACAAACCTTCTGGCGGCGGGCTATACCGCATCGGTCTTTTTTGAGGGCCGGCGGGCCGGCGAGCCCCTCTGGACCGCGGAAAGCCTGCGGGATTAGGGCCGGAACGGCGCTACCGGTTCCGTCTTTCCTCCGCGGTTTTGCACTCGATGCACATAAGGGCATAGGGTATGGCCTCAAGGCGGTCCCTGGGGATACGCTTGCCGCACTTCATACAGAGGCCGTATTTGCCCTGCTGTATTCTGGTCAGGGCGGACTCAATTAACTTGAGTCTTTTAAGATCCTGGGAACCGATGGCTTCTATCATCTTCCGGTCAATGTCATCGGATGCGATATCCGCCAGATCCTTGGGGTCCATGCCCTCCACAATTTCCTTAAAATCTTCGCTGCTGGCGATTAAATTGGAGACAATCTCCGCCTTGAGTTCTCCCAGGGATTTCTCCATGCGTCCAAGGAATTTTTGGTCCATAACCAGCCCCCCTATGCCATTTTTCCGTATGCGCTATTCTTTAAGAGCCCTTTTCAAAACCCCGTCCGGTACAAAGCTCCGGTCCGGTCAAAAGTCCCTTAACAGAAACAATAGACTTGTTCAAAAACCCGGTTGGTTCTCGACCACGTCTCCCAAAAAACGCGGATTTCTTAATGAAATCTGCGTTTTTTGTTGTTTTTAAGCGGAATTTGTCCGGAAACCGAGGTTTCCGGACAACTCTATATACCCGGGATCTTACTCCTGGGCATTATCGATTATAATCGAAACTTTTTCAAAACTTGGTTAATTTTGAAAAAGTTTTTAAAAAACCGGCCAAAGATCCGGGTTTTTTTCACAAATTAAGGCTGTTTTTTCAAAATAGATCATTTTGAAAAGGCCCCAACCGGCAATCGGGGTACATTGCCGTACATTTGCATTTTTGTCAAGCCGTCAAATCCGGCCCCTTGCAAAGTCCCGCCGGAGGGGCCTATTATAAAAGCATGTTTAGCATTATTCCCTGCGCGGCCGGCTGCGGGCGGGCCGCCCTGAGCGGTTCCCAGACCTGTGCAATCCACGCTGCGGACCAGAACAAGGAAACGGCCCGGATAACGGCCTATATCCTTGAACGGGAGGTAATCAAGGATCTCTGCGCCCCGGATCTTCGCTTTGAAAGCGTTGATTTTTCCCGCCGGAGCTTTTACGGGTGCAGTTTCCACGGGGCAGCCTTCTCCATGTGCCTCTTTACCCGGACCTCCATGAGAATGTGTTTCTTCGATTTTGCCTTCTTCGACAACTGTGATTTTTCCCACAGCGATCTTCAGTTTATGTCCTTCTCGGGATCGGGAATCAGGAACTGTACCTTCGAGGGTTCCGAACTGGTACACCTTAATTTCGGCGGCGCCCATATATCCGAAAGTACCTTTAACGATTCAAATTTGTATAACAGCCGCTTCATCGGAGCGGAGATGGAATACTCCGATTTTATCGATTGTAATACCAAAAGAACCTATTTTGTAAAAACCAAGCAGGAGGGCATTTCCTTCAAGTCTTCCAATACTGCGGAAGCGGTATTTGAACTGGAATTCTAGGGGAGATCGCCGGCGGCGCGGCGGGGAGAATCATTATGAAACTTTTTTTCCATTATTGCCTGTTTGGTTTCAGCAACTGCTATATTTTGGGAAGTGATTTTTCCTCCGGCGAAGAGGAGTCTCCAAACGGGGAGTTTCCAAAACGGGAATCGCCGCCTTCACCGGAGGCTGCGCCACAGGATGCAATCATCATCGACCCCGGCGGCATGGATGAGGAGATCCTCAATTTTATCGAGCAGAATGAATATACCCTCCGCGGCATACTGGTAACCCATGATCACCGCAACCATGTCCACGGGCTGCGGACCATCAAACGGATCTACGATGCGGATATCTACGGGGTAAATCATGTCATCAGGAATCACAAGACCAACATAGTAAAAGACGGGGATGTCCTCAACCTGGGACCTTTCCGCATTGAGGTAATCTCCGTGCCGGGCCATTCTTCGGATTCCGCCGTTTACAGAATAGAACATCTCCTCTTTACCGGAGATGTCCTCAGCGCGGGCCTGGTGGGAAGCACCGCCAGTTCCTACGGAGCGGCGGTACAGATGACCGCCCTGAGGAGCAAGATCCTCTCCATACAGGGAAACATTGTGGTGCTTCCCGGCCACGGCCCCCCTTCCTGCCTGGAGACTGAACGGCGTTTCAACGCGGGGATACTGAACTATGATCAGAATAAGAATCAGCGTCCCGTCTTCAGCGCAGAGATCTGGTAATCCGGTGGACCCTTCCCCCTGAAAACCCCCAGCGCTGATCCACATAGGCGGAAAAGGCCGCCGCTTCCCGGGAAAAGTCCCGCTCCAGTTCGGGCCAGGTTCCCGCGGCTTCGTTCTTTACAGGCAGAGACCGCCGCCGCCAGCTTTTTTCAAGCCTGCCCGCCAGGGTCTTGCCGAAGTATTCCGCCGCCAGGGCCGGAGACTGCTGGAGGCAGTAAGCCATCAGCTCGTTCACCATCAGGTAAGCGTCTGTAAGATCGTACTGGGAATAGTCAAAATAGGAGAGGATAAAGCGTCTTGCCGTTTGGGGAAGGGCTTCCCAGCGGCGGCGGCTGAATTCCCGGAAATCCTCATCAATAAAAAAGAGGCCGTGAAAACTTTCGTGAGCCATAAAGAGGCCCCGGAGATAATCGTTGGATTCCCTGGATATGGAAATGACCGCCCCCGTACCGGGAACGATGCCATCGGCAGGGATGCCGCCGGCAGGGATGCCGCCGGCAGGGACGCCGCCGGCAGGGACGCCGCCGGCAGGGACGCCGCCGGCAGGGACGCCGCCGGCAGGGACGCCGCCTTCACGGATAATGCCGTTATCCAGGAGAATCCGCTTCAGTTCCTGTTCCTCGGGAAGGAGGAGAAAATTCGCCGTCCTGGCGGCTTCAAAGAACCGGGCCAGATCCTCCGCCCTGTAATCGTAGGCATTCCAGCCGTGAAGCCCGGCAATTTCCGCATCCGGCGTAAGGCGGCCCCGGAAACCGGCTTTTTCCACAAAGAAGGCAAGCCGCTTAAAGAAACGGTCCTGCAGGGCATAGTCGGCGGTATCGAAGATCAGCACCAGGGGAAACCGGTCCCAGCGGAAGATTTCAAAACGGCTGTCCCGCCAGGCCCGCCGGGGATAATCGATGATCAAGCCGGGGTCCGCCGGGACCGGTTCGGGGAAGACCGGCGGCTCCACATGAGTAATCCTGATGGATGCGCCCCGCCAATCGGCAAGGATCAGAGGATAGGGATTGGCGGAAACCACCCCCGGAGGAATGACAAAACTCTCCGGAGGCCCGCCCGGAGGGGCCCGGTACTCGTAACGGCTTCTTCCCGCATCCAGCAGGGCCCCTCCCTCCACGCCGTCCACGGCTATTTCCTTCATTCCGGCTATGCGGTACTCCTCGGGAGGATCGATTGCCAGGGCGGCGCCGTCCCGGAAAACAAAGGGGCTTGCCGAAAGCAGGATGGCGGAGGAACCGCCGGAGGAAAGAAGATCCTGATCCCATCCAAACCAGCGGGAAACCAGGCTGAAGGAACGGACTTCAAGGATCAGGTTTCCCGGAGGCGTCTGCCCCCCCTGATCCTGGTTTTGTTTTACTGAAAGGACTATCCGTTCCAGCGTTCCCTCTACGGGCAGGGCATACCGGATAAGGCCGGGAACGGAGTCTGATCCCAGGAACGAAAGATCCTGGGGCAGAATCCAGGATACGGCCCCCAGGGTGCAGATCAGCTGATACCGGGAAGCAAAGTCCCGCCGGAGGGCAAGCCGATCCTCCGCGGAAAGTTCCGGCCCTTCAGGACGCAGGGTATATTCCAGTTGAAAGGAAAGGTCCGGCGGAAGAACAGCCCCCTTGAGGACATACTCAAGTTTGCGGGGTCTGGAGAACGAAAGCAGCCCCGCGGCGGCCTCCCTGGACCGGGCCGACAGGGTAACGCCGGGACCAAAACCGGCCAGGGAAAGGGCCGGTTCATAACGGCAGGAACCCAGGAGGAGGAACAGCGTAAACAGCGCCGGAAAGAAACGGCGGCCTCCATGCCGGCGGCCTCCATGCCATTGGCATTTCCTTTCGGGGACTATACGGTCCGCGGCGCGCCTCATAGAGCGACAATGCCCCGGGCGATAAGCTGGGCCAGGGAATATTTCCGCTCTATGGTTATTTCCTTTCCGGTACTGAGGAACGATTCAAATTCGGCCCGAAAGGATTCGGGCAGAACCGGCAGTTCCAGCACCTGCTTATAGTAACCCCGGTGAGACGGTTCAAAACGACGGTTGATGCAGAACAGGGTAAGACAGGCGGTTTTGATGAACAGAGACGAGGAAATAAGATAGTTGAAACCGTCCTCCTGCAGAAGGGCGGCGCCGAGATCCCCCAGGAGATGTTCCATCTTGGACTGATGGGTCTCCCGCATGACCTGCCAGAATGTGTCGTCCAGGCTGAGGAGCCGTTTCCTGATATTCTGTATCCAGTTGTGCCGGCAAAAAAGGATCTCCCCATGGGCAAGCCGGTAGTAACCGTAGGTCCCCGAATGCTTGATCAGCCAGAGGGATTCCTGGTTGGTATCCGCCAGCGCGACAAATTCGTCGGTTTTCCGGGTGGACTTGTACTCCAGCCGTACCGGAATATCCCCAATAAGGAAACGATCCTTGCTGTCCTGGTTTGAAACCTCAAAGGCCGCCACATCGTTCCCGTACTGACGGCAGCGTTCTTCCGCCCCGGGGATGACCCCCGTATAAAATACATCCAGAATAAGGGCAAAATAAGGGTCCAGGGTATCGGGCATGGCGGCTTCGTTCAGGGTAATGCACTCCACCCCTGTCCACCGGGAAATTATTCCGGTAAAACGATCCACCAGCACTTTGGTCTTATATTTCATATATGGCATAGTATATCATAGGTTTGAGTTTGTCAGTCATGCTGAAAGCGCCGCTATTAGAAAATGGCATATTGAAAACGCCGGCCTCAGGCGCCGTTCTCCGTTTCGCCGTCCTCATCCCCCACCGGGACAGCTTAAAACCGCTGAGAACCCTGAGCCGCCGTCTCTTTGCGGCGGGTTTTCCCGGAGCCTTTTCCTTCCCTCCGGCAACGCCCCTGGCCCTCCTGTCCCGGCCCTTAAGCCGTGGAGAATTGAGAGAGCTGGCGGCGGCTCTGCGGGAAAGTTCCGCGGACCGGGGCGGGATTATCACCGCAGGTCCTGCAGCGCCGGTATCCCTGTCCCCGGCGCTTCCCTGCCGAAACGAAGGACCGGACCCCTGGGGACTTAGCCCCTGGGGATTCAGCTTCTGGGGACCCCGGCTGGATCTGGCCGTTCCCGCAGTAATCCCCGGCGCGATCCGCCGCTTTCCCGTGCCCGTCCTCTGCGCCGCCCTTATCCGCAGCGGTACGGGCGTTGCCGGCACGGAGGCCGCCGGCATGGACGCCGCCGCGGAGGGCCTGCTTCCCTTTTCCTTCAGGGCGGCGGCGGCGGCCAATATGAGCTTTACGGCCCTGGAATCGGGAGAACCGGGCTATTCTTTTATCTGGAAGACCGGGGAACCCCGCTGGCTCCCCCGGCCCGGAAGACGGACACCGTTAAAGGAGACCCCCGGATGAACTGTTTCAGGCTGTCGGAGAATAAGATATACCTCGATATCAGGGCTGTGCCGGGGGCCTCAAAATCCCGGCTTATGGGGGTAAAAGAGGGAAGGCTCCGGGTCCGAATCGCCGCCGCCCCCGAAGACGGCAAGGCTAACCACGAACTCCGCGCCTTTCTGGCAAAGCTGCTGGATTGTCCCATGAAGGACCTGGTCCTGCAATCGGGGGAAAAGTCCCGGCTTAAAACCCTGGTCCTCCCCATCGCCCATAAGGACAGGCTGCATCAGTTGCTGTCCGAATCTGCGGAGGGTGCACCCTAACCAGGGAGCCGGAACGGACCGGATTTTACCGCCCGGCAAGCTCCCCGGAACAGGTAAAGCGCAGGGAGTGTCTCAGGTTCCGGCCTTCAAAGGACCCGGCGTTGACGAACATATCCTCAAGCTGGGGGGCCAGAGCGTCCGGGGGGATCTCATCGGAGTAGGTCAGGCGGCCGCTTTCGGCGCATTTGGTCCCCAAATGAAAGATAAAATTAACCGCATCGGAAACGACGGTGCCGGTCCTGCCCGGCGCCCGGTAGGCGGTTTTTCCGTAGTGCAGGGCAAAGGTAAAGACCGCCGGAATGGTGAGGCCCAGATTCTCGGCTATCAGAAAGGTAGAGCCCATCAGTATTTTAAGGGCCGCTTCCTCGGCGGCCCGGGCATACTCCGCCCTGGGGGGTATCAAAAAAAGGCAGTTATCCTCGGTTTCCATCCAGAGCAGGGCCCTGGCATCCTGGAAACGGGGAACCAGAAAAGTGCGGAGCCTTCCCATAAGAACCTTGAACGAAGTTTCCCCCAGCCGGGAACGGAGGCTGGTCCTGCCGGAGAGGGCCGCATAACAGAAGAAAAAGGGCGAGACGGTTCCCGCCTTGTAGGCGTTCCAGCCGGTAAATTTTCCCGCAGGAAGCCTGGCGGCTTTGCTGACAAAGGCTTCCGCCCCCTCTCCGGAATCTTCTGCCGCGGAGGAACCGCCGGCATGGACGCCGCTGGCAGGGATGCCGCCGGCACGGATGCCGCCGGTCCTCCAGGACGCGGCCTTTTTCAGCCGCCGCGGATCGGGCCCCTTCTTTAAGAGTTTTGAGCCCAGGTAATCCGAGGCTCCCTCAAAAAAGAAGGCCGCCGGATCGACGCTGTCTTTGGGATCGATGATTCCCCATGCGGCATGGACGCCGCCGGCATGGACGCCGCAGCGCCGTTTCAGCAGAGACAGAGCCTTTTTCGCCTCCGCCTCCGTAAACGAAGAGAGATCCAGGTAACTCATATCCCCCTGTTCCGGGCTGTGCCTGCCCAGGGCCTCAGGGCCGAGCAGTTCGGCCCCCTTTAATCCTGGGAAGGGCGTCTTTTTCGACGAAAAAATATAGATCTTCATACCCGCTCCTGAGCCGGACGGTAAAGCCAGTACTGTTTGTTTCCGGCCGCAGACTCCGGGGTACAGAGATCCGTGATAAACTCGTCCACAGAACCGCCGAGGTTGCCGGATATACCCAGGGAACCGGGGGGAACCGCCGATTCCAGGCTTACCGCCTGCTTGATAGTTTCATTTTTCAGGCGTTCCACCGGATTGTCGTAGTAATAAACAGAGCCGGTATGAACGGCTATCCTGACCCGGATGGGCTTGTTCAGGGGATTCCTGAGCCGGTTATAGAAGTACAGTTCGTGGAGTATTTCCATGCCGGAAAAAACCGCATTTTGTTCCCTGCGGCCAAAGAGAAAAACCGCCAGCGCCCCGTCTCCCTCCCAGGACCAAAGCCGTCCCGCCCGGCCAATCACCGCCCTGCTGACAATGGAACGGAGGTCCCCGTAGGCCTTTTCGACGGACCCGGCGGGATTCTGCTTTACCAGGATGGAATTCCCCGCCACGTCCAGCCGGAGCACGGTCATGCGCCGCTCATCCCCGTTTTTCAGCCGCCCCCAGTTTTCGCTTATCCGCTCGTTCTGATTCTCGAAAAACTGGGAGCTTGCCTTGTCGTAAGCGTACCCCTCCTGAATCAGCCCCGCCACCACATCATTCAGGCCCCTCATGGCATAGCTGCGGCCCATATACCCTTCGTTCTCTACCTTGAGGAGCAGTTCCACAAAATCAATGAAATAACCGTCCTGAATCAGATCCGCCACAATACGCTGGGCGGCGTTTTGGTTTGAAATAGGCATGCCCTCGGTAAGCCCGGACCGGCGGTAGATATCATAACCCGGCGAAACCAATCCGGCAAAACGGATCATCACATCCACCGGCAGAGACTGCTGGAGGCATTTCCGGCAAAAACTGGCGTTTTTTATTTTCATTGTACTCTAACAGATACATTTAATGGGAGAAAAAGTCTACCGGGCCGGAGGGGGGGAAGAAAGGGCGGGGTGTGAAGCGCGGAGAGAGCAGCGTGATGAAAGGTCCATCCGGGGGGCGGAATGGTCCGGACGCTCCAGCTTTTGAGCCGGGAACCGTTTACAACTCCCCGCCGCCAGCCATATAGATGTAATTCGTCTAATCGGCCCTTTCCCGGAAATGAACCTCCCCGCCGCAGAGCGGACGGGGTATCTTGTAAGCGTTGCCTTGATTACGAGGTTCGTTCTGCAAGGAAATTATTTACTGTGGGGTCTTACTGTCATTTTTTGTTGGTGTTACCAGTTTGAACCGCCGCAGAGCGGCGGGGTATTAGACCCCACTGCGAATAAAGCGAATGCACATTACATCCACCAGTCCCGCATATAGACGCAGTTCGTATATATCGCCGTCCCGCCGCTTATAGACGTATTGCGTATATATCCGCACCAGACCCGCCGTCTTCACTCTCCTCGCTCTTTCCCCTTTTTAGAACCGGAAAAAGAGGCAGGTCATGTCGTCCCGCTGGGGGGTGTTTTTCCTGAAAGCGTCCAGGGCCGGAACCAGAAGGGCGTCAAGGTCTTTTCCCTCCCTCCGGCTTTGAAGAACAAGCTCGAGGAGCCGTTCATCGCCGAATTCTTCGCCGCCGGGGTTGTCCTGTTCGGTGATCCCGTCGGTGTATATGAGAAGCGCATCCCCCGGCTGTATGCCGAGCCGGAAAAGCGCCGGTTTTATATCCGGGTCAAGCCCGATGGGAAGGTTCACCCGGGTCTTCTCCAGGGCATGAAACGTTTTATTCGAAAGTCTGGTTTAATACCCCGGAGCTTGCTCCGGCTCAAACAACGCAACGCTTACAGAAAATTGGTATTAAACCAGACGGTATAATAAACTTCCTATCGAACGAGCCTCCGTTCAGATCAACACAGCGTTTAAGATACCGCG
>JAISPH010000057.1 GCA_031275035.1 Treponema sp.
CGATGGGCCGTTATGTTTCGCCCGAATTGATTTTCACCACCTCAGGCGCCGGGTCAGGCGGACAGACTGCTCCCGGCGGAGAACTTGATGAACTAACCCGGAAAATAGCGTTGAACAAATCATTTGTTGTTGAACTAAAGAACAAAATTAAAGGGTTGCGAAGCGACAAATCCGCCGCCATTCGGCTGGACATGATATACCTTCCGCTTCATTATATCGCCCGTTTTACCCCCCTTGCGTTTTATTGACGCTCCAAAAATACGGACCATGACCAATTACGGAGAAAAAATCGTTTTGGCTAATTCATTCTATACCAATAGAGTTTCGGATACCCGGATATGGATTTATCAAAAAATAATCACCCTGCTGGGACTGAGAATTACATGTTATGAAGAAACGGCAAAACAGCTTTCAGAAGGAACGTCCCATGTTTCACTTCCCGCCTGGTATTCGGACACAATTACCCGATATTGGGACATTGCCGGCCTGCCTCACCGCATAAGGGGAAATATCTCAAGCCCCAATGGCGATATACCTGCGGCCTTGCAATTCCATACCGGAGAAGAAAACGGAGAACTGCTGGGCTGGTATCTTTCCATAAACGGCAATACATCCTTTGCCTTGTTTCTCGATCCGAGAAAGAACGTGGGGACGATCTATTCCCGCCAGGGGAAAACGCCTGAACAGCGCAGGGTAAAGATCGATTGTACGCTCTACGTTAATCCCGGCAGGACAAGCGTCCAGGAACAAAACAGTATCGGGCGGTTCAACCGCACCGATCGGCAGGGAATAGACATATCCATTACCTTTGACGGCGGGAATTTTGAAATACGGGAATCCCCCTCCAGGCATGGCGACGCCCTCATTTTTCGCGGCCAAAGGGCGGGGAATTAACCCCTGTAGGGGTTAAAAAACCCGCCATAATCAAAACATCCGTCATAATATTTACAGTCCATAAGCCCCATCCTTTACCCAAAGCCGGGGCCATATTGTTTTTCTCAACATCCGTTAAAATCCGGGGTGACGTTCATTTCCCCTCGCCTCAAAAAACCACACCCTTGTATTCTGACACTATTGAAATTGTCGGTTTGTCTACCCCGCGTAGGATTGCAGTCTACAGGGGAAAGCGCGTTGCGCCGCGCGCGCACTCGGCTAAAAGCTTGGCCGCAATAATTCACCATCGGGGGAATTCGCCGGCATGGAGGCCGGCGGCAGCGCAAGGGATAGGAGGGGCGCGGAGCGGCCACCGCAGCCCCGCCGCAGGCGGGGCGAGGAGGCCGGAGCGAAGCGGAGCCCCGGATAGCCCGGTCCCCGCCCCGCGAAGCGCAGGCGGGGATACGCCCGTCGCCGTATGGCGATGTCCTATAACCATTTCCTTACAGCACAGCTCCGAAGGAGCTGATGCGCCCATCGCCGTATGGCGATGTCCTATAACCTTTTCCTTACCGCCCAGCTCCGAAGGAGCTGATGCGCCCGTCGCAAAACGGGGCGGGAACCCGTCCATTGTCTTTTAGCCAACAGGCTAATATTGTTGGGGGCGTTATTCGATTACCACTTCCGAGGCCGCGTCCCCCTCCCTGGTGTAGGCCCGCCGGAAATTATAGGGGTCCAGGTAACGTTCTCCCCGGTGGAAAAACAGATACTGGTAGGTCCCCGGCGGCAGGGGGAGGCTGAGGGTATACACCCCCTCGGGGTACTCCCGCAGTTCGTACATAAAGGGGTCCCATCGGTTAAAACTCCCCGCCACAGTAACCGTCTCCCCCGGCGGCCCCTTAAAGGAAAAGTTCAAAACCCCCTTGGGCTTCTCGTGGAAAACCGGTTCCGTAGCGGTTTTAGGCATGAGCACAAGGGAGTTGACGATCCCCGTTGCCCTGTCCCGCCGGCTCAGGGAATTGGAGGGGTCCGTGGTCCAAAGACCGTCTAACACCAGGCGGTATTCAATTTCCGTAAGCCCCTCCGGCGCCTGGTATACATAAAAGAGAAGCCCCGAATCTTTGTATGGGTCGGGCGTTTTTTTCCCCGGGGGGATGGGCGCATCCAGGGGGTCCTGGGAAACCAGCAGTTTCCGCATCCAGTGGACCGTGGCGAAACCCTCCGCCGCCAGGGCCACCCCCGCCCGGCGGTGGCTGGAAGGGCTGGTAAAGATAACCGCGTCCTGGAAAATTTGAGGGCCCCTGGTCTCCGGAAGGTTTAGGAGCAGGTCATAAAATTCGGGGGATTCCAGATCCGCCCCCATGGCGGGCAACCCCAGGGAGGCAAGAACAAGGACAAGCAAAAGGGGGGCAGGATGTCCGCGGCCCCCCGCCGTGGCTTTCATGGTTGATTTGATTATCGGCCCTTCCAGGGGATTTTTTAAGGGAGTCCCCGCCGCCGGGCACCGACAGCGGCATCCATGCCGCTTCTTCCTCCCTTCCTCCGGCGCGCCCTCTGGCTCGAACCCGCCACAACGGGTAAAAAAAACACCGCCCCAAAGGACGGTGTTTTTTTACTCCCCCGCGCGGGTTCGAACCACGGACCCAGTGGTTAACAGCCGGGGGGATGCCCTTGTCTTCAGGACTATCACAAATCGTCTAAGTGCTTATAATATAAGGACTTACATAAACATAAGCCACACCTGTACTATACTTTTTACTGTCAACAAAGTCAAGATTCTGTTGACACTTTTGTTGACACTGATTCGCAAAAATGGGTTTGCCGGAGGGCCTATACCTTCAATAAGACCTCCCGCTCGGCATTGTTATCTTTAGGCAAGGCGGTGATTTCAAGCCCCATGCCAAGGCTTTCAATATAGTCTATGAGG
>JAISPH010000067.1 GCA_031275035.1 Treponema sp.
CGGAGCTGCCGGCGGACCAGATGCCGCCTGAACTTCTGGGGACGCCGATCCCCGCAGCCTGGTATACAAAGCTGACGAAACCGGAACAGTCAAACCCGCCGGGGGATGAAGCCCCGTAAACATAGGGAACCCCCAGATAACGTTTGGCGGTTTCGACAATCATCCTTCGCAGTTCCCCCTCATCGGCGGCGGCCAGGCCGGAGAAGATAAGCAGAACCCACAGGCTTAGGATAACTCGTTTCATACTGCAGAATATATCATAAAAAAAACAAAAAAGCTCCTACACAGAAGAGGAGGGATAGTGTATAGTAGCGAAAATATCTTGGGAGGGAATTTATGGCTCACCATGAAACATTGGGTCCCCGGGACAGGCCGCCCCTGGGGTACTGGATACCGCTAAGTATTCAGCATGTATTCGCCATGTTCGGAGCGACCATTTTGGTGCCTTTGTTGACAGGCCTGAACCCGGCGGCGGCCCTGTTTACCGCCGGTACGGGTACCCTGATCTACATACTGCTGACCGGAGCAAAGGTTCCTGCATTTCTCGGCTCTTCTTTCGCTTTTATTCCGCCCCTTATCGCCATAGCCGGCCCCGGCGGCGTCAACATGCCCTACGCCCTGGGCGGCGCCTTTGCGGCGGGTCTCTTTTATGTTTTGGTGGGGCTTATCATTAAATTTGCCGGTACGGGCTGGCTGGACAGGGCCCTGCCTCCGGTGGTCATTGGTTCGGTAATCGTGGTCATCGGCCTTAACCTGGCCCCCACCGCCATGGTTATGGCCATGAACGTAGGGGGCGATGCGAAGGGCGAATACAGCCTGGCGCTTCTCTCCATTGCCGCAGTAACCCTGGCGGTTACGGTGGCGGCCAATATTTTTCTCAAGGGTTTTTTCAGTACCATTCCCATCCTCATTGGCCTGGTAGCGGGTTATCTCTTTACCCTGATTATGGGTTTCTTTTTCCCCGCTTACCAAATCATTAATTTTCAAATCGTCCGGGACGCCCCCTGGTTCGGCCTGCCGGCATTCGCCCTGCCCAGGTTCAATTTTGTTGCCGTTCTGACCTTTGTGATCGTTTCCCTGGCTACCATCTGTGAACATCTGGGGGATACCCTGGTAACCAGCAAGGTGGTGGGGCAGGATTTTTACAAAAACCCCGGCCTGCACCGTACCCTGGCGGGGGATGGTCTGGCAACTTTATGGGCCGCGCTTTGGGGCGGACCCCCCAATACTACCTATGGTGAAAACATCGGGGTCATGGCTATTACCCGGGTGTACTCCGTTTGGGTCATCGGCGGCGCGGCGGTCATTGCGGTGTTTCTCTCCTTTGTTCAAAAATTCGGCGCCCTGATACGGACCATCCCCACGCCAGTGATGGGCGGCATTTCCATGCTGCTCTTCGGGATCATCGCCTCCAGCGGCCTGCGGACCATTGTGGAAAGCGGGGTGGATTATAAGGACAAGCGGAACCTGACCATCTCTTCGGTGATCTTCGTCATCGGCATCGGCGGCGGCAGACTTGCCTTTTCCATCACCCGGGGCGTCGAATTCCAGCTTGCCGGAGTGGCCCTGGCCACTGTGGTCGGCATTATCCTCAACCTTATCTTCCCCGCCAGCCGGGGAACCATTAAGGACGAGTAGCGCCGCCGCCAAAACGAAAAAGAGCCGCCCGGATTCGGACGGCTCTTTTTTGCCTCTGCCGTTACCTACCGCCTCCTTCGGGAGAGCAGGATCAGCCGAAGGAAGCTCATCAGAGCGGTAAGGGCGGAGGCCACGTAGGTCATAGCCGCAGCGGCGAGAACCTTCTTTACGCCTTTTAGTTCTTCCGGGGTAAGTACCTGACCGCTCCGCAGTATGGCAATGGCCCTGGCGGAGGCGTTGAATTCCACCGGCAGGGTAATCACATAAAAAAGCACCGCCCCGGCAAAGAGGATGATCCCCAGGTTGATCAAAACAGGAAAAGAGAAGATCAGCCCCGCCATCGCCAGCCAGGGCCCCAGGGACGAGCCGATATTGGCCGCCGGAACCAGGGTGCTCCGCAGAATCAAAGGTCCATAGGAACGGGCGTGCTGAATAGCGTGACCCGTTTCGTGGGCGGCGACGCCCACGGCGGCGATGGAGTTTTGTCCGTATACCGGCTGGGAGAGACGGAGCACCCTGTGGGAGGGGTCGTAATGATCCGTCAGGGAACCCGCCGTGGGTTCGATAGATACACTGGTAATGTTGTTCGCCTGCATTAAAAACGCCGCCGCATCCCGGCCCGAAATATTACGGGAACACCTTATCCTGGAATATTTGGCGAAGGTGCCCTTCACCATAAACTGGGCAATGAGAGAAAGGATGATGGTAGGAACCACCAGCACAAGATAGTAGATATCAAACATTGACCGTCTCCTCATGTAAGCGGCGGCGCCTGACCGCATGGCTGGTTTTATACGCCGCTTAATTAGTGTCTGTCCATAATGTAGACACATTATGGACTCGGACCGCAGGTCCGCAACTATCTTGAAACACTAATTAGTCTTCCCGGTTGTCTTTTCCAGCCATCCTTCGGGATAGAGAATCATCTGGACCGGGGGATTCCGCAGAAGCTGCCGGGCGGTTCCCTGTATGTCCTGAGCCGTTACAGCTTCGTATAATTGGGGACGTTTGTCTAGATGATCCAGGGGCAGATTCAGCAATACCGAAAGATTGGCATAGCTCCGGGCGATATACGCATTGCTTTCCATGGAGGCTTCAAAGTTTTTCTTCAGCGCCTCCACGGCTTTGGAAAGAACAGCGCCGTCAACGGCGCCCTCCGCAACACGCTGAATTTGGATGGTAATGGCGGAGGCCAGTTCCTGGGCCCGCCGGGGATCGCAGGCAAAGTAAACCCCGATACTCGATTCCCCCGAAGGAATGGGAGTAATCGAAACGCTTGCCGAAATCGAATAAACCCCGCCCAGGGCTTCGCGGATCTCTTGGGTAAGGATGATGTCCAGATACTCGTTCAGTACCGCCGCCGCCGCCCCGGCTTGTTCCGAATAGGCCGCCGGTACATACCAGCCCAGGAACACCAGGCTCCGCTCTTCCTTTCCTTTGAAAACGGTTTTTCCCACATTAGAAGGACGCGTAATATGCAGATCCTGCCAGGAGTTCCAGACTCTGCCCGGCGGTATGGAGGCGAGGTAGGTTTCAACCAAGGGGCGGAGCGCGGCGGCATTCAAATTCCCGGTAAACACAAAGGTATAATCTCCGGGATTGAGGGCGTCCCTTAGAAAAGCCAGGGCCTCATCCATGGATACCCCGGCAAGATCCTCCATTTCCAGGGGCTTAAACCGGGGATGGTTCCCGTAGATAGTTTTGATAACCTCGATGGAAAAGGCCGTATCGGGGTCTTCGTTTTGCTGGGCAAGGCTGGTCCGGTATTGATCCAGCATAGCCTTGACCGCATCCGCATCCAGCCGGGGCTGGGTAAAGGTCAGGTAGAGCAGCTCGAAAAGGGTTTTAAGATCCCCCGCGGCGGCGGTACCCTGAAAGCCCCGGTAATAGTTTGCCGTCCAAAAGGATACCGCCACCTGCTTATCCGCCAGTTTTTTGACAAGTACCGGCCGGGAATAGGGTCCGGCCCCGGATGCCTCCAGCATCTCTGCAGCCAGATTTGCGGAAAGGTGGGCCTTCTCATCGGCGCCGGTAACTCCTCCCCTGGCAAGGGCGTAGAGGGAGACCTCGTTGTTCTTGTTGGCCGTTTCTTTAAGGATGATCCGGGCGCCGTTGGCCAGTTCCCAGATAATGGCGCCGGCGGCGGGGTCCTCCGATTCGGCGGCGATAAATCCTGGCCGGGGATCTTCCGCTATCAGTTCGCCGCTGACCGCCTCCGCCACGGGAGGCGCAATGGGCGCGGCCCGCAGTTCCAGGACAAGCTGCCTGATCCGCTCCGGATCGGGCAGGGTTTCCGCTTCCGGGGCGGATATAAAGACGACCGTATCATCAGCGGCAAAATAATCCCGGATATTTTCGTTTACCGCTTCGGCGCCGATAAGGGGGAGCAGTTTTTCCGCCGCATCCAGCCTCCATTCAATACCGGCGGCATAGTTTCCCTTCAGGAAGCTGTCGGTAAAAAGCTGTACATAGTAGTTTGAATCCTGCCGGTCCTTTTCCGCGGCCTCCTGGGTCAGATCCGAAAGCAGCGAGGCCTTTACCCGGGAAAGTTCAGCGCCGGTAAAACCATAACGGGATATGGATTCCTTTTCCCGCAGCAGTTCCCTCAGGGCTGCCTCGGCGTTTCCGGTTTTGGCATAGGCCATCATAATATAAAAACGGGAGGAAGCGCCGAAGCGCAGTGTTCCCGCTCCTGCTCCCGTGTAGGGAGTTTCCGGTCTGGACGCCGCCTCATCGAAACGGAAGGAAAGCATCCGCTCGATAAGACTGTCGATAAGATCCTGCCGGAATGAATCAAGATTGGCCTGGTTCGCCCTGGGGGCGCGTTTGTGGTACATATCGATCCTGGTAACGGTAAGTTCCGGATCGGTAAAGATTTCAACCTGAAGATTCCCCTTCCTGGGCGGGGGAAGATCGTAGGCGGGATGCTTCAGGGATGTTTTGGGAGAGGGGGCGGAAAAGTGCCGGGCCAGATCCGCCTCAAGAACGGCGCCGTCAAAATCGCCTACCAGGATAAGGGCCATATTATCGGTGCGGTACCAGGTCCGGTAGAAATTTTCCAGCCGTTCCGCCGGGGCGTTCTGGATAATTTCCGGCAATCCGATGGGGGACCGTTCCGCATAGGGGGAACCCTGGAAGAGCAGGGGCAGTATCTTCCGCCTGAGCCGTTCCATGGCGCCCAGGCCGGAGCGGTATTCTTCCATTATGACCAGGCGTTCATCATCCACATCCTTGGGGGCAAAGGTGATGGCATAGGTCCAGTCATCCATAACCGCCAAGGCCTTGTCAGGAATCCGTTTAACCCCGCCGGCATTTTCCACCGGCACCTCAATGCCGAACACGGTTTCGTCGTAGGAGGTATAGGCGTTTACCTCCGGCCCGAAACGCATCCCCAGGGAACGGAGATAATCGATCAGCTCCGATTCGGGGAAACGCCGGGTACCGTTAAAGGCCATGTGCTCTACAAAGTGGGCAAGTCCCTGCTCGTCGTCCTTTTCCAGAACCGATCCCGCCTTTACTGCCAGAGTAAGATAGGCCCGGCCCTCGGGACGGGTATTTTCCAGAATATAATAGCGAAGCCCGTTGGGAAGCGTTCCCGTTCTGACCGCCGCTATAAAAGGCACCGGATCCGAGGCCTTTCCCAGCCCCCCGTAGACTTTTGCCTGGGTTGAAGCGCAGGACAGCAGGGTGAAGACCAAAAGAAGACCGAGGAGAATCGCAGCGGCCCGCGATCTTCCTCCATTTTTGACAAAATCAGTTTTATAACTCATCCCTTAAATATAACAAATTATCAAGAGCCGGCAACTCCCCGCATCTCTGGATGACTGTCCGGCGCAGGTGTATAAGACCGGGCGGGCTCCGTGGAGGCTCATTAGGCAACAATGAAGCATTCCGTGTTGGAACCATCGTTTGCAGCGATAAAACCAAGGAACAAAAAATTTTTCTTGACAATTAGAAAAAGTGGGTACACCATAATATACCGCTAAGATTATTAAAATAGTCATAAAAATTAGCTTTTAGGAGGAATTTGATGGCGGAACAGAGACCCGAAATAGCCAACAGCATACAGACTGGCGAGTTCAAAACTAATTATCATGATCTGGGCAAGGGATTCCCCGTAACCCTGCTTCATGGCTCCGGCCCCGGGGTTACGGCTTGGGCGAACTGGGGCAGGCTTTTCCCCCTTATAAAAGACGATTTCAGGGTCATTGCGCCGGATATGTCCGGTTTTGGCTTTACCGGGCGGGTTCCCGGCAGGGTAGAGACCATGAACGGCTGGATTCAGCAGACCATCGATCTTTTGGACGCCCTCAAAATTGAAAAGACTAACCTGGTGGGTAATTCCTTCGGCGGCGCCCTGGCCCTTTCGCTGGCGATAAAATATCCCCAGCGGATAAACAAGCTGGTTCTTATGGGCGCCATGGGGGTCAGTTTCCCCATTACCTACGGCCTGAATCAGGTATGGGGCTACGAGCCCTCTCTGGAAAACATGGAGGAACTGCTGGAAATCTTCACCTATGATCACAGTTTCGCCACCAAGGAGCTGATCAAGAGCCGGTACGAATCCAGCATTCAACCCGGCTTTCAGGAGAGCTTCCACGCCCTGTTCCCCGAGCCCCGCCAGAAAGGGGTAGAGGCCATGGCGGGGAATCAGCATTATATCCGCAACATTCCCCACGAAACGCTGATTATCCACGGACGGGAAGACCGGGTTATCCCTCTGGAGAATTCCCTCAAACTTCTTCAGCTTATTGACAAGGCCCAGCTTCATGTATTCGGTCATTCCGGCCATTGGACCCAAATTGAACATACCGAAGAATTTGCGGATCTGATCCGGTCCTTCTTTAAGAGGTAGTTATGGACGAAGGCAAGATCGCCGCCCTGGCGGAGAAGCTTTTTAATGCAGAACGCAGCCGCAAAGCTATTCCTCCCCTGACCGGGGAGGAGCCTTCCCTTACGGTGGATGATGCATACCGGATCCAACTGGTCAATGTTAAGCGTGTGGTGGAGATGGGTCATGCCATATCGGGTAAAAAGATAGGCCTTACCTCTGAGGGCATTCAGAAACAGTTTGGGGTAAACGAGCCCGACTATGGCCATCTCTTTGCGTCCATGGACTGCAGGGACGGCGGGATCAATACCGCCGCCCTGCTCCAGCCGAAAATCGAAGGGGAGATAGCCTTTATCCTCAGGGCGGATCTTGCCGGAGGCAGGGTAACCCGGGATGATGTAGTTAAGGCTACGGACTATGTTGTCGCCGCCTTCGAGATTGTGGACAGCCGGGTGGCGGACTGGAAAATAAAGCTTCCCGATACCATATCGGATAACGCCTCTTCCGGACGCTATGTGCTGGGGACTAAACGGCTCAAACTGGACGAAGTGGATCTTCCCAGAGTTTCCATGAAACTTTATAAAAACGGCGCCCTGGCCGGGGAAGGGACCGGCGCCGCCGTACTTGGGGACCCCTGCATTTCCGTGGCGTGGCTTGCCAACCGTCTCTGGAGTTATGGCGTAACCCTCAAGGCCGGGGAGGTGATCCTTTCCGGGGCCTTCTCCGCCGCTCCCCCTGCGGTGAAGGGAGATGCCTTTATCGCAGAGTTCTCCTCCTTTGGAAAGGTAGAAGCCCGTTTTGTCTGATTGAAGCGCTTTCAGCTTGCTGAAGGCGCTGTTCCGGCCATTTCATCTGCGGATACGGTGAAACGTTCATCTACAGTACAAAAAACGGATTGTCGGCGCTGATGATCCTCAATACCTGACAGATTTAGGCGGCTGCTATGGAGAAGATAAAAGTTGGCATCATCGGACCGGGTAATATCGGAAGCGATTTGATGTACAAGGTGATGAAGAGTAAACGCCTTCAGATGCACATTATGGCGGGGATTGTAGAATCCGAAGGAATCAAACGGGCGGCGGGGCTCGGTTTTAAAACTTCCATCCAGGGGGTAGATGCGGTGGCGGCGGATCCGGAGGTAACCTTTGTCTTTGACGCCACCAGCGCCAAGGCGCATCTCCATAACGCGCCCATCCTTAAAGCGGCGGGAAAGATCGCCATTGATATGACCCCCGCCGCAGTAGGCCCTTATGTGGTACCCTGCGTGAATTTGGATAAGCTTACCGACGAGATTGATTTTAATATGGTAACCTGCGGCGGCCAGGCCACGGTACCCATCGCCCACGCCATCAACCGGGCGGCGGATGCGGAGTATGTGGAAATTGTCTCCTGCATATCCAGCAAGAGCGCCGGTCCCGGTACCAGGGCCAATATCGATGAATTTACCGAGACCACCGCCAAGGCGCTCCACGTAATAGGCGGGGCGGATCGGAGCAAGGCGATCATCGTTCTTAATCCCGCAGAGCCTCCCCTGATGATGACCAATACGGTTTACGCCCTGGTCAAAAACCCTGATGAAAAGAAAATCGTCGAATCGGTACGGGACATCATCCGGGAGGTACAGGGCTATGTACCGGGTTACCGCCTGCGGGTTCCCCCGGTCATTGACGGCAATAAGGTAACGGTGATCATCGAAGTCGAAGGGGCGGGAGATTTCCTTCCCTCCTACTCGGGGAACCTGGATATTATCAATCAGGCGGCGGTAGCCGTGGCGGATAAGCTGGCGGCGAAAATGCTGGGGGAAAAGTAATGGGAACCGGTAAGATACACATTGTAGATACCACCCTGCGGGATGGCAGCCATGCGGTAAGCCATTCTTTCACGGCGAATCAGGCGGTGGCTGTCGCCGGAGGGTTGGATAAGGCGGGGATCGATCTGATTGAAATCAGCCACGGCGACGGCATCGCCGGTTCTTCCATCAATTATGGCTTTTCCAAAACCCCGGAACTGGATCTCCTTGAGGCGGCAAGCCGGGTAGTCAAGCAGGCCAAACTTGGGATTCTGTTGCTGCCGGGGGTGGGAACCATTGAGGATCTTAAAAAAGCCAGGGAGCGGGGAGCCAATGCAGTCCGGGTCGCCACCCATGTAACCGAAGCGGATATAGCTATCCAGCATATAGGCTGGGCAAAGCAAAATGGCATGTTTACCGTGGGTTTCCTGATGATGACCCACATGGCGGAGCCGGAGAAAATAGTGGAACAGGCGAAGATCTTTGCCGGCGCCGGGGCGGACTATATCAATCTGGCGGATTCTTCGGGCTATATGACCCCCAATGAGGTACGGGAACGGGTCCGGGCCCTCAGGCAGAACATCGCCCTTCCGGTGGGGTTTCACTCCCACAATAACCTGGGGCTGGCGGTGGCTAATTCCCTGGCGGCGGTGGAAGAAGGGGCGGAGTATATCGATGCCACCTGCCGGGGCCTCGGGGCCGGAGCGGGGAATACTCAGATTGAAGTGTTTTGCGCGGTGCTCCAGCGTCTTGGTTACGAGACCGGCGTCAAATGTTACGATTTAATGGATTTGGCCGAGGATGTGGTGGAGCCCATTATGCAGCGCCCCCAGATTATACGCACCGATTCCCTTATGCTGGGTTATGCCGGCGTTTATTCCAGCTTCCTCCTCCATACCCGCCGGGCATCGGAAAAATTCGGCATACCGCCCCGGGATATTCTGGTAGAACTGGGCCGGCGCCGCATGGTGGGCGGCCAGGAGGACATGATCGTCGATGTGGCCTACGAACTTTCCCATAAAAAATGAATCTCCCCGCCTCAGGGTGGCAGGATATTAGACTCTGCGGAGAATAAAGGATGCCTATGAGATTACTGCATACTGTAACCATCAAAGATACGGGAGTGAACTTCCCCTGCGCCGAGGATCAGGCGGTCCTTCCGGCTATGATTCGGGCCGGGAAGGGTCCTGTCCGCCATGGCTGCTGCGGCGGCGGGTGCGGCGTATGCCGGATGCGGATACTGTCGGGGGACTATATTGCCTTTAAGCCCATGAGTGCAGCCCATGTGAGCGAAACGGAAAAAAAAGAGGGCGTAGCCCTTTTGTGCTGTGTTCAACCCCGAAGCGATTTGATTATCGCCAGGGCGTAGCACAGATATTTTATCTACGGAGGACACTAGTATGGGATTTCATGGAACTCTTCGCCCGGGTCTTATTCAGCTAAAGGTGCTGGATTTTGACAAAACCCTCAACTTTTACAAGGAAATCCTTGGCATGGATGAGGTGGGCCGTACCAGCGACGGCAGAATCATGTTGAAGTGCTATGATGAATTTGATCATCACAGCGTGGTACTTCGCAAGGCTGACACGGCCGGCCTTGACTATGTGGGCTTCAGGGTTTCCGACAAGGAAACGCTTGAAGACATCAAGGCAAAGACCGAAAAATTCGGCTACAAAGTAACCGAAGTCGCCCCTAACACGGAACAGCCCGGATTCGGCAAGCAGTACAAATTTACCCTTTGTACCGGCCATGAATTCCACATCTACAGCGATGTAGAGCTGGCCAAGGATATGCCTCCTGTCAAGAATCCCGACATTTGGAACAGGCAGCCCAAGGGCATGAGGGCGACCCGCCTTGATCACTTCCTCCTTTACGGACCGGGGATCGCCGAAGCGGAACGCTTCATGGTCGAAGTGTTTGATATGTTCGTTCCCGAGATCTGCAATACCCCCGACGGCAACCGGCTTGCGACGTGGATCACCAGTTCCAACAAACCCCACGATCTGGCCTTCGTGGAATTTCCCAAGCCCAACACGATTCACCATATCGGCTTCTATCTCCAGACCTGGGAAGACATCCTCAATGCGGCGGACCTTATCGCCGTCAATCATCTGAAGCTGGATATAGGCCCGACCCGGCACGCCATTACCCGGGGTCTTACGATCTATTTCTGGGAACCCTCGGGCAACCGGATCGAAACCTACTGCGGCGGCTATACCGCCTATCCGGACAATCCCCAGCGCGTCTGGGATGCGGACCAGTTGGGCCGGGGACTCTTCTATTTCTCGGGCGAGATGATCCCCAGCTTCCTGGAGATTGTTACCTAGACTTACAAGCTGCGTGAAGGAAGCTTTGTCTGAACAAAGCTTCGCCGGGGCCCGGAATCTTTCAGGAATCCAGGCCCCTTTGTTTTTTTACCCGTACAAGGAACCGGTTTCTGTTCTGCGGCGGGGATATATTGGACCTGTTCGAGAACCCGGTTGGTTTTTTGCCAACCTTCGGTCAGCTTTCAAGTTTCCCAAAAAACGCGGATTTCTTGCAAAATCCACGTTTTTGCCGTTTTTAAGCGGAACTTGGCGAACTTTTTGTTCAACGGAAACTGAGGTTTCCGGACAACGCCATTCAATCCTGAAGGACAGGTTTCCGCCGGAGGCGTCAGGCGCTTCCTATGTCCCGCCGGTAATCCATGCCTTCAAAGTAGACCGCCCGCAGCGCCTGATACGCTTTGGTCCGGGCGTCCCCGGCGTCGTCCCCCAGGGCGGCTACCGCCAGGACCCGTCCCCCGGCGGTACGGAAGCCGGAACCCGCCGGTCCGCCGGGTCCCCGTTTTGCACCGGCGATAAACAGCCGGGCCCCGGTTTGCAGGAAGGCGGTTTCGTTAAAGGCAATGGGGTCCCCCTGCCGGCAGGGGCCGGGATAGCCCCCGGCCACCACTACCGGAGCGCAGACCGCGCCGTCTTTCCACTCCAGGGGGAAATCCTCCAGGGTTCCGTCAAGAATAGCAAAACAGAGATCCCCAAAGCCGGATTTCATGAGGGGAAGCACCGCCTGGGTTTCGGGGTCTCCAAGGCGTACATTGTACTCAAGGAGGGAACAGCGGTTGTTCTTTACCATGAGGCCAAAAAAAATGAAACCCCGGTAGTCCATCCCCTCCTTCTCCATGCCGTGCAGGGTGGGTTCCAGGATCGCATTTTGAAAATCCTGCTGGGCGGCCTTGGTAAAATCCGGCACCGGCGCAATGGCGCCCATGCCGCCGGTATTCGGGCCCCCGCCGCCGTCAAAGCGGCGTTTATGATCCCGGGCGGCAATGAAGGGCTTGATAACTCCCTTTCTGCCGGGCTGTACGCTTACTGCGGCAAGGACCGACACTTCCTTCCCCTCCAGAAAATCTTCCAGCACCACCGAGGCCCCGGCGTCTCCCAGGGTCTTATCCTTCATAAAAGATGAAAGGGCCTCTTCCGCCTCGTCAGGGCTGGCGGCGATGATAACCCCCTTGCCTGCAGCAAGGCCGTCGGCTTTTATTACCAGGGGCGCTTCCTGCGGAACGGACCGTTGTTTTTTCCGCGGACTTTTGCTGTTTTTTCCGGGCCTTGCCTTAATCGTCTCCGCCTTTGCCAGGAGACCTGCGCCCCTCGGAGCCGGAGCATCGTCCTCCACATCCTCCGCCATCAGCTTTCCGCCGAAATGATCCGCCGCATACTGCAGGGCCGCTTTGTAACTGGTAAAACTTTTACTTCGGGCTGTCCTGACATGGTACTTCTCCATGAAAGCCTTGGAGAAAACCTTGCTCGCTTCAAGCCGGGCAGCCTTCCGGTCAGGGCCGACGATGGCGATCTTCTTCCGGCGGAGCCGATCCACCAGTCCCGCCGCCAGCGGCGCTTCGGGACCCGCCACGGCAAGTTTAATCTTTTGTTCTTTTATAAACTGAATAAGTTCGTCCTGTCCCTCTTCCGAGGCGGGATCGGAAACGCTGATATTTTCACACTTAGGCTCCGCCGCAGTACCGCCGTTTCCCGGGGCGGCGTAGACCGTTTCTATTTCTTTGGATTGGGCCAGCTTCCAGGCAATGGCATGCTCCCGGCCCCCGGAGCCAATGACTAAGACCTTCATGATCCAAGTATAACCGGAGAGAGGCCTTCTGACTATGCTTTGAAGGCTCTTCCGTTAGCGGGGAAAAACCCTTCCGCAAAACGGCGTTAGTGCTTAAAGTGCCGGGTTCCGGTAAAGACCATGGCGATGCCGAGCCTGTCGCAGGCTTCTATCGATTCTTTGTCCCGTATGGAACCGCCGGGCTGGATGATGGCTTTGATCCCCGCCGCCGCCGCCGCTTCAACCACGTCGGGGAAGGGGAAAAAGGCGTCGGAGGCGAGGACCCTCGGCGGCCTGCCGTCGGCGATAACCCTGCCCCTTAGGGCGGGATTTTCTGCGGCGGCCTTAACGACGCCGGCGCTCCGGACCAGGGCCTGTTCCGCCGCCCAGATCCGGTTGGTCTGACCGCCGCCTATACCCACCGCCGCGGCGTCCTTTACTACTATAATAGCGTTGGACTTGACATAGGCAGCCGCTCGCATACCGAAGATCATATCCGCAATGTCCGCCGTATCCGGGGCGGCTCTGGTAACCACTTCCCATTTTTCAAGCAGCTTCCGGTCCGCATCCTGCACCAGGAGGCCGCCGTCCACGGCGATACATTCTTTTGAATCCCGGGGCGCAAAGCGGGCTTTCATCACCCGGAGATTTTTTTTCTTTTGAAGGATTGCCAGCGCCGCCTCTTCAAAGTCCGGGGCGGCGACGATCTCCAAAAAAAGCTCCGCCAGTTTTATCGCCGAGGCGGCGTTTACCGGAACGGTGGACGCTACAATCCCCCCGAAGATGGAGACCGGATCGCAGGCATAGGCCTTTTCGTAGGCCTCCATGAAGGTAGAGCCCAGGGCAATGCCGCAGGGGGTATTGTGCTTTACCGCCGCGCAGCAGGCGGCAGGAGCGGTCCCCCCCGGACCAATAATACCGAGGCTGCGGAGTTCGGCTTCACCTGAAGCTCCGTCAGGGGGAAGGCCAAAGGCGCAGGCCGCCTTCCACGCCAGATCCAGATCCCGGATATTGTTGTAGCCCAGTTCCTTGCCGTTAAGCTGTTCCATCCCGCCCAAAGCGCCGGGCCTGTCCGTATTCAAGTAAAGCGCCGCGGACTGATGGCCGTTTTCACCGTAACGGAGATTCCGGGCTTTTTTGAGGGAGAGGGGCCAGTACCGGGGGTACGCCTCATCCGCCGCTTTCCCGGCGCCTTCCATGTCCAAAAGATACCGGGCAATGGCGGCGTCGTAGGCCGAGGTAAGATCGAAGACCTTGCCGGCAAGACGCCTGCGGAATTCGGGGGAAAGGTTTCCCGTTTTAAGGCCCGCCATGGTTTCAGGATAATCCCCGGGATCTGTAAGGACGATTACGTCCCGGTAATTCTTTGCCGCAGAACGGAGCATGGTTGGTCCGCCGATATCGATGAACTCCACAGTTTCTTCCAAAGAAAGCCCCGCCTGGACTTTTTCAAAAAAGGGATAGAGGTTTACCGCCGCCAAATCTATCGGGGCAAGGCTGAGCTTTTCCAGGGTGTCCATGTGGGACCGTTCGTTCCGCCGGGCGAGGAGTCCCGCATGGATGGCCGGATGCAGGGTCTTGACCCGGCCATCCAGGCATTCGGGAAAGCCCGTTACCGACGCAACATCGGTAACGGGGATATTGTTTTCCTGCAAATACCCGGCTGTTCCGCCGGTGGAGAGGATCTCCCAGTCCAAAGCGTTGAGACAGGAGGCCAGTTCCAAAATGCCTTCTTTGCAGAATACGCTGATCAGTGCACGCCGTTTCATTGCCGTTACTCCTTTCTGTTGAGAAAAGTTTGATGGGGGCCTCCTGCGGATTTCCGCCCTTCGTGGAGCTTGTCGATCGTTTCCATCCACCGGGGGATCGCAATATGCTGGGGGCAGCGTTCAGCGCATTGATTACAGGCCGTACAGTGACGGGCCTGCTTCTCTTCGCCCAGGATCTTGTATTCCATATCAAAGAGAAAATCCGCCATGGGATGCTTTTTCGTCTTGGCGAGCAGGTAGTTGTTATAAACTGCCAGCGTCCTGGGAATATCAACCCCCGCGGGGCAATCCATGCAGTAGCGGCAGCTGGTACAGGGAATGGTCGCCGAAATCCGGAAGGCGGCCAGGGCCTTTTCGATAACCCGGTACTCTTCCTCAGTCAGGGGCTTAAAGCGTTCCATTGTTGCCGCATTATCCTTTAGCTGGGACAAGTTCGACATGCCGCTCAGGACAACCTGAACTTCGGGAAGGGACGCGGCAAAACGCAGCGCCCAGGAAGCGGCGCAGGCGGAAGGATCCGCCGCCCTGAACAGGGCCAGCGATTTTTCGCAGAGCGCCGCCAGGGTCCCGCCCCGGACCGGCTCCATCACGACAACGGGAATTCCTTTGTCCGCCAGGATTTGGTATTCTTCCTTTGCGTTCTGAAGCTCCCAGTCCATGTAGTTAAGCTGAATCTGGGCAAAATCCCAGTCGTATTTTTCCGTTACCTCCCGCAGCAGATCCGGCCGGTCATGGAAGGAAAATCCCAGGCGGCGGATCTTTCCCTGCCGCTGTTTTTCTTTAAGCTGTTCGTAGGTCCTGCAGGCCTCGGCAAGTTTCAGGTGTCCCCGGCTGATATTGTGGAGCAGATAAAAATCAAAATACTCAACCCGGCACTTTTTAAGCTGCTCGTTGAAGATCCGTTCTATGTCGCCGGGGGATTTTAGAAGCATCAGGGGCATTTTGGTAGCCAGATTAAATTTGCTCCGGTCATACCGGGACAGGGCCTCTCCGGCAAAAAGCTCGGACTGCCCCTCGTGGTACATATAGGCGGTATCGAAATAATTTATCCCGCAGGAGACTGCATAATCCACCATTTCCAGAGCCTGCTTCCGGTCGATTTCCCGGGTCCCCTCTTTTACCGGAAGCCGCATAAAACCAAAACCAAGGAGAGAAAGACTTTCCCCCGATTTTTTATACCTTCTCCTTTCCATACTGCCTCTCCTTAATTAGAAAGCAATTCCTTCCCATGCATTATTTGTGTTGAAGGTTTAAGCGGAATTGGGCGAACCTTTGGTTCGGCGGAAACAGGGTTTCCGAACAACTCTCATACCCCGGAACCTGCTTTCGGCGGCGAAGCTCTGCGCGTCCTGCGGCGGAGGGATCATTTATGAAAAACATTTTGCACAGCGGGATGGGGGAGGGGAGCCTGTTCAAAGCGTTTTGCCAGCAGGGCGGCGGCCTGTACAATGACGATGTGTTCCTCCTCATGGATACGGTCCGCCAGAGCGTCCGGGGTATCCCCCGGCAGTACCGGGACCCAGCGCTGCAGCAAAACCGGCCCCGTATCGGTACCGGCGTCTACAAAGTGGACGGTACAGCCCGATTCCTTTTCCCCCGCATCTAGTACCGCCTTATGAACCCGGTTTCCGTACATGCCCATACCGCCGAATTTGGGGAGCAGGCTGGGATGAAGGTTGATGATTCTCCCTTCATAGTAGTGAAGAAGTTTTCCTTCTAGAATGGAAAGGTAACCCGCCAGTACGATGAGACCGATGCGATACTCCCGGGCAATGCGGAAGATCCGGTCCGAAAGATCCTGGCGGCGTTTATCTTTGGGAAGGCTGGTATCCGGTTCCTCGACAGAGACCGGAATGCCCCACATCCGCGCCCGTTTTAAGGCATAGGCTTCGGGACGATCCGAGACGACCGCGGTCAATTTTCCCGGACCGAGCCTCCCTGTTTTTTCCGCATCCAGCAGGGCCTGAAAATTGGTGCCTCCCCCGGAGACTAAAACCAGGATCTTTACCTTAGACAAAACGAATTCCCCCCGGTGAAGCTTCCGTCCGCGAAGCGGCCTCGACCTGGCCTATTTCCCAGGCGGGGAAACCCTTGCTCTCAAGGTAAGCCGCCGCCCTGCCGCTGTCTTCGGGGGCCAGGGCCAGCACAAAACCTATTCCCATATTGTAGGTGTTGAACATGTTCTTTCTGATTGCCGGATCGTCCTTCAAAAACGCCGCCCCCGCTTCCTGGGCGGCGGCTCCTGAACCATTAAAACCGCTCATGCCGGCGGCAATCCGGGCAAAGATGGGCGGCACGGTCCAGCCCGCCGCGGAGGGAGGCGTCCCGATCACGGCCTCCAGGGCGGAACCCGCCGGGAACATACGGGGAATATTTTCGTAGAAGCCGCCGCCGGTAATGTGGGCCATGCCGTGGATTTCAATTGCCTCCAGAAGGCCGAGAACCGGTTTGACATAGAGCCGGGTTGGTTCAAGCAGGGCCATGCCGATGGGCATGCCCCCAAAGTCTTCGTACAGGTCAGGGATTACCCTGCGGATCAGGCTGAAACCGTTGGAGTGGGGCCCCGATGAGGCAATACCAAGCAGGATGTCTCCGGCGCGGATCTTGCCGCCGTCGATTATCTTCTTCCGGTCCGCAATGCCCACGGCAAAACCGGCAATATCATATTTGCCTTCATCGTAGAAACCGGGCATTTCAGCGGTTTCCCCACCCAGCAGAACGCTTCCGGTCTCCCTGCAGCCCCGGGCGACCCCCCTGACCAGCTCCGCTGCAACGCCGGCGTCAAGCTTTCCGCAGGCAAGGTAATCCAGGAAGAAAAGGGGCCGGGCCCCGTGGCAGAGTATATCGTTGACGCACATGGCTACGCAGTCGATGCCCACGGTGTCGTATTTTTTCATCCTGAAGGCAATCTCCAGCTTGGTTCCCACCCCGTCGGTACCGGAAACGAGGACCGGCTCCTCCATGGGACCGCCCCCTTCGATCAGCTCCTTGAGGGAAAACATCCCCCCAAAACTGCCGATACCGTTCAGCACCGCCCCGTGGACCGTCGCCGCCGCCAGTTCCCGGTATTTCCCGACAGCCCGGTAGGCTTCTTCAATGTTTACGCCGGCTTGCCTATAGTTCATAGATAACACCTATACCAGAATTAATTGCGCCCCGGCGTTTTGTATGTACCGGGCGTATTCGTCGGGTATACCCGTATCGGTAATTACCATGGTAAAGTCCTCGATTTTTCCGAAAAGGCAGGTACTGACCTGGCCAAATTTGGAGGAATCGGTCATAAGTATCCTGTCTTTACTGGATTCAATCATGGCCTGTTTCAAAGGAGCGTCCTCCACGTATCCGCAGGTAAGGCCCAGGTTCAGCTCGAATCCCGTAGTGCCGATAAAGGCCTTGTTAGCCCGGTATTTCCGTATCAGTCTGGTAGAATCGGAATCATAAAAAACCACCGATTTAGGAGAATAAACGCCCCCGGTCGTTATAATTGTGCAAGAGGAAAGTTTTACCAGCACATTGATGGTATTAAGGCTTGAACAAATGATGGTATTGGAATAACTTTGGGGGATCTGCTCTGCAAAAAGCTGCATGGTGGTCCCCGAATCAAGAAAGATCACATCCTGGGGGTCCAGGAGCTGAATGGCCTGTTTTACGATTGCCAGTTTTTGGCCGGTGTTTTTGCCCTGTTCCCTGGTCAGGGTATAAGCGTTTTGGTTCGAAAGTTCCTGATTGGATATGACCCCGCCGTAAACAAGCTTTACTTTGTTTTCCTCCGCCAGGCCGCGAAGATCCCGGCGAATGGTCATTTCCGATACATCAAGTTCCTGGGCAAGCTGACTAACGGTGATAAAATGCCGGTTAGCGATAATGTTAAGCTCTTCCTGTATCCGTTCGCCTATATTAGCCATATTACCACTCTTAATACCATGACGGATACATAATATACGAAACTTTTCCAGTTAATCAACCGGCCCAAGAACCCGCTTCACGGGAAAGGCGGAGCGGACAGGGCCGGTTGTTCTCATAAAGCGGAATGGTCCGAAAACTTTAGTTTCCGGACCATTCCAGTGTTAAAAACCTTTAAGACCGGGATGTTTGGCCGTAATACGCATCGGGACCAAATTTCCGGTTGTAATGCTTGTCCGCCAATTCCTGCTGTATTGTGGGAAGCGGTTTTCCCCGGATCGTATTGTACAGGGTTATGCCGCAGTACGCCATCTTGGCGATATACTCCAGGACATGGCTGTGCAGGACCGCCTCTGCCGGAGAATCGCCCCAGACAAAGGGTCCGTGGCTGCGGACTAAAACAGCGGACATATACCGGCAGGCGGCGTTCTTTGCCTTAAGGGCTTCAACAATCACCTCCCCGGTATTTTTTTCATATTCCCCCTGTATTTCCGCGGGGGTCATTGGACGGGTAACCGGGATATCCCCATAGAAATAATCCCCATGGGTAGTTCCAAAACAGGGCAGATCTGTCCCCGTTTGAGCCCACATGGTGGCAAACTGGGAATGGGTATGTACAATACCCCGGATTCCCTGATCTTTGAAGGACCGGTACAATACAATATGGGTAGGAGTATCCGTGGAAGGGGCATAGTCTCCTTCTATGATTTTTCCCTCCAGATCAAGAACAGTCATGTGTTCGGCTTTCATCCCGTCATAGGGTATTCCGCTTGCTTTTATGGCAAACAGGCCGCTGGCCTCGTCATACCCGGAAACATTACCCCAGGTGGAAATAACCAGATTTCTTTTTACCAAATCCAGGTTTGCTTCCAGTACCTTTTCTTTTAATTCTCTGATATTCATAAAATACTCCTTCCAGCGTTTAGAAATTTATCCGCCCCAGGGAGAAAACCGCCTTGTATACTGACGGTACTCCAATGAATCAGGGGTTCTTTTCAAAGGCTTTACCGAACCTTCCGAAAACCCGCTGGGGGTTTCCAGAGATTTCCTATATTGTTTGCAGAATATTCTGTAAATAATCAAGGGATTGCTTGAGTTCCATGGCAAGTTCCTCAATAGGCAGTTCCCCCGCGAACAACTGATCCATAGTCATTTTTCGCGGCAAAGGCTCAAAGGATACGGCTCCGGTATAGTTTATTTCGTTCAGAGCCAGAAGGAAGTCCCGCCAATTCATGCAGCCCCGTCCGGGAACTTCCCGGGTATTATCGCCTATATGGACATGCTGTAACCAGTCGCCCGCTTCCCTGATGGCATGGGGGATTCCCAGTTGTTCCTCCAGCTGCATGTGGAAGGTATCGCCGATAATTTTTACATTGTCAAACCCGGTTTCTTTGGCCATTCTGATGCCGTCTTGAAGGGTCCTGACCAAGGTAACCTCATAGGCGTTAACACATTCGATTATAATGGTAATATCCTTTGGTCTAGCATATTCGGCTATCTTCTTTAGGCCTTCTGCCGAATGCCGCCAATCCGCCGCTTTGGATATATAGAAACTTGATCCCATAACTTTGCCGGGAACGATCAAAACCTTTTTGCTGCCCAGGGCAGCCGCCATATCCACGCATTTTTTCCCGTATTCTACAGCGCTTTCCCGAAAAGCGGGATCGCCATGGCAGAGCACTCTTTTTTCATCGGCAAAATTACCGTTAATACAAAACGGGATAAGGTTATATTTAGTTAGCGCGGCTTTGACCCTGTCGAGGTCCGTGGTATCCGGTTCTCCGCTGATATCAATGCCGTCCACGCCAATTTCCTTCGCCCGTTTGGCGATTTCTTCAATAGCCGCATTTCCAAAAATCCAGCTGTTAATTGAGAACAGTCTTTTTTTCATGTCAAACCTCCCCCGGAATTGCTTTAATTTACAGGTTTAACCATATCAAAGCCGGATATTTTTCCTTCTTCTCTGTAATAATACCGGTGAAACCATAAGCGCCTGGATAAAAATGACCAATAACAAAACAAAACCTATTACCACATTTTGCCATACCGCGTTTAATACCCGCTGCATATTAAATATGTTGGAAAAAGAACCCATTACCAGGGCCCCGAAAAATGTTCCTGATATTTTTCCTTTTCCGCCGGATAACTCGGCGCCTCCGATGACTACCGACGCTATGGCGTACAGCTCGTAACCTGTTCCCGCCAGGGGCAGGGCGGACCCTATCCGGGACGCGAAAATAATGCCGCCAAAAGCCGCCATGATGCCGCAGAATATATGCGCCGCAACAAGCGTATTCTGGGGGCTTACGCCCATCATCTTCGCCGCCTCCGCATTACCGCCTACAATATACATAGCCCTTCCAATGGGCCGCCGCTTCATCATATAGGCGACTAATAAGGTTATTAGTATGAAAAGAACGAAAGGCATGGATATATAGGGCAATACATTTCCACGGCCAAGAAATTTCAGAAAATCCGCGATATTTCCCCCATTTATCGTGGTTTCTTTGGTACAGACTAATACCAGGCTCCTCACAAATATCATGGTGGCAAGGGTTCCCACAAAGGCGGGGATGGACATCTTGGTTACCAAAAATCCATTTACAAAACCTATGGCCGCTCCGGCCAGAAGGGGAATGATAAGGGCAGGAACCGGCGCTTTCTGCCCCAGGGTGATAAACAGATAACCGCTGAAGGCAAAAACAGAACTGGCGCTCAAATCGATAGAACCGCACAATATTACAAAAGTCATTCCAATCGCTACAAACCCTATAATACTGGCGGATCGAATCATATTATTCAAATTTTCCAGGGTAAGAAACAGGGGGTTTACAAAACCTCCAATAATAATTACAAACACCAGCCCCGCAAATGCGACATTTTTAGAAATAAAAAGCTTAACTTTCCCCAAAATAACATCTCCTGTCCGTTTTAACGGAAGTTTTTATTGCGCAGCCCATGAAAGAAAAGCGCAAAGATAATGATTCCTGCCTTTAGCATCATGGAATAAGAATAGGGAATATTGTGCATATTGCACATCATGGTTATAAGCTGCAGCAGGAAAGCGCCAAATACGGAACCGATTATATTGGGATAACCGCCGGTAATAGGGGTACCTCCAATCAATGTTGCCGCGATAGCGTCGGTTTCCAGGTCCAGGCCAATCTTGGAAGGATCGGCGCTGGATACCATAAACATGTCTATCATCCCGCCAAACCAGGCGAATATTGCCGAGATCATATAACAGAAAAGGACTATCCTGGTAGTATTTATTCCGCATATCCTCGCGGCCAGGGGATTGTTCCCGTAAAACTCCACATAGGAGCCGAATTTCATCCGGTTAACGAGGATATACATTACAAAAACAGCGATGATCAATACGAAAAAATGAGCCGGTACCGGACCGATCAAGGGATTGATAAAAAAATTGGTGAGCCCCGGCAGATTGTACGCTATGGTTCCCCTTCCGCTGACCCCTTTCGCAAGTCCCCTCATAATATACTGCATCGCCAGGGTAACTACCATGGGAAGGATGGAAAATTTAGCAACTAAAATTCCGGTTAAAAGCCCCAGGAGGCATAATGCCAGCAAAGAAATCAAGGTTCCTTCGGGATGCCCCATGGCCAAAAAAATAGCGGAAATGGTTGCCGCCAGCCCCATAGCCGAACCGACTGAAATATCAATACCTCCGGTGGCAATGACAAGGGTCATCCCCAGAGCCAGGAACATGACGCTTGATGTCTGGGTAATGATATTGGCGAAGGTGGTCCAGCTGACAAAATTACGGGTAAATAACAGGTTAAAGGCGAGGAGCACGCAAAAAACAACTGCGGATATATATTTTGTGAACAGTAAATTCAAAAAGGTATTGTTTTTCACCATTACATTTCCTCCCGGGCAGGAGCCAATGTATCGGCGGCTGCCATAGGATCTGATTCCGCAATCATCTGCATGATCTGATCTGTTGAAATATCTCTGCCGGCAAGTTCCCCTACAATCGCGCCGTCGCGTAAAACAATGATCCGGTCGCAGTTTCTGACCAGCTCCGCGATTTCCGAAGAAATGAAAAGGACGCTTATATTTTGCCGGGAAAATTCCCTGATGAGTTTTTCGATCTCAAATTTGGCTCCCACATCAATGCCCCTGGTAGGTTCATCAAGGATGATAAATTTTGGTTTTGTCGCAAGCCAGCGGGCCAGAATCACCTTCTGCTGATTTCCCCCGGAAAGATTTTTTATCAGCTGATCTGCCGAAGGGGTTTTAATGGATAATGTCTTTATATACTCTTCGGCAAGCTGTTTGCGGCCCTTAAGGTTGATAAAACCGCCGGCAACCAGTCTGGGCAGAGCGCAGGCAGCGAGATTGTTTTGTACCGTCACGTTGGGAAACAATCCTTCCTCCCGGCGGTTTTCGGTGCAAAAAGCCATTCCCTTAATTACCGCGTCGTGGGGAGAATTGAGGGACAATAATTTTCCGTCAAAAATAATTTTACCTGAATCGGGAAGATCGCATCCAAAGAGCAGCCGGGCAATTTCCGTCCGGCCCGAACCCAGTAGGCCCGCAAATCCTACAATTTCACCGCGTTTTATATTAAAATTTACCTTGTTCACATAGGGGGGCCGTGACAGATTGCTGACCTCCAAAAGTATATCGTCCTTTTTAAATTGCCGTTCTGCGGCAATATGTTCCATAACCAGGGTTTTCTGGCCTATCATCTTAGTTAACAACTCATATTGGGACAGCTCGGATATGTTATAGGTCCCGACACACTTGCCGTCTTTAAGTACCGTAATTCGATCGCATTTTTTGTATACTTCGTCAAGGCGGTGCGTTATAAATATAATGGAAATTCCTGTATTCTTTAATTTATCGATAATGTCAAAAAGGATATTGACTTCGTGGGTATCCAGGGAAGAGGTGGGCTCATCCATGATGATAAGTTTACTTTCCATGCTTACGGCCCGAAGAATAGCGACGATTTGCTGTTTGGCGGTTCCGTAATTTTCCAGGGGCTGATGTACGTCAATATCAACCCCGATATTGTCTATAAGTTTTTGAGCGCTGGAGTGCATGGTTTTCCAGTCGATGCCGCCGCGGTTCAAAGGATACCGGCTGATAAAGATATTTTCGCTTACAGTGAGTCCTGAAACCATATTGAGTTCCTGGTAAATAGCGTTTACCCCGGCATGATGGGCGCTGGATACATTCCTGAACATGGTTTTCTTGCCGTCAAAATAGACATCCCCCGAATCGGCTCTGTAAATACCGGTAAGGATTTTTATTAAAGTGGATTTACCTGCGCCATTTTCGCCCATCAACCCATGGACTTCGCCGTATGCAACCGTCATGGAAACATCGTCCAGAGCCGTTACTCCTGCGAAATTTTTGGTCAGGTTTTTTACTTCCAGGATATTGCCATTCATTTTTCTACCTTATCACGGTATCACGGCATAAACCAGGGAGAAAATTGCTTTGTTGTAATTGTATGTATACAAGGAACCAGCAATTTTCTCCGGCGGCCTTTGGCCGAAACTTCTGAAAACCCGGCAAGGATTTCCAGAGGTTTCGGCCAATTAAAATTATGTTAACAGCTAAAGCTTAAAATCCCAGAGAATAAAACTGGTCCACATTTGTTATGTCAACCAATTTGTCATCCACCGCCACATATCCCGGAAGCCGCTCTCCCCGTATGCCGGCTTCAATAACATCAAATACTTTTGCGGCGAATTTCGGGGTACAAGTAACCGTGGCGGATAATCTGCCGGCTTTAATTGCGTCCAGGGCCTCTATCATGCCATCCACTCCGACGAGCAATATGTCCTGATTAACGCGTTTACCGGCCGCCTGCAGGGCCAGGGACGCTCCCAGGGCCATTTCGTCGTTATGGCAATAGATGGCTTCGATCTGTCCTCCGGTGGCCTGTAATACGTTTTGAGTTACTGCCTGGGCTTCGGAACGGGACCAGTTCGCCGATTGCTGGGCCACGGTTTTAAATCCCTTGGCGTCGGCAATATTATGGAATCCCTGAGAACGATCCCGCACATCAGTGCCGCCGATAACTCCCTGGATCTCGACAACCCGGATCTGGGACCAGCCTTTTTTTGCGGCTTCATTAGCAATAAAGGTAGCGGCCTGTTCACCTTCCCAGACGAAGTCGGACGCTACGAATGAAGCGTAGTCAACCCCGGGAGTTCCGTTGGCGCCCCTGGCTTTCATAACCACCGGAACATTTTTGGCCGCGCAGGCTTCCAAAGCCGGCTTAATCGCGTCGGCGTCAATAGCGACAATAACCATCACATTACAGCCCTGGGCTAAGAGGGATTCCACGTCTGATATCTGCCGTCCGGTATCGCCTTCGGCATTGGTTATTATTAGTTTATACCCCCGTTCCCTGGCAATGTCCCGCATATTATCGCTTTCTACGGTCCGCCAGGTACTCATCAAGTCGGCCTGGGAAAATCCGACCACCAGCTTGTCTTTGGCAGGCCATACCGGCCCTCCCCCTGTTTTACCCTGTTGACCAGCGGCGAACAGACTGCCTGCGGCAAACAACGCGATCAACATTGCAAATACTGATTTTTTTGCTAACCTCATCGTTCTCTCCTCTTCCTTCAGAATAATGTTAATATATTAACAATTAGGTTATACTATACCCTGTTTTGTTAAATGTCAACATGATAAAGCAAAATATTTGACATTTTTTCATTAATGTTGTAAAGTTTTAACTGGATTTTAGGTAGAACATTAACACGGGGATCTTCAGGAGCGGTATGACAATGGAAACAGGGGATTTTCAACAGGAGAGCGCCATAATTCTGGATGAAATAAAACATGGTATGGATCAGCTTGATGTTTCCCGGATTGAAACGCTCTTACAGGAAATACAATCGGTAAAACGGATTTTTTGTATAGGCGCAGGGCGATCGGGTATAATGCTCCAGGCTTTCTGTATGCGGTTAAATCATCTGGGATTGCAGGCTTTTATGTTAGGGACCGTATCCTGTCCTCCGACCAAACCGGGAGACCTGGTTATTGCGGCCACCGGTTCCGGGGAAACGGCGGGGATCATCGCCATACTGCAAAAGGCGAAGAAATTAGGGGCCCGGACAGCGGTATTTACCGCATCTGACAATACGAGCATAGAGACCTGCGCGGATACAATTATCCGGGTTTGCGCTCCCAACGGTTTGGTAAATGAAGGAAAATATAGCTGCCAGCCTATGCGGACTTTGTTTGAGCAAGTATCGTTTATAACCTATGAGGTATTAATCGCACTTCTAAAAAAACGTTTCGGGATTAGTGAACAGGATATGGCGGGACATCATGCCAATTTAGAGTAAAGGACAGTTATGGGTAAGCTTGGTTTTTTGAACAGAAAGGTCGATCAATTGGGGTTTGTGGTAAAAAGCATCGATGAATCGGCGCGGGATTATTATGAACGTTTCGGCATAGGGGATTGGAAGATCTATACCTACGGTCCGCCGCTCCTTACCTATATGACCAGAAATGGGGAGCCCTTTTCTTATAAGGCCCGGATTGCCCTCAGTTATTTCGGCGAAACCAGAATAGAGCTGATTCAAAACCTGGAAGGAGACACGGTTTATTCCGAATTTGTTGAACGTCATGGTTACGGGCTCCATCATCTGGGGATATATGTCCCTGACATCCGGGCCGCTCTGGCGGAAGCGGAGGCCGGGGGAATGCGGGTTACTATGGAAGGGGCCGGTTTCGGCCTGGACGGGGACGGGTACTTTGCCTATCTTGATACGGATGAGACATTTTCCACCACCTATGAACTTATTCAGCGGCCCCTGCGCCGCCACGAACCGGAGGCGGTATTTCCCGCTTTACAGCCCTGAAACCGGTTTTATATAAAGTACTTTGAAACAAAGTATTTTAAGGAGATTGGTATGGCGTTAAAAAAAGGCGAAGCCTACGTATTGGGGCTGGATTATGGAACCGATTCATGCCGGGCGGTCATTATAGACGCCGCGGACGGCGGTGAGGCGGGAAGCGCGGTCATGTATTATCCCCGGTGGAGCAGAAGTTTATACTGCGATCCGGCTAAAAATCAGTTTCGTCAGCATCCCCAGGATTATATTGATGTCCTAGCGGGGTCGGTAAAGGAAGCCGGCGTCAAGGCGGGAAAGGATGTGCTGGCCAAAGTCCGGGGTATTGCTGTTGATACCACCGGTTCTACCCCGTGCGCTATGACCAGGGAATGTACCCCCCTGGCGTTGCTGCCGGAATTTGCGGAAAACCCCAGCGCCATGTTTGTTTTGTGGAAGGATCATACCGCTGTAATGGAGGCCGCCCGGATCAACAAACTGGCAAAAACCTGGGGCGGGACGGATTTTACCAGGTTTGTGGGAGGCGTGTATTCTACCGAATGGTTTTGGTCAAAGATACTGAGGGTTTTTTCAGAAGACGGCAAAGTTGCATCCGCCGCTTATGCTTTCCTGGAGCACTGTGACTGGATGACCGCCCTGCTGACCGGGGCAAAGGATGTGGAGGCCCTGAAAAAAAGCCGCGCGGCCATGGGACATAAAGCCATGTGGCATGCGGACTGGGGATATCCTTCGGATGAATTTTTATCCATGCTGGATCCCAGGCTGATAAAAATACGGGACGCCCTGGGGAAGGAAACCTATACCAACGACACGGTGGGCGGTTACCTGACGGATGAATGGGCCGCGGAATTGGGGCTGCCCGGGAGGATTCCGGTAGCGGTGTGCGGGTATGACGCCCACATGGGGGCAGTCGGCGGCGGCGCCAAACCGGGATGGCTGGTAAAAGTCATGGGTACTTCCACTTGTGATATCATCGTTGGTCCCAGGCCTCCTCTGCCGGAAAAACCGGTACGGGGTATCTGCGGTCAAGTTGACGGTTCGGTTATTCCCGGTTTGTGGGGGTACGAAGCGGGTCAAAGCGCTTTTGGGGATGTATACGCCTGGTTTAAGGATCTGCTGGTCTGGCCCCTGGAAAACATACTTCCCGCCATTGACGGTCTTGATCCGGGGACCGGGGAAAGAATAGCCCAAAACATGGCGAAAAAAATCATTCCCGGGCTGGAAAAGGCCGCCGGGAAAATCGATCCCGCCGAAACCGGGATTATTGCCCTGGATTGGCTCAACGGCCGGCGTACCCCCGATGCGAATCAGGAGCTGAAAGGGCTTATTATGGGACTTTCCCTTGGTTCCGGCGCGCCCAAGGTATTCAGGGCTTTGGTAGAGGCCACCGCCTTCGGCGCCCGGGCTATTGTTGAACGGTTCCGGGAAGAGGGCGTGGTTATTGAAGGGGTCATCGGCATCGGCGGCGTGGCCAGGAAATCTTCGTTTGTAACTCAGATTGTAGCGGATGTGCTTCAAATGCCCATTCATGTACCCGCCAGCGATCAGTGTGTTGCCCTGGGGGCGGCGATGTTTGCCGCCGCGGCGGCGGGTTTATACCCGGACGTTGTGGCGGCGCAGCAGGCCCTGTTGGCCCCGATCGAAAAAACCTATACCCCCAACGCCGGGAGGGCCGGGGTGTACGACAGACTGTTCACCCGGTATAAAGCCTTGGGATCCTTTGCGGAGACCCAGTTCAACACACCCTAGCCCCGCTCCGGCGGCAAAACCGGGAGCGGATAGGGGCGGCAATCACCGTTAGGCGCGGAAAACAGCCCTTCCGGGGGATCCCTGAAAATACAGCCGGGGGTTCCGGGTATTCGCAGAATGTCCCGAATAGATGCCCTTTAGGAATAGTACAAAAATAAGTTGAACAATTAGTTTACATACGCTACAATGGTTTCATCAAATAAACGAGGGGTGAAACCATTGACGGAAAACCGAATTCAACGAATGATGCCTTTACTGGACGAACGACAAAAACGCTTGTATTTGGCGAATGAGGCCATATCGTATGGTCGCGGCGGCATCAGTTTGGTAAGCCGTATTTCCG
>JAISPH010000075.1 GCA_031275035.1 Treponema sp.
GCCTTTCCCAAAACCCGGTTGGTTTTGTGGAAGGCTCTTGAAAAAACGGTCTGAAGCCCGTTTTTTCCCATAAATCCAAGGTTGCTTTCCCAAAAACTGAAGTTTTGGGAAAGCCTCCACTCATAAAATATTAGTTTTTTATATGCCCTTGTCAAGGAAATCCAAGGCAAAAGCGGATAAAAATTTCAGGGGCCAACCCCGGCCCGGGCCCCCGGGATACGCTTTTTTGCGCCTGGTTTTCTGCTCCGGTCCCTCCCCAGGGCAGAGCGGCCAGGCGGATGTTGAAGAAAATGAACCGCGAACCGGCGCCACATGAATTTTGGCGGAATGTACCATACGATTCGAGTTTGCCTGGTTGGGAACCAGTATCCCGCTTGATGCGGATGGTTGACCTTTGACTTGAAAATGGGGGGCAATGGTGCGGCATTCCCAAAAACTGAAGTTTTGGGAATGCCTCCACATTACGGGATTTTTTTGAGATCCACGGAACGGAGGTGGTAAACATGCTCATGACCGAATGGAAGCTGGAAGAAGCGCTGGTAGTCGAACGGGCAGAGGGACGGGAGGAAGGGCGGGAGGAAGCCGCGAAAAAGCTGCTGGATTTTGGCATGAGCCCGGAACAGATATCCCAGGCACTTAAGCTGCCGCTTGACCGGGTAAGACAGTATCTGAATTAACGCAAAAAACTCCCCATGCCTAAGCGGGTAAGGGCGCTTTTTTATCTTCGCGGGCAATTTCAACCGCCCCCTCCACGAACAGAGCCGCGAATTTCAAAGAAAAGTTCAGGGTTAATGCCGCCCCGTGAGCCTTTTCCGGCTCCTGCGGCAGCGGGGCGTCGCCGCCGCAAGGGTTCCGTGCGCTAACCTTTTACGGCGCCGGCGGCAACGCCTTTGGTGATCTGTTTGCGGAAGATCAGGTAGAAGGTCACCATGGGGATCATGCCGATAACCAGGGCGGAAAACTGTTTGCCGTAATCCGAGGCCAGGGCGCCTGAGAAACGGTTGATCCCCACGGGAATGGACTTAATGGCGTCGCTGGAGGTGAGGATATTGATCAGCATAAATTCGTTCCAGGTGCTGGTAAAGGTGAGGATCCCCACGGTCATGGCCACCGGGGCGGACATGGGGAAGATGATGCTGGCAAAGATCCGCAGGTACCTGGCGCCGTCGATCCGGGCGGACTCAATCAGGGCCTCGGGGATGCTCCGGATAAATTCGGTACCCAGATACACCCCCATGGGCAGCCCTATCCCGATATAGGGGATCAGTATCCCCAGCCTGGTGTTGTAGAGCCCCACGGCGTTCACCATGAGGAACAGGGGCACCATGATGGATTGCAGGGTAAGGAGGATACCGATGATAAATATCCCGTGGAGTATGGGGGTAGCCCTGTTTTTAATTTTGGCGAAGGCAAAACCCGCCATAAACCCCAGGACCACCACGGCGATCACCGTCACGGCGGTGTAAAACACGCTGTTCAACAGCAGCGTCCCGAATTTGCCTATCTGCCAGGCATAGGCATAGTTGCCGGGAAACCACAATTTGGGCATGGCCAGTTTGCTGGAGGTAAGATACTCCTGGGTGGTTTTAAAAGACTGGATAACCAGCCAAAACAGGGGGTAAATAGCCAGCAGCGTAAAAATAAACATCACCCCATAGATCGCCGCTTTAGCGGCCGCCGGGCCTCTCTGTACATCCGCCATAGATTACTCCTTTCCGCCGAAGCGATTTTCCACGCCCCGGGTAATGCCGATCAGGATAAAGCTGATAATCACCATCACCGTTGAAATGGCGTTTGCCAGGGGATAATTGGGGGCGCCCCGGAAGGCCATCTGATACATATACAGGGAAAGCACGCTGGTCCGGTTGGCCGGCCCTCCCTGGGTCATCACAAATAACAGATCGAAGGACTTTAACGAGCCGGAAATCGCCAGGATGGCGCTGGTTACGATAACCCCCGAAAGGGCGGGGAGGATGATATGACGGAGCGCCTGGGCTTCGGTAGCGCCGTCGATTTTGGCCGCCTCGATAATGGAAACGTCGATCCGCTGGAGATTGGACAGGAAGATGATCACATACATCCCGGTATACATCCAGAGCATCACCACCAGCACCGGGATCATGGGGTGATCGTTCAGGGCAAACTGGGCGGCGGGATTGAAAAATTTCACAATCTCCATGTACACGCTGTCCTGATTCAGATAAAAGCTCTTGAACAAAATCCCGATGATGACCGGGGAAATAACGTTGGGCAGGTAGATCATGGTCTGGAAGAAGTCCGTACCCCGCACCAGCTTGCGGGACAGAATATAGGCCAGGGCGAAACCCAAGGGAATCTGCCCGAATACGGACATGAGCACAATGAACATATTATTTTTCAGGGCAAGATAAAAATAGCCGTTGGGATCCGTAAAGATCCGGACATAACTGGCCAATCCCGCGAATTTGACCTGGGGATTGCCGAATATCCGGCCGCCGTTATAGTTGGTCAGGCTCAATATCACCGAAAAGATCGTGGGAAAAGCCATCACGGAAAAATAAATGATCACCGCAGGGATAACCAATACCACATACGCTACACGCTGTTCTTTTTTTGAAGTCAACTCACTCATCAGATCCTCCTGCAGAGGGGAGTTTTTCCGGCGGGATTTACCATCCCGGTCCTGCGGGACCATCACCTTAAAAAAACTTCAGGGCCAATCCCAAAGCCCGCCGGAGTTTTGGGGTTGGTTCCTGCAAGTTAGACCGCCGGGGCAGGGGAGCCCGGCAAATTCGCCGGGCTATCCCCCCGTTACCTTCGCCCCAGGGTTACGGTTCCCCGGAGGGAGCTACTGTTTCGCCTTCCACGATTCAAAGGCCCGCTGGGTAATTTCGGCAACCTGCTGGGGGGTTTTGGTTCCCAGCCCGATTTCCTGCAGCCCCGTATTGAGGGGAACGTGTACTTCCCCGTCAAAGACCCCGTCGATAACCACCGTGGTGGCCGTATATTGGGTAGCCAGGGTGCTTCCGGCCTTTTGCATGGGTTCCAGGGTCAGGCCGGCAACATTAATATCCGTCCGGGTGGGGGTGGAAATACCGCCGGTCAGGAGCCGCCAGGTCTGGATCTCCTTGCCCGAAAGCCACTTGACCAGTTTCCAGGCCGCTTCTTCCTGGTCGGACCCCGCGGGGATATTGGCGTTCATCCCCCAGCCCGTGCCGAGGATGCCGGAGGTCGATTTATTGAGCTTTGCCCCGGGGATGTCGGGGAATACGGTGATGGCGATATTGTTCTGCCGGTCCGGGGAGATCAGAGCCTGGCCGGTGGACTTATCGGTGATAAAGGCCCCAATCCGCCAGTCACCGTCGATAAGGTAGGCGCCTTTGTTGGTGGCAAACTGGCCCAACACACTGCCGTAGTCCGTGGTAAGGGTGGCCTTGTTCAGGACCCCGTCGTCATACAGGGTCTTGATAAAGGTGAGGGCGTTGACGAAATCAGGGTCCGTAAACTTCGCCGCCCCGGCGTGGATCTTCTTTTCCCAGCCCTCGCCGCCGAAACGGCCGGCAACCAGGGAGAAAAGGCAGGACTGCATGACCCAGTCGTCCTGGTTGGCCATGAGCACCGTGTCATAACCCTTGGCCCGAAGGATCGGGACCTGGGCCTTGAGTTCCGCATAGGTCTTTGCCGGGCTTAAGCCCGCGTCCCGCAGCACCTCGTTGTTGATGTAGAAGGCGTGGCTCGAGGTGATGGCCTGGGGCAAAATGGCGACGTACCCCGCCCCCTGGGCATTAGGGTCCAGGGCGCCGGGAAGCATGGACGAAGCAAGCCCGTCCCGCTGGATCAGGGCCCCCAGGTCCTTCAACAGGTGCTGGGTATGCAGGGTGGTGGACCGTCCCGAGGGCCACGCGTAGATAACGTCCGGGAGCTGTCCCGCCGCCGCGTAGGCTTCGACTTTGTTATGGAAGGGCTCGTTGAAAAGATCCTCCCTGACCACCTTTATATCGGGATTCGCCTGGGAAAAGGCGTCCCATACCGTTGCCACTTCGTCGGCGCTGTTGGCGCTGGTCATATCGAAATAATTCAATACCCGTAGTTCTATCCGGCCGTCGGACTGGGCCGCTCCTTTCGGTGTGCAAGAGGTATAACCGGCGGCGATTATCGCCAAAACCAGAACCGCGAAAAAAACCGCACTGAGTTTTTTCATTCCATTCTCCTTAAATTGGTTGAATCAATACCATCAAGGAAGCTCCGGGAGCCCAACCAGGGCTTCCGGAATTCCCGTTAATAAAATTATAGTTCATTTTTCAAATATTGCCACTTCATTCAGAATATTTTTGCCCGCCGCGGCTCCCGCAAAATTCCCTGGCTTTTGCGGGAAATGGGCCGCGAAAAATTCCTGCCCCTATGCGTTTTTCCCTTTTCATGGTTCAGTGTCCGTGGTATGCCGGCTCATCATTTTTGCGGGCGCCTGCTTAACCGGGCAGCCCGGTATAACCCTGAGCATTCAGGGGGCTTGCATCGGTACCGGCCGGACGTGCGGGGCATCGGCCTTTACTTTTCCCCCGGTTTTTTGTTCCGCGTTAAAGCAAAACGGCGAGTCAGGCCCATATACCGTGTATGAGATCATTACGCAAGCTGAAACAAGGGGTGTGGTACGAGATCCGTACCCGCGTCAACA
>JAISPH010000131.1 GCA_031275035.1 Treponema sp.
ATAAAACCGCATAAGAACTTGCGACTCACAAGTTAGTATATATACTAAATTAATCGGAACAAATCTGTGCTTTATACCATATACGGCATAAAAAATACCTAATATAATAAGACTTTCCCAAAACTTCAGTTTTTGGGAAAGCAACCTTGGATTTATGGGAAAAAATGGGCTTCAGACCATTTTTTCAAGAGCCTTCCACAAAACCAACCGGGTTTTGGGAAAGGCTCTAATTTAAGCCTGCTGAGGGAGCCGGTTTTAGAATCCGCCCATTGTCCCGAATGGACAGGACGGGGTTTGACGAACGGGCTGTATACTATTTTTGAGGAGGCCGCTATGTCGGGTTTTGGACTTATTGTGATTTTTGTTGTCGCCATTGTCGTAATGATCCTCGCCATTTCAAAATTTAAAATTCACCCCTTTCTGTCGATTATGACGGTATCGCTCCTTTTTGGCTTGGCTGCCGGTATCCCCCTGGTAAACGTCCAGGATGCGAACGGAAATACGATTCAGGGTATTGCCAACGTTATCGGGGCGGGCTTTTCCGGGACTTTTACCAGTATCGGTATCGTCATCATCCTGGGGGCCCTGATCGGCACGATTCTGGAGGCAACCGGGGCGGCCTTTAAGCTGGCGGATATGGTGATCGGGCTGGTCGGGTCGAAACGTCCGGTTCTGGCCGTACAGCTTATGGGCTGGGTGGTTTCCATCCCCGTGTTCTGCGATTCCGGTTTTGTCATCCTCGATCCTATCCGCAAGGCACTGGTCAAACGGACCAGAATAAGCAGCGTGGCCATGACGGTGGCCCTGTCCACCGGCCTCTATGCGTCCCATGTGTTTATTCCCCCAACGCCGGGACCGATAGCCGCCGCCAATACCCTGGGAGTGGGAAACAATTTGCTCCTCGTCATGGGCCTGGGGCTTCTGGTCTCTATTCCCGCCTTGATTGGCGCCATTTTATACAGCCAGTATATCGGCGGCAAGGTAAAATCTTCGGAGGACGTCGATATCGACGGAGCCGCCCAATCCTATGAGGAATTAGTGGCCGCCTACGGCAACCTTCCCAACGGCGGGGCCTCCCTGGCGCCTATCGTTGTCCCCATCATCCTCATGGCCTTGGGTTCTATTGCCTCCATGGCAAAATGGACCGGGTTCTTGTTCCAAATCTGCAGCTTCCTGGGAACCCCGATCATCGCTCTGGCCGTGGGCGTCCTCTTTGCGATCTGGCAGCTTGGAATAGTCAAAAAACTTGACCGGTTCTATGAGATAACCAATGAAACGCTGAAGGTCGTCGGACCGATCCTTTTCATCACCGCCGCGGGGGGTGTTCTGGGCCGGGTTATCTCCTCCACCGGTATCGTCGGATTTATCACCGGCAATTCCCAGACCCTGGCCGTGGTGGGGATCTTCTTCCCCTTCATCCTTTCGGCGATCTTAAAGACCGCCCAGGGTTCCTCCACCGTGGCCCTTACCACCACCGCCGGGATCGTCGCGCCCCTGCTGGGAGTGCTGGGACTGGATTCTCCGGCCCGGACCGCTTTGACGGTCATGGCCATCGGTGCGGGGGCGATGACCGTATCCCATGCCAACGACTCCTATTTCTGGGTCGTTACCAACTTTGGCGGCATGACGCCGGAGCAGGGCTATAAGGCCCAAACCACCGCGACCCTGATAGAGGGAGTCTGCGGTATGCTGGGGGTCTTTATCCTCTCTCTGATTCTGCGTTAACGGCAGCGACGGAGAAGCGCTTCCATGAAGAAGATCATCGTAATCCCTGATTCTTTTAAGGGCACCATGAGTTCCCAGGAAATTTGTTCGATCATGGAAGAACAGATCCGCCGGTATTACCCCGGGGCGGAACTGATCGCTATTCCCGTGGCCGATGGCGGAGAGGGAAGTGTCGATGCCTTTCTGGCGGCGGCGGGAGGCGAAAAGATCACCATTCCGGCTAAGGGCCCCTATATGGAAGATATCCGGGGATTTTACGGCCTCATCAACGGGGGCGGCACCGCGGTGATCGAAATGGCCGCCTGCGCCGGACTGCCCCTGGCGGGGGAGCGGCTCCAGGCGGATAAGACCACCACCTACGGGGTGGGGCAGTTGATCCTGGACGCGGCGAAGCGGGGCTGCAAAAAGATAGTGGTCGGCCTTGGGGGGAGCGCCACCAATGATTTCGGTACCGGAGCCGCCGCTGCCGCGGGGGTCCGTTTTTTTGACCGGGACGGCAGGGAATTTATTCCCCGGGGGGGGACCCTCTCCCGGATTGGGAGGATCGACCGTTCCGGGTTGCCGCCGGAACTGGTATCCGCGGAGATCATCTCCATGTGCGATATTGATAACCCCCTCTACGGCCCCAGCGGCGCCGCTTTTGTCTTTGGCCCCCAGAAGGGCGCCGACACCGCCATGGTGGAATTCCTGGACCGGGAACTCCGCGCCGTATCACAGACCGTAATCCGGCAGCTGGGGATCGATGTTTCCGCGATTCCCGGCGCGGGGGCCGCCGGAGGAATGGGGGGGGGCATGGTCGCCTTTTTCGGGTCCCGGCTGCAGATGGGGATTGAGACCGTGCTGGATACGGTGAATTTTGACCGGCTGCTGCCGGGAACCGACCTGGTCCTTACCGGCGAAGGGAAGATCGATTCCCAGAGCCTGCGGGGCAAGGTGGTGATCGGCGTGGCCCGGCGGGCGAAAAAGCAGGGGGTTCCGGTAATCGCCGTTGTGGGGGACATCGGGGATGCTATTGAAGGGGCCTATGACGAGGGGGTCCGGGCGATTTTTAGCATCAACCGCCGGGCAATCCCCTTTCAGGAAGCCCGTACCCGCTGCAAAAGGGACCTCGCCCTCACCATGGATAACCTCCTGCGGTTCTTAACCGGTTTCCGCTGAGGGGTATTCCTGCCCGGCCGGCCCTATGCCGGGAGCGGGATGGTAATGGTAAAACAGGTTTCGCAGGCATTGGCCGCGCTGTTTTGTTCTGACGTAACCGTTATTGACCAGCCGTGGGAAGCGACGACCCATTTCACGATTGATAAACCCAGCCCCATGCCTTCTTCCCGGCGGGATGAACTGCCCCGGTAGAACGCTTCAAAGACGTGGGGCAGATCGGCTTTGCTGATGCCGGGGCCGTTGTCGCTTATGGTTACGCGGATTGCCTTTTCCGCTGCCGTCGCGCCAAGCCGGACGGTGGTTCCGTCGGGGGTATAGCGGATGGCGTTGTTGACGAGATTTTCAAGGGCCCGGACCGTAAGGCGTTCATCCAGGGGGACGTAAAGATAAGGGGGCAGGGTGATGTCTATTACCGTATGGTGGCGGAATAATTCCGCGTCCAGGCTGATCCGCCGGGCAAAATTCTTTAAGAATTCACCGATGTTTACTTTTTGCAGGCGGCTCCTCCATTCTCCGGTATTCATCCTGACAAATTCAAGCAGATCGTTTATCATGCCTTCAAGCTGATCCGCCTTTGAGATGATAATATCCATAGCGTTAATGCGGGAAACCGGGTCGCCGGTAACGCCGTCTTTAAGCGCCTCAGTATAACCCCGCATCAGGGCCAGCGGGGTCTTGAGGTCATGGGTAACGCCCATAATGAAGCGGGAGCGGCGGTTTTCTTCTTCTTTCAGGGCGGATCGCATTTGATTTAACGAAGCGGTCAGGGAGGTAATTTCGTTACTCCCCCCCACGTCCACCTGTAAGTCCAGGTCTCCTGAGGCTATCCGCTTGGTAGCGTCTTCAAGGACCAGCACCGACTTCGTGATGGAACGGGCGATGAACAGGGACATGGAGATCGCGAATATCACGAGGGCGCTGAACAGCACGATGGTACCCATCATGGGGGGCGGCCGCGGCTTGTCCCGCAAATGACGGCGGATAAGAATATACTCATGGCCCTGAAGCCAGCTAGGGGATTCAAAGGTGTATCCGTATTGGCTGTTTTCCGCCGCCAGGAGGGAAAATATTTCTTCCCGTGTTCCCCGGGCGCCGGTTTTGAAATCGGGAATAGTGGAGTAGAGTACCAAAAGGTCGCCGCGGAAAACGGCGAAATCCGCGTTGTTCCTTGCGATGAAGCGCGATATGGTTTCCCAGTCCTGGCGGCTGATATACTCTCCGAGCATATCAGCATCATAAACCGGAATTTCCTCCTGTTCTTTTCTTTGACGGAAATTGTGAAACAGTATCTGCAGCATGATGGACAGGATGGGAACAATGATAATACCGGTTATCAGGAGGCGGAACTGGGTTTTGATTTTCATGGCGCCCTGTCGTCCGGTCCGTTAAAACGGTAGCCCATGCCAAAGACGGTTTCTATATAAACCGGATTGGCCGGATCCTCTTCGATTTTTTTCCGCAGTCGCTGTATATAGACAGCCACGGTGGTGAGATCCCCGTAAGGATTATTCCAGACGCCGGAATAGATGGTTTCGGGGTTAAGGGTTTTTCCCGCGTGCTCGGTAAGATAGGCCAGACAGCCGTATTCTTTGTTGGATAGGGGGATGCGCAGTTCAGCCTTTTTAAGGATACAGGCGTCATAATCGAGGACAAAGGGACCAAAACGGCAAAGCCGCCTCGGCTCTTTTTCTTCATAGTCCCGGACCCGGCGGAAAAGCGCCCTGACCCTGGCGGCCAATACCTTGGGCGAAAAAGGCTTGGTAACAAATTCGTCGGCCCCTCCGCTCAGGCCGCTTATGAGATCTTCGTCGCTGTCCCGGGCGGAAACAATGAGTACCGGCACGCTGTTTCCGGGCCGGATCTTCTGGAGGAATTCAAAGCCGTCCATGCCGGGAAGATTAATGTCCAGAATGATAAGTTCCGGGCTCCATTTTTCTATGAGGGCAAATCCGTCTTCGGCGCTTTTTACCGCGCGGATTTCAAAGCCTTCCCTGTTCAGGTAGAGCGTCATGAGATCGGCTAACTCTTTTACATCTTCGATGATGAGGATTTTTCCCTGCATACCGCGTCCAATGAAAAAGTATAACCAAAACCAGGATTGATCCGCAAGGCAAAAAAATAAATATAACAAAAAATTATGAATTGTTTATCCCCTGTTAATGGCTTTTTTTTGGTGAACCCCTTATTTTTTCATCTATGAAAAGAAAGCATCTTCTTTGCGTGATCCTTATGGTCCTTTGTTTTGCCGGGGCTCAGGGGCAGGACATCATGCCTGCGGCCCTGACCGTTGATGAAGCGGTAGCGATTGCAATAGAAAAAAACATCAGCCTCAAGCTGAGTACGCTGGAAACCGCCGGGAAAAAGAGAGCCGGCGACCGATCCTGGAATACCCTGCTCCCCTCCCTGAACGTCTCCGCGGGGCTCAGTCATCCCAGCTCCCTTACCGGCTTCCTCGCCCCGGAACAGGACCAGTGGACTCCGGGCCTTTCGGTATCCGCCTCCCTCAGCGTATCCACCGCGGTCATCGAAAACATAAAAAAAGCCAGGGCGGATTATGAGGCGGGGCTTTTAAGCCGCGAAATGGCCAGGCAGGAATTGGAGTTACAGGTACGGAAGCTTTTCTACCAAATTTTATTGTTACAGGCCAACAAGGAATTGGCTTCTCAGGGCCTTGAGAGCGCCCGGGCCCGGTATGAACAAAGCGCCGCCCTGGCCGATGTCGGCCAGGCTTCCCGGCTGGATGAACTATCGGCACGGGTTGATTTGGAAAACCAGCGGCCCCAGGTACGAAGCGCCGAAACCATGTACGAAAACGCCCTGGATTCCTTTAAGGCGGTTCTGGGTATTGAACAGGAAACCGCATTACAATTACAGGGAAGCCTCGGGGCATACGGGGCCGTTACCGCCGGTGAAAACAGCGGAGACGGTTCCCTTGAAACGGCGGTATTGCGGCAGGGGATAAAAGTCCTGGAAGCCCAGCGGAAGGCGGCATGGCACGAGGCGTATATACCGAGCCTGCGGTTTTCCTGGAACGCCAATCCCCTTTACAACAATAAAGCCTGGAACGACAACGGTTCTTTTTCCCTCAGCCTGGGGGTAAACATCGAGAGTTTTTTCCCCTGGTCCGCAGCCAGGACGCAATTGGACGCCCTGGACGATAGTATTCAATCCTCCCAATTACAACTGGCCGCATCCATACGGAGCCGAGAAGACCGTGTCAGGCAGTACGAAAGAACGATTAACCAAACCATGGAAACCATAGAAGCCCTCAAGCTGAATGTGGAATTGGCGGAAAGCACCTACGCAATGTACGAGGAAGCCTACCGGCAGGGGGCCGCGGATTACCAGAGCCTGCGTGACGCCGGAGACAGCTTATTGCAGGCGCAATATCAGGTTCAGCAGGAATACTACAATCTCATCGCGGCGGTACTGGACCTGGAGAAAGAATTGAACAGGGCCTTTACGTTTTAGGGAATGAGGTAAAAACTTCGTTCTTTTGAATGGGCGCGCCCTGTTCGGTCTTCGTTATTTTACGCGGTACCGCTTCAATGGCGAGGCTCGCGCGTTTAAATGTATGAATGGCAGGTTGTTCCGATAAAACCTCCGTGTAAGAGCGCGGGCCGCGGCAATCCCGCTCAATCCCGGGCCGTATCTGGCTTTGCGGACAGGTCCGTCAAAGAGGGGCTTTTTCCCGGCAGTATTCGCCCGCGATGAATTCGGTGTTCCCGTACCGCAATGAGGGAAGGGGGCTCCGGTATTGCCCGGTAAGTGTTGGATTCAAGAAATCCCGCATAGACCTCATCAATGGCGCGGTCTTCCTTTTGGGCAAGCAGGCTTACGGTCCCTTCGATTTTTTCTCATACCATGAGGCTGTTCCAAAACTTCAGTTTTTGAAACAGCCTCCATATAACAAAAAATTATAAAATTTTTATCCCCTGTTAATGGCATTTCCCGTATGAACCTTATTATTGTTCATGTATGAAAAGAAACATCTTGTTTTGTGCGTTGTATTGCCGGTTTCCCGGGAGGCGGTCTTGAAAAAATTAATGATCCTGATAATCGTGGCGGCCCTTGCGGCGGGTTTCATATTTATTCCCCAAATGCTGGCGAGTGCAAATACCGCCGGGGCGGGGGCGGGCATGGGGCCTGGTATGGGCAGGCCGGGAGGCGCCCCGGGAAGCCAGGGCAGGGATACGGTCTTCGCGGTCCGCACGGCCTACGCGGAAAGACGGACCCTCCAGGCTTATATCGAAGTAAACGGTAACATCGTCAGCGAGAAACAGGTGGCGGTGGTGCCCGATGCCGCGGGCAAACTGGTTTCCATGAAGGTCGGCCTTGGCTCCCTGGTACAAAAGGACGCGCTGGTGGCGGAAGTCGATCCTTCCCGCCCCGGAACGGCCTATTCCCTCAGCCCGGTTTATGCGCCCATTACCGGAACGGTGGTCTCCAATCCCCTCACCGTAGGTTCTACGGTTTCCGCCGGCACAACCCTCTTGACCCTGGCGGCGGCGGGTTCCGTGGAAATAGAGGCCGCCATTCCCGAGCGGGAGGTCGGGCAGCTTCGCATGGGACTGCGGGCCGAGGTGTTCCTGGAGGCGTTTCCGGGGGAGGTTTTCGCCGCGGAGGTGGTCCGCCTTTCCCCGGTGCTGGATCCGGTTTCCCGGACCAAGCAGATCGTCCTTACCTTTACCCGGGAGGACCCCCGGGTAAATCCGGGGATGTTCGCCCGGATTAAACTCAACACCCGGACCTATCAGGATGTGGTATCCGTTCCCGAGGAAGCGATAGTCGAAAACCGGGGAACCACGGTGGTGTATGTGGCAGCGGAAGGGGCAGCCCAGGTGAGCATGAGGGAAATAGCGGCCGGGGTAAGCGTAGACGGGGAAGTAGAGATACAAAGCGGCCTTGCCCCCGGGGAAGCGGTGGTGGTTCAGGGACAGCAGTTTCTCACCGACGGCGCCGCGGTGCGGGTAATCGGAAACCGGTAAGGAGTTGAAACGATGAGTGTTGCCCAGTATGTAGTCAAGCGGCCGGTTCTGGGGATTGTGGTGTTCGGCCTTATTGCCATCATCGCCCTGTACCTTGTTTCCGGTATTGCCATTGATATGTTCCCCGAAACAAGTATGCCGATGCTGTCGGTTATGACTTCCTACAGCGGCGCGGGGCCGGAGACGGTTGAAAAATCCGTAACCAGAATTCTGGAAGCCCAGCTCGTGAACCTGAGCGGATTAAGCAGAATGACCTCCACCTCCAGCGAAGGGTCCAGCATGATCATGCTGGAATTCGATTACGGCGCCAATCTTGACGCCAAGACCAACGACATCCGGGATCGTATCGACCGGGTGAGGCGGGGACTCCCCGACGAGGCGGATTCCCCTTCCATCATGCAGTTCGATCCCAATACCATGCCCATACTCCGGATCGCGGTCAAGGGAGACCGGAGCCAAAACGAACTGCGGGCCATCGCGGTGAATACCATTCAGGACCGGCTTGAACAGATTGACGGCGTGGCTTCAACCAGTGTCATGGGGGGACGGGAACAGCTGATCCGGGTGGAGATAGCCCAAAACCGGCTTGAGGCCTACGGACTGACCATCACCGGCATCGCGGGAACCTTGGCCGCGCAGAATATTGAGCTGGGGGCTGGTTCCGTAGTGGAGGGCTCAAAAAATTACAGCGTCAGAACTACCGGCGAGTACAAGACCGTGGCGGACATTGCGGAAACGGTGATCGCCAAACGGAACGGCGCGGACATCAGGCTTTTGGATATAGCAACGGTTGCCCTGGACTACCCCGACGAAACTTCCACGGTGTATATCAACGGCGAGAGCGGCGTGTATGTGGGGGTCACCAAACAGAGCGGCACCAACTCCGCGGCGGTGGCGGACAAGGTATACGAGAAACTTGAGGAAGTACAAAAACTCCTGCCCCAGGATGTAAGCCTTGAAATAACCCAGGATAATACCACCCAAATCAGAGATATGATAAGCGAGCTCGTGAACTCCGCCCTCCTGGGCGCGATCCTGGCCATGGCGGTCCTCTTTGTCTTTCTGAGGAACATTAAAAGCGCGGTCATCATCGGCATTTCCATCCCCTTTTCCATTCTGGTCACCCTCCTCGTTATGAACCTCGCGAATGTTACCCTGAATATGCTTACCATGGCGGGCCTCATTTTGGGGATAGGCATGATCGTGGACTGCTCCATTGTTATCCTGGAAAATATTTTCAAATTCCGGGAACGGGGGGCAAAACCCGGCATGGCCGCCACCCTGGGAACCCAGGAGGTGATGTCGTCCATCATTTCCTCAACCCTGACCACCCTTTGCGTGTTTGTTCCGATATTCCTCTTCAAGAACCGCCTGGAAATGATGGGGGAAATGTTCCAGGGCCTTATTTTTACCATCGGCGTTGCCCTGGCTTCCAGTCTTTTTGTCGCGCTCTTTCTGGTTCCCATCCTCTCAAGCAAATATTTGTCCCTGGAAACCCGGTCCCAGCGGCCGCTGAAAAACAAAGTGCTGATTGCCCTTGACCGCGGCGTGGAGTTTCTGCTGGACCGCCTGAGCGCCGGATACCGCATCCTCCTCTCTGCGGCAATCAACCACCGCCTGGCGGTGCTGGTCCTGGTTGCCGCCGCCTTTGCCGGATCGGTGCTGTGTCTCCTCAAAATGCCGATCACCATGATGCCCCCCATGAACGAGGAGTCGGTAAGCCTGAACGTAACCCTTCCCCTGGGAACCCGGTATGAAGACACCAAGGCTGTGATGCTCCAGCTTCAGGAAATCGCCATTGACGAAATAAAGGGGGCCAAGAACATCATTGTCAACGTGGGTTCCAGCGGGCGGGGCTTCGGTGGCAGCGGCGCCCACCGGGGGGAATTGAGCGTGAGCCTCGAAATGGACAACCCCGGTGCGGATACCTCAAGCCAGGTAACGCAAAAACTGCGGGCCCATTTTGACGATTTTCCCAACGCCGCGTTGAGTTTCGCTCAGGGCATGGGCCGGGCCATGGCCGGGGGATCGGACATCGATATTGTCCTCACCATTGACGATATTGACGCCGGACTCGCGGCGGCCCGGGAAATCGCCGATCTTATCAAGGCGGAGGCGCCGGAACTCACCGAAGTCTCCATCGACATGACCGAGGGGCTGCCCCAGGTGGAGGTGGTCATTGACCGGCGGCGGGCCTATAACCTGGGGCTTTCGGTCAGCGGCATCGCCAGCGAAATCTCCGCGGC
>JAISPH010000009.1 GCA_031275035.1 Treponema sp.
GATTTGGCTTATAGTTTTCATGGCGGGAGTCTCCTGTTTGATAGTTTTTCCAACTACAATCTTATCAGGTTTCTCTCGCCTTTTCTATCTTTTCAGGGGTTTTGGAACAGGCTCATTTATAATATTTTTTCACTAGGACTATAAGCCTAATGTATAATGTCGAGAAGGCTGCATAATGCCGGATATAACGGAACCCCCGGACATGGGTTCATATCACAAGGCCGAAATGAATTCCGCAGTCTGGAGGAGCGATAAGTCGCTCGAAAGGTTTTCGCTCTACAGTCTCAGGCGTGAAGAAAAATATTTGTTTCCAAAGTATTTCTCTGCGGGATCATCCGTCCTGGATCTGGCCTGCGGCGCCGGACGTACCACGCTCTGTCTCTATGAGATGGGGTATAAGGTAAGGCATCGATCTTTCGGATACGCTGATCAACGCCGCTAAAAAACGTTTTCCCTATCTTTTATTTGAAGAGGGCAGTTATTGCATCAACGAAACCGGCGAGTCCTATGACAATGTGCTCATTTCCTCAACAGTCTGGATTATGCATACCCCGAAACGGAAAGGGAAAAGGCCCTTGGCGAATGCGCCCGGGTATTAAAAAAGGGGGGCTATTTTATAATGTCGTCCCACAATATAAGGTCATTGAACTGGGCGCTATTGCCGTGGACTTCCCATAAATGGTTTTTGCTGAAAAATACGTTTAATGTATTTTTGCCTAAAAAATATATTTATGAACCGTATACCGGGACCTGGACCTTTTTTGCCTCCGCACAGTATGTAATACAACAGGCGCAAAAGTACGGGTTTATGTTTAAGGAGATGACGGGGGTCAGGCCGCTTTCCGGCGAAACCCTGAACCGTTATTTTTCTCCGCACATAACCTATGCGTTTCAAAAAAATGAAGCCCCCGCCGCAGAACGGGTTAAGGGAAAAGATTGACCACGGTCCCCGTTTCAGTTAATATGCTTCATTCGGGACGTAGCCTAGCGGCTAAGGCACCTGCTTTGGGAGCAGGGAATCGGCGGTTCAAATCCGCCCGTCCCGAAAAAGCAGAGGCGCTGCGGCTGTTCGGATGCCCGGCGGCTAAACACGGCTGCTACCGGCCCCAGGGCTTTACCGAGTGGAGGTATTCGATGACCCGCAGGCCGTCGGCGGCGGAGGAACGGGGCCGCCGGGCGGGGTCCCGGACGCAGGCCGCGGCATCGGCGGCCATACCGGCAAAATAGCCCGTGGAGCCCTCAAAGGCGGCGGCGGTTTTTTTCAAGGAACGGAAACCCTCGGCGTAGGGGCTTTCGGCGCTTTCCCAAACCTCAAAGATCCCGTTGCCGATCCGCAGCCGCCCCCGCTCGCAGGAAAATTCCATTTCAAAAACCAGGTGATCCCGGCCTGCTCCGATCTGCAGCACAAAGGGAATGGAAGCGAAAGACCGGCGGACGGACGGCGGGATTGTCTTGTCCGGGACGGAAACTGGCCCGGCGGCGGGCGGATCGGCGCATCGGATCAATTGACCCGAAAGCCAGGCCGTACCTTTCCGGGCGGCCAGCTTTGCCCCCCAGGCTTTTTTGTGCTTCATCACCAAACCGGAAAGATACATAATGGCGTCAGCCAGATGGGTGCCGTCATGCCAGAGAACATCGAGGAGGCGTTTGGCCTTTCCCATATACAAATCGGCCCGAACGCTCAAGAGCGGCCCCAGCCTGCCTTCATCCAGAATGGCCTTGGCCTGCATATAATCCGCGGAATAGCGGCGCTCGTGGTTGGTAAGGATCCGGACCGGGCTGGATCTTTCCAGGGCGGCGATACGCCGGGCCCGGCTCAGGGTGTCCGCCAGGGGTTTTTCGCAGATTACCGCCGGTACACCACGGGCGGCGGCCAGACGGCAGTACTGTTCGTGGCTGTCCGGGGGGGTGGCAATGACCACCAGCCGGGGCTTTTCGGCGGCGATCATTCCGGCGGCGTCAGCGTAGACCGGAACCCGCCATGTTTCCGCAAAGAGCCGCCGCCGCTTTTCGTCCGTATCGCAGCCCACCGCCAGCACACAGTCCGGGCTGGCGGCAATGGCTCCGGCATGGGTACAGGGCTTTTCCCGGAGCTTGTCATTCTCAAGAAGGCTGGCTATCCGGCCCAGGCCGATAATCGCGGCGCGTATTTTTTCCATAGCGCCTTTCAGGGTACACGATTATCGCCGCTAAGAATACATTAGCCGGTGAAGGCGCAGGGTTCCGTGATCTCCGGGATCATCACCTTTCCTTGACGGCGGACTTACACCGCTTCGGCGCCGGGGGTCTTCCGCTTCCTGTCGTGCCGTGAGTTGAGGATCGAATACACGATGGGGGTAACAAAGAGGGTCATCAGGGAGCTGACTGTCAGGCCCCCGACAAAAGTCTTGCCTATGGGCTGAATGGTATCGGCCCCGGCGCCGGGGAAAAAGGCAATGGGGACCATGCCCAGGATGGTGGTCAGGCTGGTCATCAGAATGGGCCGCAGCCGGTTCCGTCCCGCCTCAAGGCAGGCGTCCCGGACCAGCATACCCCTGGCCCGGAGGGTGTTGGTATAGTCCACCAGCACGATGCCGTTGTTCACCACCACCCCCACCAGGGCTACGATTCCCACGGCGCTGAACACCGACATGGCTTCGCTGCCGATCTTGTAGACCCAGATCACCCCGATAAAGAGCAGGGGAATCGAGAAAAAGATAATCAGGGGATCCACCAGGGATTCAAACTGGCTTGCCATAAGGGCAAAAACCAGAAAAATTGCTACGGCAATGATAAAGATAAAACGGCGGTTATACTTTTGTACCTCCTGGGCCTCCCCTAGGTATCGAATCGTAACCCCCTCCCGGGGAATCAGGTAACGCTGAATCACCGCCTCAAGCCGTTTCTGCATATCCGTGGCGGCGATAGCCCGGGGCAAATCTCCGGTAACCCGGACCACCCGTTCCCGGTTTTCCCGGCGTATCGCCGTGGGAGCCCGGTTCTCCACAATCCGGGCCACATTGGAGAGGGAGATACGGCTGCCGTTCCGGCCCATCACAAAGATTGCGTCCAGATTGGGAAGACCCCGGCGGTCCTCGTCCCGGAGCATCACCTCTATGTCGATAAGCCGGTCGCCCTGGGAAATGGCAGCGGCCGCCGTGCCGTCCATGGCGGTCCTTATCTCCTGGGCGATTCCCTGGAGGGACACTCCCAAGCTTGCGGCCCGGTCCCGGTCTATCTCAACCTCAAGCTGGGGCGCTCCTTCGTCAAGATTCACCGCGGGATTTTCAATTTCGGGAAGATACCGGGCGATGATATTCCGTATGTCCGCGGCCTCGTCCATAATGGCGTTGATATCCCTGGAACTGAGGGCGATTTCCACCGCCTGGGTGCTGCCCATGGAACGGCCCGCCCGGAAGCTGATTCTGGTTCCGGGAATTTCCGTAATGACGGGCGTCAGTTTTCTGATGATGGTCTCCGGAGTATCGATCTGCTTTGCCGGTTCCGGCAGGGTAATTTGAAGATTTCCCTGATTGTTCCCGCTCCGCCTGGCGGTAAGGACGATATTGGTGTACCCCTCCACCTGTTCCTTGACCACCGCCTCCAGATCCATCAGCACTTTTTCGGTAACGTCAATAGCGGTTCCCTGGGGCATGGAGACATTCAGGGTAACCGTATCGTCGGTCCGGCTTCGGATAAAGAGATTCATCCCTATGCCGGAAAACTGGAGCAGAGAGAAGCCCAGGATCGCCAGTACCAGCAGAAGAATGACAAGGCGGCGGCCCAGGCAGTAGTCCAGGGCGCATTTGTAGGCCCCTTCCATAGCGCCGAAGAATCTTTCCATCCCCTCGTCCAGCTTTTTAAGCGGCCCGTTCCGCAGGGGCCGCTGCCTCCGGGTATCCAGCTTCAGAATGGAGCCGCAGAGACTGGGCACCAGGGTCAGGGCCACCGCCAGGGAACAGGTAAGGGAAATAACCACGGTAAAGATAAGATCGCTGAAAAGCTGGCCCATCATCTCCAGATCGTTTTTATAAATGATCAGGGGAAGGAACACGCAGAGGGTCGTGGCGGTGGAGGTAACAATGGCCCGGATCATCTCCTGGCTTCCCAGCACCGCGGCAACCGCCGGCTTTGCCCCCCGGAGCCGGTAGTTGTGGACATTGTCGAGGATAACAATAGATGCATCCACGGTCATCCCCAGTCCCAGGATAAGCCCGGTCAGGGTCAGAAGGTTCAGGGTGAAACCGAAGGCCGCCATAAACATCAGGGTAAGGAGTATTGAAACAGGAATGGCAAGGCCGATGATCAGGGTTCCCTTGATATTTCTGAGAAAAATAAAAAGGATGAGCATGGCCAGAACGGCGCCCTGGACGGCATTGGAATAGACCTGGGTCAGGGTTGCGTTGATCAGCGTGGTATTGTCCGAAAGCACCCCCAGGGTTATTCCCCGGGGCAGATCCGCATTGATCTCGTCCAGAGCCTCCCGGACCCGGTTCGCCACCTGCACCGAATTGCTGTCGCTTTCGCTTTGAACTTGAATATAGACGCCGCTTTGGCCGTTCACGTACACCCTGGCCGCATTGTCGTTGTAGCCCAGGGAAACGGCGGCGATATCCTCAATGCGAATTCCCTGGCTGCGGCCTCCGCCCAGCTCCACGGTCTTAACCACGAGCCGCCTTACCTGATCCGGGGTTACCAGCTCCTGCCTGGTGAGGATCTGGTACTCCCTGGTTCCCCGCCTGAGGCTGCCCCCGGAGACAAGAATGTTCTGCCCCTTCAAGGCGGCGCTTACGTCGTTCAGAGTCAGGTTGAAGGCCGCAAGCCGGTTAAGGGAAACCGCCACCTTGATGATCTGGGTGGTGCCCCCGGTTACATCCGCCGAAGCGACCCCCTCGATACGCTCAATCCTGGCCTGAATTTCATCCTCCGCAAAGATCCTCAGCTGATCCGGCGGATAATTGCCCCGGACCACCAGGCGCATAATGGGTATGGCGGACATATCGTAACGCCGTACCGTGGGAGTCCCCGCCCCGTCGGGCAGGGAATTGGCAAGCCGGGCCACCAGGGTTTGGGCGTCGGTTACCGCCTCGTCCATGTCGGTGCCGTAGGCAAAGTTCAAGGTGATGGAACTGGACTCAAAGGAGGAATTTGAGGTCATGTCCGTAAGGCCCCTGGACGAGGCCAGGGCCTTTTCCAGGGGTTCGGTGATGTTCCGCTCCACGTCCGCAGGGCCCGCCCCGGGGAATGAGGTATACACCGAAAGGACCGGCCTGACCGTGGAGGGGTAGAGATCCACCGCTATGTTGGGAACCAGGGTCAGGGCTATGCCCAGGGCCAGGGCGTAGAGCATCACTATGGTAACGGGCCGGTGAACCGAATACCTGGGAATATTCATGGCGGGTTCCCGCCCAGCGCTTTGGGGTTCATTCCACCACCCGGACCGGTTCGCCGTCGGAGAGAAAGTTCTGGCCCGCGGTAACGATCCGCTCCCCCGGCTCAAGGCCGCCGCTTACTTCGATAATTTCCTCGTTTCCCAGACCCAAGGTAATTTCCCGCCGTTCCGCAATATCCTCCCCGTTAACCACAAAGACAATCCAGGAGCCGTAGGTATTGATCACTGCGGAACGGGGGATCACCGGCACGCCGGTCCGGGAACCCGTTACCAGAGATACGGTGGCGAACATCCCCGCCCGTATCCTGGGATCGACCCTGCCCCGGAAATCCGGCGCAAAGCGCAGCCGTATCCTCAAGGTCCGGCTCAGGGGGTCCAGGACGGGGCTTACCTCGTAGATCTCCGCAGGAAAGCTTTCATCCGGGATGGCCTCAAGGGAAACCGCCGCGCCCATCCCCGGCTCTATGGCGGTGGAAAAGCGCTCGGGTATAGAGGTCTCCACCACAAGCCCCGCCAGGTTTCCCACCACATAGACGGCGGTCTGGGTCGATACGGTATCGCCGGGATTAAGCGGAGTTTGAAGGATGGTACCGGATATAGTGGATACCACCGGACTTTGGGCATAGAGCTCTCCGGGCCGGCTGGGGTCCACCATGGCCACCGTCTGGCCCCGGCTTACGGTATCGCCGGTACGGAAACGCAGTTCCGTAATCTTCCCCGCCGCATTGGGATAGATGGATACCTGGCTTTGGGCAAGGATGTCGCCGTTGATCACCACGCTGTTTTCCACCGTTCCCAGAACTACCGTCCCGGCCCGGATTGCTGTGGCGTTCCGAGCCTGGCCGCCGCGGCTCCCTCCGTCCGGGGCGGAACCCTGGCCGCCGGAGGCCGGAACAGGCCGTTCTGTCTGTCCCGGCGCTTCCGCCGCCGCCGCCAGGATCCAGGCGGCGCGGTTTCTCCGTATAAGGGAATGGACGATACCGCCGGCAAAGATCAGGATCAAAAAAACGATGATGACCGTTATCGCTCCGGCTTTGGCGTTTTTCACATAACCATCCTTAATTTATAGACCATCGTACAGATCCGGCCCTAACAAGTAAATGCAAGTACCATGCCAACTGTGTCCGGTTTCCCTGGAAAAACCTGATTTTTCAGTTTATTCGCAGTGGGGTCTAATATGCACTAATTTAACAAGTATTGCACATCTGGTACCGTATCCCCCGCTTTCGTTTTTCACATTCAAGACGTTTCGCTATGTGCTCGTAATCTTCAAGTATCTGTAAACCCGGATTAGCCCTCAATACCAAAGTAACGAACGCCGTTTCTCGCCATATACTGCGGCGGGTATTCGATCTGGTTACCGGGGGAAAAAGAAGCCTTCGCGATGAAGGCTTCGATTAATAAAGCAACCATTATCTTGCCGTTCAGCCACGCCTCAGAAGCAGCCGGATTTTTCTTCGGCAAATCACCGAAGTCAAG
>JAISPH010000098.1 GCA_031275035.1 Treponema sp.
GGGCCGGTATAATAATTGCCCCAATAATTTGTGGGACAGGTGTACTAATATCATTTGCCGGAACAAGAACGGTTTATGAAAAAGGCAAAAGAACAAGGAAGAATTAAAAATAATTGAAATGGAAAGGTGGAAAAATATTAGAACCCGGGATCGGGAAACAGAAGCATCAAATAGAATTATTGGAAGAAGAAAACAAGAAATAAGATAAAACAATAAGAATTAGGCCGGCCTGGCCTGCGTCCTCACTCCTATGCCGGCCTCCGCCCACTTTTGCGGCCCTGGTCGCGTACCTTCGGTACGGTACTCCGCAAATCCTTATCGGGCCGGCATCGTTCCAAAGGAACGCAACGCCGCGTACAGCCGGGGTGTTATGTGCAATTGCGCTAAAAAAGTTAAAAAATACCTGAAAAAATATATGCAGCTGTTCCAAAGCTTCAGCTTTTGGAACAGCTTCCTTGAATTTGATCGCGGGCTGGAACTTCGCATACAGCCGGAACCTTGGTTCCGGAAAAGTTCGTGGTGGTCGGTGAGGTCATGGCTGTTTATCCGTGTTTTTAGCTTGAACAGCCTGCCGGGTTCGCCGGATCAGCCCTCGGGCGCGTTAAAACACCGGATCCGGTGGCCTGTCACCATCTCCCCCGTTTCCGGGTGTTCGGCGAAACAGCGTTCCCGGGCCTCCGGGCAGCGGGGGGCGAAGGGGCAGCCCGGGGAAAGATCGGAGGTGTCGGCGGGGGCCGGCCGGCCTCCCGGCCCGGTAACCGCGGTCCCCGGCCGGGGGATCCCCGTGCCGCTTACCGAGGAGAAGAGGAGTTTTGTATAGGGGTGCCGGGCGTTCCGGTAGAGTTCCGCCGCCGGGGCCTCTTCCATGAGTTCGCCCCGGTACATCACCCCGATCCGGTCGCAGAAGTAACAGGCCACCCGGAGATCGTGGGCGATAAAGAGGAAAGAGAGGCCCCGTTTCTCCCGGATATCCAGGAGCAGGTTGAGGATCTGCCCCTGGATAGACACATCCAGGGCGCTTACCACCTCATCGCAGATAAGAAGTTCCGGCTTGAGGAGCAGTCCCCGGGCTATGGAGATCCGTTGCCGCTGACCGCCGGAGAACTCGGAAGGCCGCCGTTCCAGATCTTCCCGGACAAGGCCCACCTCCTCAAGGATGTCCCCCGCCTCCTGGCGGGCGCTTTTTTCGCCGTGAAAGCGGGAGGAGTAGCGGTAACCCGAGACCAGCACCTCGTAGACGCTCATCCGGGGGTTGAGGGATCGGGCGGGATCCTGGAAGATGTACTTTACCTTTTCCCGGTATGCCTTGAGGGCCTTTCCCGAAAGCCCGCCCGCGTCCGTGCCGTCCCGGTAAAGGATGCTGCCGCTGTCCCTTTCGTACATCCGTACCAAAAGCCGGGCGGTGGTGGTCTTGCCGCAGCCCGATTCCCCCACCAGCCCGTAGGATTCGTTCTCCCCGATAGAGAAGGAAACCCCGTTTACCGCGTACACAAAACGGCCGAAGCGGGCAAAGAAACCGGCTTCCAGGTTGAAACGTTTGCTCAGATTTTCTACGCTCATTACAGGCACGGAACTACCCCTTTCAGTGCCAGTATAACACGGGAAAGGGGCTTGTGAAAGCGCCGGTCCTGCCGGGGAGGGCCGCCCGGAACCTCCCTTATGCCCTAAGGTTTACCCTAATCACATGGTAGGGGAAGGGGTACTCCGGGTGATAGATCCCGGGCAGCATAAGGCAGGCGCCGGAAACGCCTTGAACGGTTACATAGACCTGGATATCCCAATCGGGGCTCACATAATCCGCCGGGATTTCCGCCGTCCAGGATGTCCCCCGGTTTTTCATCTCCCCGGTGCAGAAAAGGCCCTCTGTCTGGTCCGTGTGGCGGTAGTGCAGTGTCGGCGCGGTATCGGAGAGCTTAAAGCCTGAGCCCCTTACCGTAATGGCAACGGCCTTTCCGGCCTCGGCGGTTTCGGGGAAAGAAGCCGCAAGCTGGCAGCGTTCCACCGGGAATTCCGCTTCCCGGTAACAGCCCGCAAGCTCTGCCCCGGCGGCCGCGTCCCGGGCTTTCATCAGATCCGCCAGAGCCGCCCGGTCCGCCAGAAGTTCCGGCGTCAGATCCGCCCAGGTACCCCGCCTGGTAAGGGAACCCCGGGAACCGAAAACAAGGTCCGGGTAGTAGTTTTCCTTGCCCCTTTGGGCCAGGGCTTCCCAGTGCCTAATGGCCTTATCCAGAAGCAGCAGGGCGTCGGAAAGCCGGCTTTTGTCGCCGCTGATCCGCCACAGGGCCAAAGCCGTTGCCGCCCTGAGCTTCTCCGCGTGGTACCGGGCAAGATCGCGGAGCATGGAAATGTCAACTTTCATAGCCAGGTATTCAGGATTCTTTTGATCCTTCCCAAGGTTTTCCGCGCCGGCCATGAAGCTGTCCGCGGCCTCCGCGAGATTTTCAAGCCAGCCGGCGGTCTGGAAGGGCGTGTACTTCCCCTGGAATTTTCCTGCCGCCAGATCCCCGGCGTATTCATCGACACCGTAAAAAAGCCCGTGATCGCCGGGCTCGGTAGAACCATAGCTCGGGCGGGGCTCTATGTTCTTAACTTTGTAGATGTTGTTTTCCGGAAACAGAGAATAGCCGGTACTCATCTCGGGCCAGTAGGTGTTTGAGGGGTGGACCGGCATATGAATAGTCGTGATAAGGGGAATAATCTTGCTGGCCGCCGCCAGGGCCTTTTCCAGGGCCTCGCCGGCGCAGCCGAAACGGGCGCGGAATTCATCCTGCCAGACCGCGGGATCCGTATCGGGGTTGTAACCCAGGCGGCCGTAAACGGTGTACCACATCCAGTAGCGCTGGTCCTCCCAGTTTCCGGAACGAAGCTCCTCCTTCGCAAAGGTATGCCAGGCTTCTCTGTGCCAGGGCTCATGGTTGTACTTGAGTGCCAGGGGAGTGTTGATCTGAAAACCCGCGGAACCAGAAAGGCCGCAGGCCAGGGAGAAACGCCGGGCGTAATCCGCATCGCCCCAGATAAAGAGATTGGTGGAACCGTAGTTCCACAGCCGGAAGATCATGTCGTAATACCGGGGCTTCTTAAGCATATTCGCGTAGGAGTAGCGGCGGGAAAAATTGAAGTTATCCAGCCTTTCCAGTTCTTCCCTGCGCATGACCGAGAGATGGTAAGGCAGGGCCGCGTGTTCGCACCAGAATTTGGTGGCCACCTCTACCGGGAGGCCCAGGGCGAAGGCGTGGTCTACCATGCCGTCGGTCATGCCCTTGGCCCTGAGATCCAGCGTGATGTCGCGGCCCGTCTCCGCGGCAACATCGGCCACCGCGTCGGCGCAGCGGTTCCAGAAATCTTCCGCCGAAACCTGGGTTCCTACGCCGGATTCATGGTTTACCCGGAATTGTACCACATCAATTTCGGGTACCGCGGCAATGAGGGTTTTAAGCCCCTTAAAACAGTATTCGCCCAGGTCCGCGACATCTTCCGGAAGGCCCATGACGGTTTGTTCTTCCCTGTTTTTCGACGGCCTTTGAGACCAGGAGGCGAATACGAATCGCATTCCGTAGCGGTGACAGAGACTGCCGATCAGACGCAAGGCCGCAAGGTTCTCCGCCCTCATCCGGGCCTCGAAATTCCTGACATACACATCGGGGTAGTCCGGCATTTCCACGAAATAGGGATACGGCGGCGCCATCCAGGGCGTATCAAACCCGATGATAAGGCAGAAACGGTTGAACCGGGCCCGGGCCATGCGGCTTAAAAGGTAGTGCCAGAATTCCTCCGAAAAAAACCATTCGTTATCAAGGTGTCCCAAAAGGTAGCGGTCTACACAGCGAACCTTGTTTTGCGGCGATTCGATAAGGTCCCCCGCCTTATTGAGGGCGCCAATCCCCTCCGCCCCGACACGGCGGGCTGTCTCCAGGAGGTTGTACATCAGTCCCGCGCTGTCGCTCCCGCCGATAAGCAGGGCCTTTCCCCCGTCGGGAAGATCACAGGTTTTGCGGATCACGCTTTCGGGATCGAGCCGCCGGTCAAGGCCGGCGTTTGAAAGCAGCAGTTGTATACGGCGGTTTTCCGTCGTGCCGATAAGCAGCACGGGAGTTCCCCCGGGAAGCCCTTGCCAGTGCTTTACCTTTGTAATACCGGTGCCGCTCTTTTCCAGGGCGCCGTAAAATTCACCAAGGCCGAATCGGGCGCAACCGGATACATCAAGTTCGATAACAAACACGCCGGTAGAACTAAACTCCATAAGACCCGCGCCTCCTTAAGGGAACTTATTAGAGTTGTCCGGAAACTTCAGTTCCTGAACAACAACCGCTTAAAACCCGTTTTCCGGACGTCCGCCGCCCGTCTCAGGTCCAGCAAATTTTAATATTCAGAATTAAATATCAATAATTACAAAAGTTTACCAGGGAAATTCGGGTTTGTCAAGCCTTTCGGTAACATTTCAAAATGAGGCATTTCGGCCGCCGGCCGGCCGAGTTTTTGGAGGAAAAGCCTTGGGCGAGCCGAGCCGCAGCCGGGTTTGATAAAGCAAAACGGCCTTAAGAATGGGAGAAGAGGAAAGTCATAGGGTGTCCGTCATGGGGCAGCCTCCTGCCTGATTCCGAAAGCTTATTGCTTTGTACACCAATGCAAGGCATTAAGAAGGAGTTGCTGAAAAGAAGGATGTTCCCAAACAGACAAAATGTGTCCGGGGGTCATGACACAAAGCCGGCCCTTGCCCATTTCCCGCGCATATCCGCCGATTTGCCGTCCCCCCGCTTCCGAGGAGGTAAAAAAAAGTTCTACCGCATCTGTCGCAAAATAATCCAATTGATAGTGTTCATCCCGGATTGAAAAATTCTCAACCCCCCGCACGATGGGATGGGTACCACTTATAATAACATCAATTTCGCAGCGCGGAGGATGTCCTAAAAAGATATTACCCACAAATTCCCCGTACTCCTCCCCTTTTTTTGCCGTATTGGCGGCATGTATAGAAAGGAATCCGCCGCCACCGCAGACATAGTCCCGAAAATCCTTGACCCCGGTCTCGGTAACGCCATCTTCAAACCAAGGGGCGCTATTAGCGGAGTTTAAATTGTTGCCTTTACAGTTGATAATTGCCGGATAATATTTAAGCATCCGGGGAGTAAGAATATCCTTGGCATCCATAACAAAATCAAAAGCAAACGGGCTGCTTTTAAAATTCCGGAGTCCTCTTTTGATCACTTCGGCGGGGTGCCAATAGTCATCACATAACACCAAAACGTTAATCATCAAATATCTCCTTGAATTTAGAATATTTACCAGGGATATTCTATCTCAAATCTACCGCGGATAACAAGCCTGTTTTCATCCGAATGGGCTTCCGATTCTTTTTCAAGGCTCCGGTTTCTGATAAAATAGTCCGCTATATATGGACACTCGTCGCTGCTTTCAAAATTCTCCGCCCCATAGAGCCTGAATGTATATCCGGCCGGACGCAGCCTGTTAAACAAAATTTTTATTGCCATATTGCAGGATGCCGAAATAATCCGTTCAAAGCCACCATCAAATATGCCGGCGAAATTTATAGAAGAAGCCAACCGGTTAATAAAACACAGACGTTTACCTTCCCCTTGTTCCATGCGGGGTAAAAGCCGGGAGACCGCGTTAAGCAGCCCTATTGCCGTGGACTGGTACCCCGATAACAAATTTCCGTAATCATTCCTGCCGCAGGGCGGCGGGTCAATAATATATACAAACATATCCACAGTCTTATTATCATCCCCCGGCAGAAATCCCATATCCTTGAAGCGAGCTAATAGGGATGCGGCAAATTGAGGATTATCTCCTCCGATTTCAACTGTTTTTTTCATTCTGCATATCCTTAAAAGGGCCAGGTAACATTTTCATTATCTATCAAACGAAGTATATCTTCAGGGAATTCATCTTTTAGAAAATAACGGACGGCCGATTCTGCCGTTTCTTCCGGCTCAAATTTTCCGTTAAGACTTTTTTCCCCCGACATGTATGAACGTACCCATCCGGGATGGTACAAACGGAAAGAATAACCCCGGGGATATAAGTCTTTAAAAAGGAGTTTTACCGCCATGTTCGGGGCCGTTTTCGACATGGGATAAATAAACCCGTCCTGACGGTGGCAGACACCGATGCTTCCCGCCTCAGAAGAAACGTAGCACAGTCTTTTTAAAGAACCGGGGTGATCCGTCAACGGTAAAAAGAAATCGGTTATCCGCAAAGCACCTATACAGTTCGTATTAAAAATATCCGCCCCTCTTTTGTCATCAAAGGTGTAAATATCCCCACCGCTGCCACTAATCCCGGCGTTACTTACGATCATGTCAATACATTCTGCCATGGACGCAACAATCTTGTAAGCCTCTTTGATAGAAATGTCATCCGATACATTAAAGGGAATAATATGAAGGGTATCCGGATAACGCCCCTGTAATTCGACAAGTTCACCCCAACCTTTCATATATTGACCGGCAAACACTGCCCACCCTTCCTGCAAAAACGATTTTGTCAAAGCAAAACCAATTCCTCGATCGGCGCCGCTTATCAATACCTTTCTTGGCATTCTGCCTCCTTTTTCCTTTCTGCAACTGTATCTGTTACAACAAAAACCGTGGTAACCAGGATAATCGATATTATACCAATAATGTACATTGCGCGATATCCAAGACTCCCGATAACCAGGCCGCCCAGGGTATTCCCTATTATGCCGCTTATTCCGTAATAAAAGGCATAAGCGATGGTTTGATATGTTATTCTCAGTTGTTTTGGCGCAATATCATCCAAATAATAAAGGGTTCCTATGGTAAAAAGCGCAAAAGATGGGCCGTCCAGGACGGCTATTATCATAATATGAAAAGGACTTGTCGCAACGGCGTATCCGGCCTGCCAGATGATAAAAAATACCGAGGATCCCACAATAAGATATTTTGCTGATATATTCGACAATAATTTTTTTGACAAAAATAGTAATACTGCTTCCGAGACAAACATGATGGCGCTGCAATATCCGACCATGTCTTTTGAACCACCCAAATTCTGTAACAAGGCAGGATAAAAGGTATATGCGGCCCTGTGAGGATACTGCATTATAACAACAAAACCCAAAAATACAAGGAATGACTTGTTTTTGTATATTAATGATAAATCAATTTTCTCCATTTTTATTGTTCTGTCCTTTTTATCATGTGTCTTTATCGCTGACATTGTAGCGGCAATTATCAACAAGACGATTGAAAATACGGGAATTATATCACTTGTAGAATGGTTGTTGATAAAGATACCCGATATAATACTGCTGGCGGCAAATCCAAGACAGCCCCAAAGCTTAAGCTGGCCCAATGATTTTTCATCCTTTATCCTTTTTACCGCATTCAGGCTCCATGTATCAAGCAGGGTGCCTTCCGGAGAAGAAAAAAAAGTATAGAAGCAAAAACACGGGGCTATTAAAAAAAATCCTTCCGAGCGTACAAGCAGCAATGATATCAAGCCCTGGCCTATCAAACAGATTATTAAGGTAGCCTTTACGGACTGCAATTTATCGGAAACAAGTCCCCAAAAGGGTTGTGCCAATATTATTACAAAAGAATTAATGCCCATTATGATACCGATAAATTCTACATCAAGGCCCTTTTCATTTAAATATACGGTAATAAATGGATTAAATATCGCCCTGGCCGACATAAAAAACAGGTAGACCAGGGCAAAGGTTATTTTTGTTTTTTCCGCCATTCCGGCATTAAATTCTTCTTCCGCCGAAATTTTGTTTTTCACCTTTTATTTCCATTCATTGTTTGCGTCTACATGCGCATACCACTGCTTGATATATAATTCATGCAGTTTGTCCATGCCCGCAGCTTCGGCATTTTTCAAAAATTCATCGATCGCCGTATCCACATTGTCCACCATTCCGGCTTGCAGCGGAACCAGATATTGGGTAACGACATTCATCAAAGCCGCCCGTTC
>JAISPH010000118.1 GCA_031275035.1 Treponema sp.
GGCCCCTGGCCGGGGTCCAGCTTATCAATCGCCGCGATGGCGTTTTCAATGCCGAAGGGCATGGTAAAGTCCACATTGTATTTTGAAAGCAGGATATGGTAAGCGGCGGGGATGTCTATGTACTCAGGATGAATCCCCATGGCATCAAAAAATTGCCGCACCTCTCCATAGGTGTGCCCGTTTTTGCCGTCCCCCCATTCGGCGCCGGCCCGGAGGCTTAACTCAAATTCGTAGCGCCCCCGGACAAAACTGGTAGCACAGCCCCCGGTTATGTTGTGCTGTTCCAGTAAAAGGACCGGTACTTGCTGGTGGGCCAATTCCAGGGCGGCGCTCAGCCCTCCAAGCCCCCCGCCTACGACGATAACATCATAAGCTTCCTTAAAACGATTGGATTGCATCAACTGTATTTTCTCCTTATTAAAGATGAAAACAACATACCACAGAATGGAGCGCATTGATAGAGGCCGTGGAAAATGATGAACAATGTGTTCTATTCCCGCATCTCGACTTTAACGCGTTTTTACGGTACATAATATGAATAGCTATGTTCAATTTTATCAAAAAAATATTTCCTTCCCGCAGTATCCGGCAGGAGCGGTTTGATCCCGATGAGATCGTCGAGGAAAAATGGGACGCCGACTTTAGCAAGCCGGCCCGGAGCCGTTTTGATATTAGGCCGGAAAGTTCCTATGACGCATACATCCGGTCCAACTCCCTGGTTTTGGGCCTTAAAAAGGAAAAGTGTCTCGCCTGGATCGAGGACCTTCAATTCCGTTACGGGGACCAGGTTATAGAAGCGCGGATATCCCTGGACGCCCATGGGGGCTATGCCGCCGCGGGGTTCATGTTTCGGATGGTAGATGACGGGACTTACTATTCGGTGCTGATTTCCAATAAGGGCTATTTCCGCCTGGATGTGCTGCGGAACGGCAAGCCCCTGGCCCTTATCGGGTGGACCGAATTGCCGGTCCCGGCCCAGGCGCCTGCGGCGCTGCCCCGGACAGCGGTACAAACGCCGAATACGGCGCCCTTGGCCGCGGATAGGGAAGCGGTTTTTCCGGTGGATCTTACCATTATTGCCTATGGCAGCCACCTGGTTCTGGCCATAAACGGTGTTTGGGCGGCGGAAATACGGGATTCCACCATCCCTGCGGGCCGGATCTGTTTTGCCGCCGCTTCCTATGAGGCGGCGCCCTTCCCCGAAAAGGATTCCGGCATAAACCAGGAATTCCCCCGCTACACCGCCGAGGCGATCCTGGAGGCCTTCTCCGTAGAATCCCGGCTTTCGGAGACCGCGGCCCGGTACGAAGCCTGGGCGGAAAATCCGGCCATCCCCCCCCTGAGCCGTTTCCGCCTGGCGGAGACCTTTGCCGCCATGGATCAGCCGGCCCCGGCCCTGGTACAGCTCAAGAAGGCCTGGGAGGGGCGGGAAAAAAACCAGCAGGAACTTCTGCTGGCGGGGAAACTTGCCCTAACGCTGGAACTGCTGAATGAGGCGGAGGAATATATTGACGCCTGCCTGGCGCTTGATCCCGATACCCCTGAGGGAAAAGAAGCGGCCAGGGAAAGGGCAAAATTCCTCTATGCGGCGAAACGCTATGAGGAGCTTAAAACCTACGGAGAAACAATCCTCCCTCTGTCCGGGGACCCCGTTCCGGGAACCCTGCTGGGTCATGCCTACTGGCATCTCCATGATTATGCGGCCGCGGCCGCGGCCTATGACCGGGTTTTCGAGATGGATCCCCAAAATGGCTTGGCCGCCAGGAACGCCGCCAATGGATATGAGCTTCTGGATCGTAAAGAGGAGGCCCTGGAACGGTACCTCAAGGCGGGACGGGCCTTTCTGGCGGCGGATAACTATGAAGATCTGGGCAGCCTGATATCCAAACTGCTGGGGCTGGGCGCGGAAAGCTGGGAATCCCACGCCCTGGCGGGGAAATGGGCCTTTGGCATCGAGAATTGGGCCATGGCGGAGGATGAATTTTCCCGGGCCGAGACCCTGCGAAGGGCCATGACGCCGGAGCCGGAACCGGATCCGGCCCTGGTGTTCCTCCGGGGGCTGCTCCTGATACGGCGGGGGGATCGGGCCGGGGCCCTGGCCCTGTTGGAAGAGGCCGCCCGGCTGGCCCCCGATTATCCCCTGTTCCGTTTCCGTTTGGCGGAAAACCGCTTTCTCCTCAAGAACGATCCGGAAGACCCAAAACTGGCGGCGGACATGGAAGCCGCCCTGACCCTGGCCCCGGAGGATGGCTGGGTCCATAATCTGGCGGCCCAGATTGCCCTGACCCGGGGGGATACGGATGGGGCCGCCGGGCATCTGGAAAAGGCCGCCCGCTTCCTGGGAGAGGCGCCGGCTATCCGGGTAAACAGGGCGGTCCTCTACTATCTCCAGGGTTCTTTGGATAAGGCCCTGGCCGTTCTGGATTCCCAAAAGCATGAAGACCCGGAAGGTCTTATGGCAAACTGCGGGGGGAACCTCCTGGTCCGGGCGGGCCGTTATGAGGAGGCGGATGAGTATTACCGGAAGGCCCTTTCCATAGCGCCGGATAATACGGAATACCTCTGTAACCGGGCCTCCTGCCTTATTGAAGAGGGGCTTTACGGGGAGGCGGACGAACTTCTGTCCCAGGCCCACGGTATTGCCCCGTCGCCGGGAATTTTGGAGTTGATCGCCTATGTGGCAACCAAAAAGGGGGAGTATCAGCGGGCCGAGACCGCGTGTATGGCGGCCCTGGAAATGGACCCCCATCACCTGGCCTCCCTCTTGTCCCTGGGCTGGATCTATGCATCCTCCGGCCGCTGGGAGGAGACGGAAGGCATAGTCCGCCGCCTGGATGAGCTGGATTTATCGGGGGATGCGGCGGTTCGCAGGGATGAACTCCGGGCCCGGTATGAAGACGCCCTTACCCGGCTTATCTCCTGCGCCTCCTGTAAACGGCGCTGGCGGGTCCCCCGGGACCCCGCGCCGGCGCCGCCCATACGGCTCTTTGCGATTCCCCCGGATGACTTCCCCGCGGGCACCTGTCCTGAATGCGGAAAAACCTACTGTATCGGCTGCGCTAAACAAAACCTGGGGGCGGACGGCCGTTTTCTCTGTCCCGGCTGCGGTAAACCCCTAAAGCTTATGAACGAGGGGCTCAAAAAAATCATCTACGACTGGGCTTCCGAGGCTATTCCCCCCGCAGCCCCAAAAGGCTGACAATTTCCCGGCCTATGGCCTGGGGGGTCTTTTCCCCGGCGGCGATGGTAAGATGGGCGCAGCCTTTATATGCCGCCGCCCGCCTGTCATGAAGCTGCCGGTGGGTGGCCTGGGGAGTACCGGTATTGAGGAAAGGCGGAAGCCCCTTCCCGGCCTGGGCCGCCAGGCTGATCCGCTCCCAGGCGGTTTCCGCGGAAACTTCCAGATAGACGAGCAGGGGGCCGCCGGGCCTTTTTAGCAGAGCCAGGGCCTTAGGGTTATCGATAATCCCGCCCCCGGCGGCGATAATGCGGACCGGCCCCTCTTTTTCCCCAAGGGGCCGCTGTTCCGGTTCCGGGGAGCCCTTCTCCCCCGGGGGGATAAGGCTTTCCAGGGCCCGGGCTTCCGCTTCCTTAAAGAGTTCCGGGCCCTCTGTATACAAAAGCCGGGGACTTTTTCCCGTCCGGGTTTCGATCAAGGCGTCCAGATCGACAAATTCTCCGGCCAGGAGGGCCGCCAGAGCGAGGCCGGCACTGGTTTTTCCCGCATGTTTTGGTCCCATCAAGATTATCACCCGGGAATTTGGTAGTTCTCCCATGGACTTTACCCTACAGAAATGGCTACTATTATGCTATAGCTATGAAGGGATTATGGGCATTATTATTACTGATTTCTTTCTCCGCCCTGCCGGTTCTGGCGGTTTATATCTGGATTCGTTTCCGAAAATTCCCCATGGGTTTTCCCTGGTTCCTCGCGGCCCTTCTGAGCGGCGCCTTTTCCCTGGGCGCCGCCGCCCTTATCCAGAGCCTCTTTCCCAGTCCGGAGGAACTCACCCTCCGGATACTTCTGGCCAAGATATTTCTCCAAATAGCCCTGACCGAAGAACTGGCCCGCCTGGGGGTACTGCTTCTGCTCTTTTGGCTGGCCCGGAGGTTTAGCAAACACCGGGAAAGCCTTACTCCCGCCTTCGGAACCGCCACGGGTCTTATCGCGGGGCTGGGTTTTGCGGTTATTGAGACCGCCTTTTATGGGGCGGCAAATTTCAGCGTTGCCCTAATTCGGGCCGTTACCGCAGCGCCCCTTCACGGCGCCTGTGGCGCCCGGATAGGCCTTGGGGCGGTCAACCTGAAAAAGGAGCCCTTTTTGGCGGTCCTGCGGTTCTTCTATGCGGTGATCATCCACGGGATGTATAATTTTATGCTGGTAAGTCCCTCGGTTCCGGTTATTTTTCCTATTCTTATCGCCCTTACCGCATTAATTTCCTCAATTCAGGCCCTACGCACTTGACTTTTTTCCTTTAAATGTAGTATCTTAATTAGACATACTTCAACGCGAGGTAGAGCAGTTGGCAGCTCGTCGGGCTCATAACCCGGAGGTCACAGGTTCGAGTCCTGTCCTCGCGAGAACAACAAAGCCGCTTTTAGCGGCTTTTTTGTTTTGGGAGTTTGTTGTGGAACACCAAACTCCACATCCGGTAAGAGCAGGACTCGAAACTTTTTTGCGGCCCGAAGAAACCGAAAGGTTTCGCAGGGCAATCCGCCATGGACATCCGGAACAGGCACGCGAAACATTGAGCGTGTTCATTGTAGTGATGTTACACGGTGCAGGGCCAAATACAGGTTGCATCCTGCGGTGTATTTTACAGGCCCGGGCGGATTAGCAAAAAAGACGGCCTGGAGGGAGCAAACAGGATGTTTGCGACCGGAAGGCGAGTCCTGTCCTCGCTAGAACAAAAAAAGCCGTTTTTAGCGGCTTTTTTGTTTTGGGAGGGGGCTGTAAAAGAAGTCCTCTGGCACAAAGCAGGCCATGAGTGGACGCACCCAAAGGGATCCACCCCCGCAATAGACCGGGCCGGCCAAAAAAGAGCCGGACGGATTCCAACGGAACCACCCAACTGCTATACTGGCTACATGAAAAACCTGTCCAACAAAGACTATAGCTCGGTATTTTCATGCATTCAACCTTGTCTGCCGATGGATGTGGGCGTGCTGATCCCTAAAGACGATTCGGTGCGGTTGCTGGTGTGTGTCCTGAAGCAACTTAATTTGAAGCCCCTCTACGAAGCGAAAAGAAAGACGGGCGGCCGCTGCGCGGCATCCTGGTCTTGCTTGCCCTTATCGTATACGGGTACATGGAGGGCATCTATTCGACCCGGGACCTGGCACGAGTGTGCAGACAGAACATCAATTTCATGTGGTTGCCCCCCCATCCCACGGATAATACAGGTGTTTCGCAGGCACATACTCGGGGTGGAGAAAAGAAAAAATGATAATTATAATCACGGCAATAGGATCGTATATAGCATGGGAGGCATGTTTTATATTGTAAAAATTTTTTGAGGTAAAATGGCATGATACGGAAGGCTGTAATTAATGATTCTCCCAGAATTGCGGAAATTCATGTTTTTAGTTCAAGATATGCCTATAAAGATTTTATTCCAATGGAAAATTTAATTAATAAAATGACGGTAAAAAACATTGAGAAAAGTATAAGAAAATATTTAAGCAATAATATAAAACCATTTGAAATGTATGTTTATGAGGATAACAATATAATAAAAGGTTTTATGACAATAGGAAATTGTACGGACGGGGATAAAGATAATAACACCTTTGAACTTGAAAATATTTATGTAGACCCATTATTTCAAAGACAACATATAGGAACTGAATTGATTGATTATTTCATAAAAACGGCAGTCGAAAAAAACAAAAAAGAAGCAGTATTATGGGCAACAGAAAAAAACAGTAATGCAATAAAATTTTATGATAGTATGGGTTTTATACCTGATGGAAAAAAAATGAGATTTGAATTATTGAATAATGAAATGTGTATTAGGTATTGGAAAAGCTTATAAAATAAAGAGTACAATAAACATAATAGAGTACGCCCCTACGTTGCACTACAGGACTGTTTACACATCGGGCCTAAAGGCCCTCGGCCTCCGCAACGGCTAGGTCATTCCGTTGCGCGTAGATCTTCGGTTTGAACATTCCCACGCAATCGGCCGGAACGTTATGTGACATTGGACTAAAATATATACAAACATATAAAAAAGATGTTGACATTATACAAAAATAATGATAGAATATTTATATATACATTTTTTGAGGAATTATGCCTACAATTAGACCAAGTGCCGATTTGAGAAATAATTATAACGAAATTTCTGAATTATGCCATGAATATGCAGAACCGGTATTCATTACAAAAAATGGAACCGGAGATCTTGCCGTGATGAGTATAGAAACGTATGAGTTGTTGGCCGGAAAACTGGAATTATATTCCCTTATAAATGAAGGGTTAGAACAGACAAAAGAGGGAAAAACAAAACCAATGAAAGAATCAATAAAACTTAATAGATGAAAATGAAAAGAAGGTAGATGTAATAAGATTCTTATATGGCCGAAGAGATTGGAAAAATATTTTGGGAATAAATAATAGAGTTGTTTAAAAACTTCAGTTTTTAAACAACAACCGCTTAAATACAGAAAAGTTCAACTTCGCATAACGGGTCTGTATTCGTTATGCGCAATCAATGATCCGCGTGAGGTGAGGAGGTGCTTTCCATAAGCCGCGCCAGTTCTTCATCGCTGTCGGCGATGATGCTGGCTGCAAGGAAGCGGGCAACCGCCGTTTCGGTGGTGTAGACGCCCATCGGAACGGCGCCCTCGCGCCAGAGTTCCCGGGATGTCGCATAACCTGAAAAATCGACGATCCCTTCCTGCTGGGAAGAACAGTAGAACCGGGCGCCCCGGCGCTTGCCCGCGCTGAAGGCCCTCTTGAGGGAATATGGGCCCTCGCGGAAGCCGGCGGTCCCGGTGTCGTAAAGTTCCAGGAAAAAATTCTTTACCCCCCTGTCCATCAGGGACTGGAGATAATCGGAGCGGAGGCCGGGATAGATGCGGATAACGCACATGGAGTTAACCGCATCTTCCAGGAGCTGGGAAAGCACGTACTCGTCCGCCTCAAGGGGGCCGGTAAGAAGGGAACTGCCAAAGTATACCGGGGCGTCCATGTTCCAGTTGCGGAAACCATCGGCGCCGATCCTTTCAAATTT
>JAISPH010000184.1 GCA_031275035.1 Treponema sp.
AAACCGCTTATCGATGTTCAAACGGCGGTGAATCTTATCGGCTCTACAACAACCGCCGCAGGTTTGAGAGTTATTTGTCAAACCGATAACACCGAGTACGAATTGTCAAAGAAGATTACAGACGAACAATTTGAGGCGCTTCCCGTTATCCAAATCCCGCCTTTTGTGAGTTGGAACTACATGGTACAAAAGATATAATTGAACAAGTTATTATTACACAGTTCCTTACTTCCGCCCGATGAAGTAAAACAGCCGGCGCCGCCGAAACCTCCATCGGCCCCCCTTGAGCCGACCGTTCCCGGCGCGATGGAAAGATCCGGGTATCCAAGGTTTCCCCCGCCGCCCCCTTTTCCGCCTTCCCGAGGTGATGCCGGTAACAACCAAGAAGTCATCGAGATTGAAAATTATGAATTGACCGTATCAAGGGCGCTTCCCGGAGGGGACCCGGGGAAAAACGCATCCCATACGATAAAAAGGATGCGGTACATTTTATATTCCAACAAAAATATTACGCTGGAATTAGAGTTCATTAATAATATGCGGTACACCTATCATTTAAGCGGCGCAAGATCACGGACGGAAACAGCTCCGGGAAATTATAGGGAAATATACGATACGCTGGTACAGGCCGGAAGGGAATTGCTGCTGGGACAGTACACCAGCGAAGTATACAAACAGGGGGAGGAACTAAGGTCGATAACGATCATAGGAAACAACAGGGTCATTATTGTCATGGATGTCGCAAGAAAAACATAAAAACCGCCGCCTGCGCCGCCGTCATTATCATAAACCCTTAAAAAAATTATCCAATCCCGAACAGCCGGTCCGCCGCGAACCCGCTGAGCAGGGCAAAGGCGATTACAAAAACCCAGTAAAAAATAAAATGCCTTATTCCTAACACAATTTTCAAGGCCCCCAGGTTGGTGATCTTTGTGGCGGGACCGGTTATCATAAAGGCCGCTGCGGAACCCATTGTCATACCGGAGGCAAGCCATTGCCGCAGCAGCGGGATTGTCCCGCCGCCGCACATATAAAGGGGAACCCCGATTGTGGCGGCCATCAGGAGGCCGAAACCCCGGCGGCCCCGCCCAAAAAGAGAGGCCATCACCTCGCCGGGGACATGGCGCTGAAAAAGCGCGGAAAGGACGACGCCGGCAAGAAAATACAAACCCGTCGCCTTTACGTTCCTGCCGAAATTCTTAAGAAACCTCAAAAAAGGGTTTGGGTCCGTATCACGACTCGCCGGGGCGGTAAAACCGGTAAAATTAAAGAAATCTTTATTCCGGCAAAGATACCGCACACAAAGCCCCGCGGCGATACCGCAGATAAAACAACTGGTAAAACGGATGACCAAGGCCGCCGGCCCCAGGGCCGCGCTGTAGAAAAGCAGCTGCGGATTCAAGAGGATTGAACTCATCATAAAAGCGGCGAGCCAGTCATCCTCCATGCCCTTTTCGGAAAAAGAGGCGGCAACCGGGACGGTGCCGTACATACACAGGGGGGAAACGATACCGATAAGGGAGGCGGGGATCAGTCCCAAAACCCCCGGCTTCCTCCCCTGTAATGCGGCAAAGAGACCGTGTATTTTTTCTTTTCCGAACACGGACATGAACGAACCCAGCAGCATCCCAAAAATCCAGTATCCGGCGATCTGCCGAAGCTGGATGTCGAAGTAGTACCAGAAGTAAATAAATTCCCGGGCGAGCGTTTCAGCCATCATACACCGCCGTCCATGTGGTTTTCTGAAGGACTCTATTATTCACGTTACACTCCTGTTACGGTATCCCCAAAAACCGAAGCTTTTAGAAATTCTCTTATATGGCGAGGCTTTCCCAAAACTTCAGTTTTTGGGAAAGCTACCGATTGAATTTACCTGATGTGGTCAAGTTTTGTCCCGCCAATGACAGGGGCGGCCACAGAGGGCTTGGACAACAGCCGCGCCAGGGCTGTCTGCGACATGGTAACGCCATGCTTACCGCGCAATTTCAAAATGGTTTTGATTCCGCCCCGGCGCCCTTAGCTCCATACAAGAAACGTAAAAACAAATTGAATATACCCGGTGCGGCGGCCCCGGAAAATACACAATCCTGCCATCTTCTTGCCTAATCTTACCAACTATAACATAGTTCCGGGCATGGAAACCGATGGAGAGGCGGCGGGACGGATCAATGAGAGGCTAAAGGCCGACATAATACGGCTGGCCCCGAACCGGGGAGAGTATCCACCCCTATCGAAGGCATCTTTATCTCCCGCAGGGATAAGAACGCCGTGATGGACTGTTTTAACGATCCCCGCATCGGCATAGTAGTGCAGGGAAACAAGCGGGTTACCGCGGCGAAGGAGGAGTACCGCTATGGCGCGGGCTGATATATCGCCTATGGGAGGGTAAACCGTATCGTAAAAAAACGGCAAAGCATTATCCAGCAACCTACCGGGTGGTATTTTTTAGACGGCTAAGACCTGCCCCGAACAGCAGCCTACGGCCGGCCCGCCGGCGAACCGGAAAATTCCCAGCGGCCTTCGACCCGTTCAAACGAGGCGGCGGGCAGATCCAGCACCCGGCCGTCATCGCCGGAAAGTTTAAGCCGCCCCAGGATAACATTGGCTTCCAGTACCCGCCATTGGGTTCCGTCGCAGCTAAGGCGGGCCCCTTCCGGGGGAATCTGGCGGCGCTGTTCGTTGTAGAAATTATGTTCATAGGCCAGGCAGCAGAGGAGCCGTCCGCAGGGCCCGGAGATCTTCATGGAATTGAGGGACAGATTCTGATCCTTTGCCATTTTGATGGACACGGGTTTTAGCTTGCCCGCCGCCGCGTGGCAGCAATAACAGCGGCCGCAGACCCCAAGGCCGCCTACAACCTGGGCCTCATCCCGTACCCCGATCTGGTGCATCTGGATTCGTGTCTTAAAGATCCCCACCAGGTCCTTAACCAGTTCCCGGAAGTCTACCCGGCTTTCCGCCGTGTAAAAAAACCATATCTTAGATTCCCCCACCATGCTGTGAACCAGCACCAGTTTCATCTCCAGCCTGCGGCTTCCTATCTTTTCGCGGCAGATCCGGCCGGCCTCATCTTCCTGCTCCCGGTTGTAACGTTCCCTGTCCAGTTCATCCGGGGCGGCCGGCCGTTCTATCCAGGGGATCGCGGTCCTGCCGCGGCCGCTCTGGCCGCAATGGCAGCGCAGGGGGCCGGAAACCAGGGCCAGATCCCGGCCGTAAGGCGTGGCTACCATCACTTTATCGCCCCGGCTTAGGGGATCGTTCCGGTAACCTGCGATAAAATTTTCGTTGGCGTAGTCCAGATGGAGCCGGTAGAGGGGGGTATCCGGGCTTAAGGGCTCCGCCTGGACAGGGGGAGCCTCCAGATCGGCGGACACGAAATCGTCTTCGGGACTATCCTCCAGGGAGGAAATATCCTCTTCGATTTCCCCGGAATCTTCAGGATAATCAAAATCGTTTTGGTCGGACATATTACGAGATTAAGTCTACCAGAAGCCCCTTGATCTCCTCAAGGCGGGAGAGGATTTCAAGCTGGGAAAGCTGGCCCTTCATCAAGGCGGCGGCCAGTTCCTCCAGCCTGCGGTCCACCACCCGGATCATGGGATGCAGGACCCTTCGCTGGGAATCGGAACTGCCCCGGACGCCCCTAAAGTTAGGTTTTAGATATTGGGGTATCCCAAGCTGCTGTTCTACCTGGTAGCTGTTATCCACCACATAGCGCATGAAATTTTTTACCGCCTGCTTGTAGGCCAGGATCTCCTGGGGGAAGGGCCGCTCCCCCAGGAGATTCCCGGCGTTCCGCACTTCCTCCAGGAGTTTGGCCGTGGTTTCTTCGGAAACCGGCGGCGTCTCCGGGGTTTCCAGTTCCGGCGTTCGGGAATGCTCCAGGATGGAGGTAAAATCGGCTTTTCCCGGCCCGGAGGCCCGGCCCGGACGCCGCTTTTCGGTTTTTGGACGGATGGTGGGATGTATATAAGAAGCGGTATCGGAAAAGAGTCCCTGGGAATCGGCGGGAAGATCGACTTTTGCCATCAATCACTCCTTTGGGCCGCCCGTTTTTAGAAACGCGGCAGGCTCCTGGTATCGCGACACTATTAAAACTATGGGTTCTTTGGGCGCATTCCCGCCTGCGGCGGGAACCGGGCTTTCCGGAGCTCCGCTTCGCTCCGGCCCCGCCTGCGGCGCGGCTAAACCCCTCCAATCCCTTGCGCTTCGCTGTGCGATACGGTTTCAGGCTATAGGCCGTACTTTCAATGTTGTCGGAATACTAGGGCAGGGAAGGGGGACGGGTAAACCGGGACAGGGCGGACTTGACCCCCTGGGCGTCCCGGTATTCACAGATCGCCTGCTCCCAGGCCTCCGGGCTGGTACAAACCCGGACCCGGCCGTGGATCAGGCAGCCTTCATCGGCCTGGATACGCCGGGTAATAATATCCCCCAGCACAATGGCGGTAGACAGGATCGTAAGACGTTCACTGGCAAGCACATTGCCCCGGACCACCCCGCCGATAGTCACTGCCGTGCCGCTGACGGCGCTGCACAGCCTGGCGCTTTCCCCGATGATCACCCGGCCCCTGACCGTCAGACTGCCCCGGATTGCCCCGTCTATCCGGGTAAAACCATCGGTTTCCAGGTCCCCGTTCAGTTCCGCGTTGGCCCCGACGAAAGTATTGATAGAGAAATCTTCCGGATGCTGGGCCATAGAAAAACCGCTTACCGGGCGGGGACACGGGCGATACTGGAGCGGATATTGATATACTTATAGGGATCCACCACGTCACTGCCGATATGAACTTCGTAATGCAGATGAGGACCCGTAGAAAGCCCCGTATTACCGATATATCCAATAACCCCGCCCTGCTGGACCCGCTGGCCGATTCTCACCGTTGATTTTTGCAGGTGGGCATAGCGCGTATAATAGCCGTGTTTATGCTTGATGATCACATAATTGCCGAAACCTTCGGCGTCAAAATCGATGGTAACCACCTGGCCGTCGGCGGTAGCCACAATCGGGTCCCCGGAACGGTAGGTGGAAATATCAATCCCCTTGTGGATATAGTACTGCCCGGTAAAGGGATTCTCGTTCTGCCCAAAAAACATGGAAATGTGCCCAATTCCGCCTTTAATCGGCCACACGCTGGGAATCTCCGTAAGCAGGGCGCTTTGGGAGTCCAGCAGGGTTCCGATCTCCCGCAACGGTTCTTGGGCGGAGGCCAGGTAATCGGACAGGCGGCGCACGTCGTCCACTTCCTGAAGCATCCCCTCCGGGGTTTCCCGGATGTCAAAAAAAGTAGACAAATCGCCGGAGCCCCCCCGCCTGTCCCTCCCCTGTTTTACCTCCCCCCCCAGGGCGTACAGAGTCCCGGAAAGGACGGTTTCAAAATTCCTGGCCTCCTGCAAAAGTCCGGTTATTTCGTCCCGCAGTTGGTCAAGACTGGCCTGGGTGTCCTTTAGGCGGCTGTCCTTCCCCGCCAGCGCCCCCAGGGCATTCCCGTAGGAGGCACTGTACCAGAAAAAGGCCCCGATGATCCCCGCCATAAAGAGGATGAAACAGCAGACGGAGAAGATCGTGATATGGAGATTGTAGACTTTTTTTTCCGAATGGGGGATCAGGACAACGGTATAGCGGCGGGCCAGAAAACGGAAAAAAGAGCGGATACCCCCGCCCAGGGCCCGGGCAAAGGCCACTACAAAGCTCTTGGTCTTGCCGACCAGGCTGTTTTCCAGCCGTTTATACTCGTGAACCCGGGACACCACATACCTCTTAGACTATTATCGGCAAAATTTGCCAGGAAACGCAAATCAGTATAATCCCGGCCCGTAAATTCTGTCAATGAACCATGGGGAACACCGGCGGGGTCCTACTCCAGCATATTCTGATGTACCACTAGATGTAGGGGGTGAGGTCTGACCCCAGGCGCTATATCTAGCGGTGGGGGTCCCCGTATTCTGTCCCGGTGGGATCGGGCCGCAAAGATGCCTGACCATTAAGTAAATGTATATGGCGGCCGGAGCCGTTTTCACAAAAATGGCAGGGATGCCTTCTTATTTCTCCTGGAGTTTCGTGATGAACCGCAAAGCGGTTTATCTTAGAGGAACTGTCAAGGCCAAACCGCGCCGGCATGGAGGCCGCAGCATGGAGGCCATTTTTTAGCCGCGCAAGGGATAGAGCGGAAATACCGCAGGCCCCCGCAGGGGGCCGAGGAATTGGAGCGATAGCCCGGTCGCCGTCCCGGAAGGGCGGCGATGCGCCCATATAACAAGACATATCCACATATTTAACGTTGATCAGGCGGCGGGGTTTACGCGGCGCCTTGCGGGATGAGGGGCTGTTCTCTAGAATAAGCCCATGGCAAAGACGTTTACGGTTCTGGATTTGATCGATTTGGAGCTTAAGGAGCACAATTCCCTTAACCTCCGCTGCATAGGGGGCCGGAAGGGTCTGGTCCGGGAAATATGCAGCTCCGAGTTGAACCGGCCCATGGGCGCGATCATGGGTTTTTACGATGTTTTTGCCCATCAGCGGATTCAGATATTCGGCAGCGGTGAATCCGCCTGCCTCCAGAAGCTTACCAGGGAGGGGAACGCGGAAAATATAAAAAAGATGTTCAGCTTCCCCATTCCCTGCTGTATTTTTACCACCGCCCTGGAGCCTACCCCGGTTTTCTTTGATGAGGCGGAAAAGGCCCAGTGCCCTATCCTTCAGACGGACCTCCCTTCGTCGGAATTTACCGCCCGGCTTCTGCGGATTCTGGCGGAAATCTTCGCCCCCCGGCAAAGCGTCCACGGGGTGCTGGTGGAAGTTTATGGTCTGGGAATCCTTATTCTGGGGGATTCGGGGGTTGGTAAAAGCGAGACCGCCCTGGACCTGATCAAACGGGGGCACCGGCTTATCGCCGACGACGTGGTGGACATTCACTGCGCCAACGGCAACACCCTGATGGGGACCGGGGCCAACCGGATCATCGGCCACCACATGGAGATCCGGGGCCTGGGAATCCTGAATATCACCCACCTCCACGGGGTGGGGGCGATTAAGGAGCGGACCCAGATTGAACTGGTGGTAAACCTGGAGGAATGGGACGCCGCCAAACCCTACGACCGCCTGGGGGCGGAGGACAAGACCATGGACATCCTGGGGGTGGGGGTTACCAAACTGGAGATCCCCGTTAAGCCCGGCCGGAACGTCCCCATCCTTATCGAGACCGCCGCCATGAACGAGCGGCTTAAAAAAATGGGCTACAACGCGGCCAAAGAATTCAACCAGAACATTTTAAAGTGGATAGAAAGCGACAGTCTGCGGTCGGTGTATTTTGGCAGCGAAGATATAATTTAGCGTTCCATGACGGCGCCGCCTCTTTCGTCATGCCCGAGGCCGTCCAAATCCTGAGCCGCCGGACGGGGGGCCGAAATCGCCGCCGCTTTTGGGAAAGCTGTCCTGAATTTATCTAAGGGCGCCTCTAAAAACTCGCTTGGTTTTTAGAGGCGCCGTTAAGTTCATATAAGATCACAACTAAATTTAT
>JAISPH010000058.1 GCA_031275035.1 Treponema sp.
CGGCGGGGAAACGGCGGTTCCAGGCGAACAGCATACCGAAGAGGTGTTCGCTGATCTGTTCTCCGTGTATGCCCGAGGTACAGGTTAACGTAAAGGGAGCGTTCTTCAATTCGGGATAACGCTGGAGCTGATCCGCCCCGGCGGACCACAGCTGTACCCACTTGAGGCGGGGCATCCGGGAAACCAGGGAAAAGGGCACGTCGCCGGCGGCAATTTCGACGGCGTCAAGCAACTGCTCCGCCTCTTTCTTGCTTGAGGTAACCGCTATTTCCCGGCCCGCGCCGGCCTTTTTCAGCTTTTCAAGAATCCCGGCGGATACCCGTTCCCGGGGCAATGCGATCAAAATGACGCCCTTATCCATGCCCGTATTATGAAAAAAAAGGAGGATCCTGGCAAGGGAACCCGGTAAATCCGGCGGAACGAAGGGCCTTTGCGGACCAAAGTCCGCAAAGGCCGTCAAAAATCACTGTACCGGTAAAATTTTAACTTTAGATCCGCCGCGCTTTGCAGTATGTATTCCAGCCGCTCCGGCTTAATGCCCCAGGCGGCGTCATCCGCGATGGTATGGGTCGTCAGCGGCAGGATGCGGCCCAAAAATTTAGCGGTCCTGAGCATCATGGTTACCGCGGCTTTGAAGGCGCCGTCCTCTTTGTAGATGATGTTGTCGATGGATTTGGAGGAGATGTAGCTGTCCGTTATTGCATCCCCGCTGTATATGCGGTAGGTAACGCCAAAACCCCGGATCACCGCAAAGGACTTAAAAAGCTCCTCGTTCATCCAGGGCTCCCAAAGGCCGTAGGGATAGGCGAAGGCCCTGAGGGGAATCTCCGCTTTCCTGAACCCCTCCAGGGCCGCCAGGGTCTCTTCAAAGAATACCTTCCGGGACACCTTTAGCAGATTAAGATGATTGAGGGTATGATACCCAATGTCATGGCCCCGGCTCAGGGCCTTGCCGCAGAAGGGCCCGTATTCTCCGGTAACGAAGAAGGTAAGCTTTGCCTGATACCGGTCAAACAGATCAAAGTACTGTTCCCAGACATCCTGGTAATCGTCATCCATGGACAGGAGGATTCCGGCCCCGTCTTCCTCCAGGGTCCACAACAGGGTATCCCGCCGGACGCTGCCGCTCCGTATTTCCTCCGCCGAAAAATCAACCCTTAACGCGGAACCTTCGGCGGCGGCGTTTTGCAGATCATAGGTGATCTCGTAGTCCTCCCCGTCTTCCCGCAGGCGGGCCTTAACGATAATTTCGGATGCTTCCCCGAGGATAAAATAGTTGTCCATGGTTTTGAAGCGTCCCTGAATGTTCCGGGTTACCCGCTCCATCTGTCCGGGGGGCGGCGGGGGGGCGGGACTTTCGGGCCGGGGAAATTCAGGTCCGGCCCCGGATGCGGAAGGGGCGGGGGGACGGCTTACGCAGGAGGCCAGGGCCAGGAAGAACAGGATGGAGGATGTAAAAACGACAATCCCGCAGGTTTTCATGCTGCCGCCGCGGCTCCAGGGTTTTAAGGTTACGGGCACGAAAACTATACCCGGTTCCTGAAGCTGTGTATATACAAAAACCCCCCTTCCCAGGGAAGGGGGGCTGCGGTCGGGACTGCCGGATTAGCGCGTCCTGAAAAACTGGAACACGTACTCCTTCTGGTCGATCTGCTTTCTTGTATCCTCCCGGAGGATAATCTTTCTGGGCAGGCCCTTGCTCATCCTGAAATTGGTCTTCTGATCGTCAAACTGATAGGTGCCGCTGCAGCTTACTTCCCTGACATCGCCGTTGCCGTTTTTCAGCGAAAGCGCAATGGTAATGTTATTGTTGTTCAGCGTCATGGCGCCGTTGCCGGTATAGGCGCTTTCAACATCGACGGGGTTTCTGGTGTCGTAGTATCCTCCCGACGGGATGCCCCGCATTTCACGCCAGAACATTTCCACATACTCGTCGGTGATAACATATTTCCTGACCGTAACAGCCCCGGCGGCATCGACATCCAGGACTATGGTTTCGCTGTTGTTCGTCCAGGTGCCGGAGAAGGGATTACCGGGATCCCTGGGGGCGACCCCCTGGGATATGGTGGCTGCCGGAGCGGGCTGGCTGGCCCGCTGGCGGGCCGCTTCCGCCGCTTTTCTTGCCGCCTCTTCCGCGGCAAGGCGCTCCGCCTCAAGCCGGGCAGCCTCCTCGGCGGCAAGCCGCTCCGCTTCCAGCCGGGCAGCCTCCTCGGCGGCAAGCCGTTCCGCCTCAAGCCGGGCCAATTCTTCCTGGCGCTGCCTTTCCTTTGCGCCGGTACAGCCGCTGCATCCGGCGCACCCCGCAAAGACCATCAAAACTATCAATCCCAGTAACAGCAGTCGATATTTTTTCAATTTACACCTCTCTATAGTCGTAAACCACCATCCCCCGTTTGTCAAGGCCGGAAAGCGCTGTCCGCCGGGGACACGCGGAACCCCCCGGCGAGGTTTCCGGACAACCCTGTCGGCATCTCCGGGAAGTTCACGTAACGGCGTTTATATGATAGTATACAGGGGCCCCCGGACGGGCCGCCATGGACGCCGGCCCGGAGGGACGTATGACGTGGGTGCGGCAGCGCCCCTATAACCCATACCTTCCGGCAAATGGCCCGGAGGGACTTTCGGGCTGGACTGTATACCGTATGGGGCTGCCGGTAAAATACCGTTTTGGAGTAAAAAATGTCCGTTATTTCCCTGGATACCGTCTTTGAGACCCTGAGGAAAGCCCAGGCCCGGCTGGCCCTGGAAAACCGGCAGGCCAAGGACCGGGCTCTCCGGTCGGTGATGAATTCCATCGACGGTTCCCGGGGGGAGATACTCCGGGCCAACGAAGCCGACGTGGACGCCGCCCGGGCCGCCGGAGTCAAGGAAGCCCTTGTAGACAGGCTCCTCCTCGATGACAGGCGGATTGACGCCGTTATCCAGGGGATTGATACGGTGGTCCGCCAGGAGGACCCCATCGGCCGGGTCAGGGGCTGGACCCTGCCCAACGGTCTTTTAATCGAACAAATCACGGTGCCCCTGGGGGTGGCGGCTCTTATTTATGAATCCCGGCCCAATGTAACCGCCGACGCCTTCTGTCTTGCCTATAAGGCGGGGTGCGCCATTCTGCTCCGGGGCTCCTCGGCGGCGCTGGAATCGAACCGGGCCATTGTAAAGGCCCTTAAAGCGGGGCTTGCCGCCGGCGGGGGTATCCCCGAAGCGGCGGCCCTGGCGGAATCGGGCAGCCGGGACGAGGTGGACCTTATCCTCGCCGCCCGGGGGAAGATCGACGTGGTCCTTCCCCGGGGGGGGAGGGAGTTGATCCGGCGGGTGGTGGAACATGCCCGGGTCCCGGTGATCGAGACCGGCGAGGGGAACTGTCATATCTATGTGGAAGCCGGGTTTGATCCGGCAAAGGCGGCGGATATTATCGAGAACGCGAAGCTCCAGAAACCCGGCGCCTGCAATGCGGTGGAAACCGTCCTTGTCCGCCGGGACGCCGCCGCCGCGTTGATGCCCCTTTTGGCGGAACGGCTGGCGGGCAGGGCGGAGCTCCGCTGCGACGCCGCCTCAAAGGCCGCCGCCGGCGCGTCGCTGCCGCCGGGACTGGTCCTGGAGGATGCCCATGAATCCGACTGGGAGACGGAATTTCTCGATTATATTCTGGCAGTCAAGGTGGTGGATTCCCTGGACGAGGCGATTGAGCATATCAACCGTTACGGGACCAGACATTCCGAGGCGATCCTTACCAGGGACATGGAGGCCGCCAACGTCTTCTGCCGCCGGGTGGACGCGGCCTGCGTATACGTCAATGCATCAACCCGCTTTACCGACGGCGGCGAATTCGGCTTCGGCGCGGAGCTGGGGATCAGCACCCAGAAGTTTCACGCCCGGGGGCCCATGGGACTTGAAGCCTTAACAACGATAAAGTATCGTATACAGGGCTCGGGTCAAATAAGGATGCTTTGAACAATGGCGATACCCCGTTTAATTGCTGAAGCGAGAAAGATTGTTTTTAAATTTGGTTCCAATATCCTGGCCGGCGATGAAGGCCGGATTAACCAGGAGCTTCTTGAAGAATTTGCCGGACAAGCCGCGGCGTTTATTAAAAAGGGGAAGCAGATTGTTATCGTTTCTTCCGGGGCGCAGATAGCGGGGCTTTCCACCATGGGGAAATGGGCCCGCAAGAAGGATCTCCACTACCGGCAGGCCCTCTGCGCCGTGGGACAGGTGGAGCTGATGCGGGCCTGGCGCCGGGCCTTTGAACGTTGCGGCCAACGCATTGCCCAGATCCTGCTTACCAGGGACGATTTCGGCGATTCCATCCGTACCTTGAATATGCGGAACACCCTCTTTACCCTGGTGGATGAAGGAATCATCCCTATCATCAACGAGAACGACACCGTGGGGGTGGAGGAAATCAAAATAGGCGATAACGATACCCTGGCCGCCCAGTCGGCGGTACTCTGGAGCGCGGATCTTCTGGTCCTCTTCAGCGATATTGACGGGCTCTACCGTAAAAACCCCAAGGAAGATCCCAATGCCGGGCTGGTGGAAACGGTTCGGGACATTGCCGCCGTCAGGGAAATGGTTACAACCAGCGGCGTGAGCAGTTTCGGTACCGGCGGCATTGTAACCAAGCTGGACGCCGCTGAACGGGTGGTGTCATACGGCATCCCCATGATCCTGGCCCACGGAGGGCGCAGGGGAGTATTAGAGGCTTTAGCCGCCGGAACCCAGCGGGGTACGGTATTTTTAGCGGAAAAGGATTAACCAATGAGCGTAACTATTGCCTGTATAGGCAGCGGAAACATGGGCGCTGCCCTGATGAAGGGCGCTACGCAATACGGCGGCGTCGCTATAGGGTTTACCGATACGGACAGGCCCAAGGCCGAAGCCCTGGCCAGATCCCTGGGAGCATCGGTCTATGCTTCAAACGTTGAGGCGGTAAAAAAGGCGGATTATGTTTTCCTGGCGGTAAAACCCCAGGTTCTGCCCGGGGTGCTTGCCGAAATAGCTCCGGCGGTCCGGGACCAGCTTGCGGCGGGAAAGTCCGCAGTGCTGGTATCCATGGCGGTGGGCTGGTCCATCGGGAAGATCCTGGCCATCCTCGGCGGCGCCGGAACCGACATACCCGCGGATCATGCCCCGGTGGCGTCTATTCCGGTGGTGCGGATCATGCCGAATACTCCGGCGCTGATCTCCAAAGGCATTATCGCCATGGCCGTTTCCAGGGAGGTCCCGGCGGCAAAGGCGGCGGAATTGGAAAAAATTCTCAGCGCCGCGGGCATTGTGGATTATCTGGAGGAAGGGTACATGGACGCCGTTACGGGTCTTTCCGGTTCGGGGCCCGCCTTTGTCTATATGTTTATAGAGGCCCTGGCCGACGGAGGCGTCCTCGCGGGGCTTCCCCGGAAAAAGGCGTTGCGCTATGCCGTCCAAACCGTTCTGGGGGCCGCCGCAATGGTGCAGGAAACCGGCAGACATCCGGGGGAATTGAAGGACATGGTTACCTCCCCGGGGGGCACGACCATTAAGGGCGTAGCCGCCCTTGAAAATGCAGGCTTCCGGGGGGCGGTAACAGCCGCCGTGGAAGCGGCGTACCGGCGTTCAACCGAGTTGGCCTCTCCCATCATGGGCGAAACGGTCTAGCCGCACGTCATCTGGCATTATCCAGGTCCTGTTTTCGTATTACATTCCGCTGTATCTTGCCGCTGATAGTCTTTGGAAGTTCCGCGGTAAATTCGACAATCCGGGGATACTTGTAGGGGGCGGTAACCCGCTTTACATGGTTCTGCAGTTCATGCTTCAGTTCCTCCGAAGGACTAAAACCCCGGGCCAGCACAATAGTAGCCTTGACCACCTGTCCCCGCAGGGGGTCCGGCGCGGCGGTTACGGCGCACTCAAGCACCGAAGGATGCTCCATGAGGGCGCTCTCCACTTCAAAGGGACCTATCCGGTAGCCCGAACATTTTATAACGTCGTCGTTTCTTCCCACAAACCAGTAGTAACCGTCGCTGTCGTGCCAGGCCATGTCGCCGGTATGGTACACTCCGCCGTACCAGGAGGCCCGGGTTATTTCCTCATCCTTCCAGTAGCCGGTAAAGAGGCCCGGGGGCTGATTGTTCCCCGCATTGGTTATGCTCATATTGCCTACAATACCGTCGTCGCAGGGCTGTTCATTCTCGTCCAACAGGTTAAGGCCAAAGAGGGGCGCCGGTTTTCCCATGGAACCCGGCTTTACCGGAAGCCACTTGAAAGAGGCGGCCATTACCGAAGTCTCGGACTGGCCGAAGCCTTCCCTGATTTCAAGGCCCGTCATTTCCTTTATCCGGTGATACACCTCGGGGCTCAACGGTTCTCCTGCCAGAGAGGTATGTTTGATATAGCTGAAATCGAAGCCCGAGAGATCCTCCTTTATAAGAAAGCGGAATACCGTGGCGGGAGCGCAGAAGGTGGCGGGCCGAAGCCGGTCCAGGGCGGCAAGCATGCCCTGGGGGGTAAACTTTTCCGTATCGTAGACCCCCACTATGGCGCCGCAGATCCATTGTCCGTAGATTTTGCCCCAGGCGAATTTGGCCCAGCCCGAATCGGTCTGGGTCAGATGAACCCTGCCATCCTCGACGCACTGCCAGTACTTGGCGGTAACGATATGCCCCAGGGGCAGGCTGTAATTGTGGAGCACCATCTTGGGCATTCCGGTGGTACCGGAGGAAAAGTAAATCAGCATGGAGTCCGCCGTTTTGGTAATCATGCCGGAAGGCCGGATAAAACTCTCCGGGGCCTTTTCTATGACGGCCCTCATGTCGATGCAGTCCGGAGGAACGGCGCTGCCGGCAACCGCATGCTTGAGTCCCGCGCACTGGGGCAGGGCCGCCCTGATGGTATCCAACAGCTCCGGGTCGTCAATACTGATAAGCAGCTTCACCTCGGCGGTATTACAGCGGTAGACAATATCCTTCACGGTAAGCTGATAGGTGCCGGGGATACAGATTGCGCCAATCTTCATCAGGGCGGCCATAAGAATCCACACATCGGGCCGCTGCTTCAAAATGAGCATCACCACATCGCCCTTCCGTATGCCCAGATCCAGGAGGGACCCGGCGGCCTTGTCGCTTAAACGCTTTATCTCCCCGAAGGTATAGGACTTCATCTCCGCTTCGTCGTTGGTCCACAGAAGGGCGGGCTTGTCCGGTTCCAGTACGGCCCATTGATCAACTACGTCGTAGGCAAAGTTGAAATTTTCCGGTACATTGCACGCGTAGTTTTCGTAGAAGTCTTCGTAGCTTTCAAAATCAATCCTCGGGCAGAACCGCGAAAGTATTTCGTCCATGGCGCTTATTCCTGAATGATGGTGATGAATTGGGCGGGACCCTTTACTGCGGCCTGGCCATGGGGCAGCCGGGCGTCGAAATAGATGGAATCTCCCTGGTCGAGAATGTACTCCCGTTTGTCCACCGTTACCTTGACACTTCCCATGACGATATAGTTGAATTCCTGCCCTGAATGGGTAACTGGCGGCGCCGGCTCTTTCCCGGGGTCCAGATAAACCAAGAGGGGCTCCATGGTTCTGCCCTTAAAGTTATAGGCGAGGCTGGCGAATTCATAGCCCGGGAAACGTTCTATCCTGACGCCCTTGCCGGACCGGCACAAGCTGGCGGTGTCCATCCGGGGATCTTCCCCGGTGAGCAGCACCGTTGTATCGGTTCCGAGAAGGCTGGATATTTTATACAGTACGCTGATGGGAATATCCAGCGCTCCCGATTCATACTGTTCATAGGTTTCAAAGGGGACATCGATATCCTTCGCCATGTCTATGGCGCTGATTTCCAGTACCTCCCGGAATTCTTTTATCCTTTTTGGAATTTGAGCCGGATCATCCTGCATGGTTTTTCCGCCTGAACCGGATTTCGCATTTGCCGTCTCCCCTGGCGATGGTTTTGAGGAGATCCAGCTCGCAGCCAAAACTTTCCGCAATGCCCCGGTCGCCCCACATGGCATATTCGCACATCCGGTCCATCTCTTCACCGGAACAGCCCTGCTTCTGCCATGCCTTGACCAGGGGGCAGTAATGAAAATCCACGTCAAAATTGTCATCGGTACAGCGGCGGATCTTCATCTCAAAGACCAGCCGTCCGGGGAGGCCGAAAAGTTTTTTCTTGAGCCGTTTCAGGCTGGTATCTTTTCCGTTTTCGCTGTGCATGCTCCCGTGGTAAAGGCCGCAACGGCGAATGGCAGGGGGGGCGAACTTTTCAGGATCAAGCCCCTGCCGGCGCGCTTCATCCAGGAGGAGATACATCCAAAGGGCCCGGTGTTCCAGCAGCGCCCGCACCGCCCGTATCAGCGGAAACTTGTTTTTTGGTTCGTTGATGATGCTCATCGTCCGTCCTTTTATATATTGCCGGGATTAGTCTTCCCCGCAGCGGCGCGCCACAGCTTTTTCAAAAGGCCGATCTTTCCGAAAAAGAGCCAGAAGAGCAGGGCCAAAAGCAGGATACTGGGAACGCCGAAGACCACGATCCCTATCAGCGTTACCAGAACCGCAGAGGCATAACCCCCAAAAGAACGAAACAGGCTGAGGATTTTGTCCCCCAGGCCGGGCTTGTTGTAGGACCCGGCGGGACCCGTCAGGGTCAGATCGATAGTGGCATAATCCGCCAGATCCGCCAGAGAACGGAGCTCCGTCCCGGTCCAGTCGATCTCCTGTTGCAGCTCCGCAATCCGCTTTTCCACCGAAAGGATCTCCTCTATGTTTTGGGCTCTGCCCAAATAACCCTGAAAGGTTTTGAGCAGTTCCTGTTTGGTGGCAAGCCTTCCTTCAAGATCATAGAATTGAATGGTTACATCCTCGGCGCTTTCGGTACGGTGGAGCAGCTTTCCCATGCCGGAGAGGGCGGAGAAAAAGGATTTGTAGGAGGCCGAGGGAACCCGGATGGTATAGGAACGGGAATCTTCATAGATGCTTGTGGAAGCGGCATAGGCATTGTAGGTATCCATAACGGCCATGAGGGAATCCTCCGTCTTTTCCGGATCTTCAACCTGAATACGGAGGCTGGCCCGTTGAACCAGCTTTCTGCTTTTTTCTGCGGATTGAGAGAGCACGTTATCCGCAGCGGGAACGGCTTCGGCTTCGTATACGTCGTATTCGCCGGAGGTAGCCTTGGAAAAACCAGTCCCATAAAAACCAGCCTCCGATCTGCCGCTTTGAGCTGCAGCCATGTCCGCCCCGGCAGCCGCTTGACTGCATCCCGGCAGAACCATTCCCAGGAATATACAGGCGCTTATCGGCAATACGGACAAAATGAACGCCGGTACAAATCCCGGCTTAACCCTGTTCTTCATCAAACCTCCCAAACTCCCCACACATAAGCGCGCTCATTCCCAAAGGCAGCGCGGCGTAGACCCGTAAAAGCTATTCCCCCAGGATCCGTACAAGGACCCTTCGGGTCCGGGGGCCCGCCCGGAACCTGCACGTGCAAGCGTACCCATTCCCAAAGGCAGCGCGGCGTAGGCCCGTAAAAGCTATTCCCCCAGGATCCGCACAAGGACCCTTCGGGTCCGGGGGCCGTCGTATTCATTAAACCAGATTCCCTGCCATGTGCCAAGGAGGAGCTTTCCTTCGGCAACAATGATCGTCAGGGAGGGGCCTACTATACTGCTTTTGGTATGGGCCGCGGAATTACCCTCGGTATGGCGGAATTCCCGCCGGTCCGGCGATACGGCCTCCAGGGCCAGAAGTACATCGTGGACTACATCGGGATCGGCGTTCTCGTTAATGGTAACCGCCGCGGTAGTATGGGGAACGAAGACCACGCAGATTCCCTCGCATATCCCGGAGGCGGAGACTATTCTCTGCACTTCGCCGGTAATGTTAAGCCATTCGGTCCGCCGGTTTGTCTTTACATTGAAGCTCGATAATGCGGTCATAGTTACTCCTTCTCCTGTGTTCTATATAATACTAGGAATAATAACAGATCCGGTAATCTTTCAAAACCTTGAAACCTATTTTCTTGTAGACCGCCCTGGCCGCGGGGTTCTGTTTTTTGACAAAGAGGGAGATATTTTTTCCCTGGGCCAAAAGCCGGCTTGAAAGCGAGGCGGCCATACGGGTGGCGATGCCCCGGCCCCGGTATTCGGGAAGAACATAGACGCCGCCGATTTGAAAGCAGGTAAAGGATTCGGCGTTGGTGTTGATCTTTCCCACCA